>NZ_JAHKRL010000460.1 GCF_019396405.1 Nonomuraea rhizosphaerae | reverse complement strand
GGCCGGGGAGCTGCCCGCGGAGCCGGTGGAGCCGCCCGTGGAGCCGCCGGACGCCCGTGGCCCTCCGGCGGCGGCCCCCCGCGTACGGGTGGGCGTGCCGCTCAGGTTCAGCGGCGGCGCGGCCCCGGTACGGGGAGCGGGCGCCTGCCGGCCGGCCGCCTTGCCGCCCTGCTGGTCGGTGTTGAGCGGCGCGGGAGTGGCCGGCACCCGGGTGCCCGACGGAGTCGCTCCCTCCGCGCCCTCCTGCCCGCGCGCCCGTCCTTGGGCGACCGTGGAGGCCGCCGCGGCGGTCCCGGCCGAGGCGCCCATGGCCGCCGCCTGGATGAGCGGCTCGGCCTTGCGCGCCCCCCAGCGCCCGATCCTGGCCGACGCCACCGGGGGCAGCGCGTTGGCGGAGCGTTCGAGCACGGAGGAGCTGGCCGCGTCGCCGAGCATGCGTGTGGTCAGCGTGTGGCCGTTCATGGAGGCGAACAGGTGCTGGAACGGCCGCCGGTAGAAGAACACCGCGATCGTCAACAGCGCGATGAACAGGATCTGCATGCCCCACGGCATGGCCGTCGAGATGATCAGCGCGTACCCGTACACGAGCACGCTGAGCACCAGCGCGAGCACGGCCTGCCGGAGCAGCGTGCCGACGAGCATCTCCACCCACCGCATCGCGATGATCCGCCCGCTGCCCGGATGCACGCCGATCAGCAGGAACACCGGCCCGAGGATGAGCAGCAGCAGGAAGCCGACCTTCAGCACCAGCAGCGAGACCGCCACCAGGAAGATGAGCACCCCGGCGACCATCGCGGCGATCAGCGCGCCGATGGCCACGCCGAGCCTGCTGGTCCAGTCACGCCCGGAGAAGATCATGTAGCGCGGGTCGTTCTTCAGCTTCTCCGCGATCTCGACGTACTTCGCCTGCCGCGCGCCGACGTCGGGCACCGCCTGCCCGGCCGCCGGGGCGGGCATCGACTGGATCTCCAGCATCGTCCGGCCGAAGTCGCGCACGATCGGCTGGTTGGCGTCGGCGGTGCCGAACATGCCCATCAGCCACGGCTTGCAGACCAGCGTGGACCACAGCGCCTCGGCGTTCTGGTCGACGCCGGGCGTGCCGGTCTGGCCGTAGCCGCCGGCGGTGACCTGCGGGTTGGTCTGTCCGGGCTGGGGCAGGCAGGTGGCGCCGCCGGCGCCGGGCAGCCCGGAGAACGCCGAGTTGACGACCTCGCCGGTCTTGTCGGTGACGACCTTGCCGAGCCCGGTGAAGTCGCCGGGCCGGCTGAAGAACCAGGTCGCCACCGTGACGGCGAGCACCATCCAGATCACGCCCTCGGCGGTGGTGGTGGCCCGCTTGCGGATGAGCCCGTACCAGGCCAGCCAGATGGCGCCGAGGATGACGATCGGCCGCAGGTACGGCCAGTACATGGCGTTCGACAGGTTCGTCACGATGTCGTCGACGACGTCCTTGATCGACTGGAGCGGTCCCTCCGTGGCCGCGGCCTGGTAGGTGCTGATCGTCACCCGGTCGACGGCCTTGGCCCACGTGAAGATCGTGTTCGCCCAGCTGTTGCCGACCACGGCGGCGAAGTCGGAGCAGGTCAGGTCGTGGGTGTTCCAGAACTGGCCGCTCATGCCGAACTGGCCGTAGTTGGTGGTCGGAGCCGCGGTGGCGCCACCCGCGGGCACGGGCGGCTGCATCATGCCGTCGGTGCCGCTGCCCACCACCTCGGGCGTCAGCGGGGGCGACAGGTCACAGGGCGCGGCGGCGGCCGGCGAGAGCGAGCCCGCCACGACCGGCACCACGAGAACGCCCGCGACCAGGGCGAGGACAAGCACGAGCCACTTGGGTAGCCGGATCTTCATGACCGCACCTCCTGCGCTCGGCCCACTCCCCCTTGATGATCATCATGCCCGCTGTCGCCGGGTTTGTCGTGCGTCGGATTCGTGTCGAGCCAGCGGAGCAGTTCCTCGGAGATCAGGTCTACGCCGATGCGGCCCGCCCTGCCATCCAAATCACGGAAAATGCATTCGCCGTTGCCGAGAGAGCGCAGCACGGCCTTGTGCTCCTCCGACGGCTCCACACCCAGCAGGGACATGACGTGTTCGACCTCCACCCGCTCGGTGGACCTGAATGCGAAGACCGAGGACAGGCAGTTGGTGACCTGCTCGTTCAGCAGGTCACCGGCGTTCTGCGAGACGAGCACGAGCGCGGTGTTGCGGGAGCGGCCCATCCGGCTGACCTCGGGCACCAGCTTGGCGCCCTCGGGCGTGGAGGTGATCGCCCAAGCCTCGTCCAGGAAGATCGCCTTGGGCGCGCGGCGGTCGAGGCTGTTCATCAGCCTGCGCGCGAACTGGGAGACCAGGTAGAGCAGGGCCACCGACAGCCGCTGCTCGTAGGAGTAGTCGTCGCGGCCGGTCGCCACGTCGGGCAGGGTCAGGCCGCCGAGCGTGAACACGGTCGTCCAGCCCTCGGTGTCGATCTGGTCGCCGCCCGACGGGTCGAAGCAGAGCCTGGCCAGGTGCATCTCGGACATGGAGCGGAGCACGGCGCCCAGGTTCTTCGAGGCGGCGTCCTCGGACTGCTCCAGGTACTCGACGACCTTGCCGAGCGAGGGGTCCACGCCGTTGGACACGGCGGCGACCGCCTGGATCATCGCCGACTCGCGCTCCTCCGACATGCGCGGCAGCAGCAGCCGCAGCGTCTCGGTGGCCATCGTCTTCTTGGCCGCGATGTCGTCGCCGAACGAGAACGGGTCGAGCAGCCCCGGCGCGGCCGAGCCGAGCGGGATCATCCTGGCCTTGCGCTCGCGCTTCTGCAGCAGCTGCACCAGCGACTCGGCGTCGCCCTTGGGGTCGATCACGGCGACCGTGACGCCGCGCAGCGCCATCTGGTAGATCATCAGCAGCGCCAGCGTGGTCTTGCCGCCGCCCGGCTCGCCGGTGATCGCGATCGCGGTCGGCCGGTTGCGGGTGGCCGCCACCAGCGGGTCGAAGTGCACGATGCTGCGGGCCCTGCCGACGGTCTCCCCGATGTACGGGCCCAGCCAGCCCTCGGCGCCGCTGCCGTCGGCGAGCCGGTCGCCCAGGTCCACGGTCGCGGTGGCCATGCCGCCCGCGATCGTCCGCAGGGGCTGGCGCTGGGCGTAGGCGTTGACCCGCACCTTCTCCCCGGGCAGCGCCTCGCAGAACAGCGAGAACTGGTCGCCCGTCGAGTTCACCACGTCGATGCCCATGTCGCGGTAGTGCTCCACGACCGCCTCGACCCGCTGCACGCAGATGTCCTCGGTCGGGGCCGACACGATCAGCCGGTGCCAGCCGTACACGAAGGGCAGGCGCTCCTTGGTGATGCCGTGCTCCAGCATGCGGGCCGCGTCGATCTGCTCGGCGAGCGCGATCGGCGCCTCCGCGCCCGCCTCGCGGATGTGGATGTCCATGTCACGCGCGTGCGCGAGCTTGCGCGCGACGTCCTTGGACGCCTTGACCGGCGGGATCAGCCGCATCCTGGACGAGACCTCGACCGGGAAGGGAAGCTGGTCGGCGAAGTGCAGCCACGGCTCGCCGTCGGGGAACGGCATCAGGTCGGGGAAGCGGGCGAACGAGAGCTGCGCCACGTACGAGTCGCCCTGCGGCTGCACGATGCGCAGCAGCGACCTGCCGTTGTGGATCTCGCCCTCGACCAGCGCCTCGATCTCGCCCTTGCCCCAGCGCCGCTTCGGGCTGGCCGAGGGCGGCCCGTCACCGAGCGCGCCCGCGGCCGAGTGCTGGAACAACCACGCCACCTCGACGGAGGTGGCGTGCCGGGCGTAGAGGGCGCTGGAGGCCAGCGCCCGGCCGAGGCGTTCGGCCTGGTCGCTCCACCTGTTGATCTCGCCCTCGGGCACGTGGTCGTCCTCCAGCCCGAGCGTCCTCTCCGTACGCTGGTAGAAGCCGAACAGCTGCGACAGCACGCCCGCCCCGAGCTGCTTGCCCCGAGGGCCGAGGCGGACGCCGAGGTAGACCTCCTTGGACCAGAAGTCCTTGGCCCAGACGTGCCGGTACATCTCCTCCAGGTAGTCGCGCCAGCCCGGCCCCTCGTCGGAGGTGGCGTTGAGCTCCATCGCCCACTCGGCGGCCGGATAGGTGCGGTGCGCGACCCTCAGGTGCACCTCGGCGTCGGGCATCCTGATCGCGGCCAGCGCGATCGTGATGTTGGTGGCCAGCGCTTCACGCTCCTCGGGCGTGACGAACTCGTAGCTGACCGTCGGAAGGCGGAAGTACGCCCATGCGCAGGTGTCGGTGAGCAGAATGCGGTCGTCGAAGTAACGGACCGCGAGGCGCTGATGCGCTCGGGACGCCCTGCTCATGCCGCCCCCTCGGCGCATGAACAAGTCAGACCTGCTCGCATGTTCACTTATCGCTCACCGATTCTCGTGCCCGGGGGGTCACTCGCCAACTCCTCTTCGCTCGGACGGACGGACTGCGCCGCAAAGCCCGCGACCACCACTCCCGCGAGGGCGAGATACGCCCGCCGCCCGGCCGCGCGCAACTGCCCGGGGTCGACCACCCCGTCGCCGTCCGGCGCGAGGTCGTCCTCCCAGGGGACCCGGACGATGGCCCGGCACCTGCCGCTGGCCACCGACTCCGCCTGCTCGACGTCGGCCATCGAACGCCTGCTCACGCCGTTGACCACCATGACCGCCCGCCTGCGCAGGTCCGCGCAGCCGTGCCCGTCGAGCCACTCGTACGTCATCGCCACCGCCTCCGGCGCCTCCTCGCTCGCGGGGACCACCAGGACGAGCTGGTCCGCGTACGGCAGGACCCGGGCCGCGAGCGCGGCGGCCGGGTCGAGAACGGTCAGCTTGTAGTGCCGGTCGAGCAGGTGCAGGACCTGGCCCAGCCGGTGGTCGGAGAACAGCGTCCGGTCCGACAGCCGCTGCTCGGCCTCCGCGTCGGTGTCCGCGCCGACGACCTCCAGGCCCGACGCCGTGCGGGTGGTGTACCCGCGCATCGTCAGGTAGCCGCTGACCCGGTCGAGGCCGGACAGCAGCGAGGACAGCGTCTCCGGGGTCTCGGAGTCGATCTTGCTGGTCAGAGTGCTGCCGCCGGTGCTGGCGTCGACGGCCACCACCCTGTCGTCGCGGTGGGTGGCCAGCGTGTGGCCCAGCATCAGCGCCGTCGTGCTCTGGCCCGCGCCGCCGGTGCAGCCGAGCACCACGATCCGGCGGCTGCCGCCGAACACCGCCCTGGCCCTGGCCTCGTCGATCTCCGAGCCGTCGCTGCGCACGTTGCCGCCGCCGACGACGACCTGGGCGATGCGCCGCCAGCCGCCGGAGTCGCGGCCGACCACGGACTCGACCCGCCGCACCCGCTCGCCGGGCTTGGGGCCCTGGCTGACCTGCCGTGCCGCCGGGGCGTCGTCGAGCTGGTCGTCGTGCTCGTCCCGGCCGGGGGCGGCCTGGCCGGGGTCTGCCCGCTGAATGTCGGCTCGCCCGATGCGCACCGGCTCGGCCCTCTCGCTGGTGCGCGGCCGCTCGGCAGTGACCGGCCGCTCGGCGGTGTCGGGGCGCTCCGCGTCTTCCGCGTCTTCCGGGTGCTTCGCCTGGCCTGTGTGCTCGGCGTACTCGGCGTGCTCGGGGTGCTCTGCCCGTTCCAGGTGCTCCGCGCGCTCGTCGGCGGGCGGTTCGCCGTCGGTGGCCCGGCCCACGGGGGAGGTCACGGGCTCCTCGGAGGTCACCGGCCGGATGAAGCGCACCGGCTTGGTGTCGGGGTTGAGCGGCGGCCACAGGCGCTGCGTCTGCGACAGCACGATCGGGGGCCCCTGCCTGGGCGGCTGGCCCTTCCGGTGCTGGTCGCGGGCCGCCTCGTCGGCCGGGGACCGCTCGCCCTGCGCCGCCTCGGGCGCGGCGGCCTCGCCGGGGTCGGCCGAGGCGCGGGTGTCGGCGCTGGCGGCGAGCTTGCGCAGCCGCCGCA
>NZ_JAHKRL010000459.1 GCF_019396405.1 Nonomuraea rhizosphaerae | reverse complement strand
CGCCCGCGCCTCCGAGGCCGCGGCCGAGGCGGTGGCCGACGCCCAGGACGCCGAGAGCCCGAACGGCCCCCGGCAGCTCACCCAGGGGGTGGCGGAGCCAGCTCCGTTCTCCGACCTGCGGAAGAACCACCAGGAGCGCTGAACACAAGGAGCTGCCCGCCGTGCCGGTCCGGGGCGGCGGGCATCACGCTGTACGGCCGGTCCGTCAAGCAGGTCAGGCAGCCGCGCTGGCGGACACCGGTTCAGGGTCGAAGGCGGAGTCGACCACCTTCATCATGATGTCCTTTTTCATGCCCAGGGCTCTGGCTCGGCAGGCCAGCTTGACCGCCGCGTCCGCCACGGCGATGTCCCGGCTCACCTCCGGGACGTCGTCTCCCATGACGACCCGCAACCACTCCGAGACCTCGGCCCAGGAGTAGAGGCTGATGTTGTCGGCCTCCATGAGCGGCTCCGGGAAACCGCCCGGCCCTCGCTGCCCGCCGGCGAGCTGGCGCAGACTCGCCTGCGTGCGATTCCCGTGACGCCGGGCCGCGTCGCCCAGCGTCACCGCGTCACCCTGCCCGACCCCGATGGCCCACAGCTGCTTGACCTTACGGATCTGTGGAAGCACGGAAGCGATCGCCTCCAGCAGGCTTTCTCCCGCGCGGTCGCACATCAGCTGGACACTGCCGTCAGGTCCGCCCGCCACAGCGCAGTCATCCAGACCTGCTTCGTAGAGGGCATCCGTTTCTTCGTCGCTGGGCTCCCGATTGAGCAGGATGCGGAAGTTCCAGATAGTCATGAGCCCTCCTGACTTTCGCGGCACTCAGCATGCTCGCCGGCCCACTCGATGATGCTTTTCGCGTGATTACCCAGGTTGCGTGGCGTCGACCAAACTTTGAAGGGGGCGGCGCCGCATGAGCACTGAATCCGGCCCCAGCGATGCCCATTGTGATCTTCGACCACGGTGAGCGTCTGAGTCTTGCGCAACCTTTTGAAGGCCGCGTTGATCTCATTGTGTTGGTGTCTTCCTGGACTGACCATGTTCCAACCGTGCAACAGTGTTGCATACTTAGAACGGCTATTCCAAGACAGGAGCTCCAGCTAAAGCCCCGTACGCAGGGCAAATGCCCGCCATGTGCGTACATGGCGGGTGCCCTGCTGATGACCAGGGTCCGGGGTCGTCAGGGTTGCCCTTGGTCGAAGTAGGCGGCCAGGTCCGCGTCCAGCGGCGGGACGTCGTACGGGCGGCCGCCGTCCCGCAGCGACATCGTGGCCATGTAACCGGCGGCGACGCTCATGCGGGCGGCCACCGGGGAGGTGTCCGTCACGCCGCCGTTCCGGACGAAGTCGCAGAACTCCCGCATGATGTCCCCGTCGGCGCCGCCGTGGGTGCCCGTCGCGTCGGGCACCCGGTAGGCGATGTCGCCGTCGGCCCGGTAGCCGGAGGGGCCGGTGTTCCAGACCTTGACCGTGTCGCCGGGGCCGTCGCCGAAGTTCTCCAGACGCCCCTCGGTGCCGATCACCGTGTAGTTGCGCACGTAGTCGGGGGTGAAGTGGCACTGCTGGTAGGCGGCGATGACCCCGTTGTCGAGGCGCATGTTCATCACCGACACGTCCTCGACGTCGATGACGTGGTTGAGGCCGGTGCGGGTGGCGGGCGGCCAGTCGTAGGACTGGAGCCAGTCGTCCGGGCGCGGGGTGCCGGGGGCGCGGCGCGGCAGGTCGCCGTAGAGCATGAGGTCGCCGAGCGCGTTCACCCTGGTGGTGTAGCCGCCGGCGAGCCAGTGGATGACGTCGAGGTCGTGGGCGGCCTTCTGCAGGAGCAGGCCGGTGGTGCGGGTGCGGTCGGCGTGCCAGTCCTTGAAGTAGTAGTCGCCCCCGTACGACACGAAATGGCGGACCCAGACCGTCTTCGGCTCCCCGATGTCGCCCCGGCGGATGATGTCACGCATGAGCCGTACCACGCCCATGTGGCGCATGTTGTGGCCCACGTACAGGCGGCTCGCGGTGCGGCGGGCGGCGCGCAGGACGTTGTCGCAGCCCTCGACCGTGATGGCGAGGGGTTTCTCCAGGTAGACGGCCTTGCCGGCGTCCAGGCAGTCGATCGCGACGCGTTCGTGCGTGTCGTCGGGCGTGAGGACGAGGACCGCGTCGAGGCCGGGGCGGTCGAGCAGGCGGCGGTAATCGTCGGTCAGGAGCTCCGCGTCGAAGCGCCCCGCGTGCCGCTTGAGCACCGCCGGGTCGGAGTCGCAGAGCGCGGTGACGACCGAGCCCTGACCGGGCCGGTGCGCGTACGTGGCGAGGTTGCCGCGGAGGCCGAGGCCGATGACTCCGATGCGAAGGTCACTGGTCACGCCTGCACGTTAGCGTTCGTTTCTGCGAATAACCAGCTCAATTAGCGCGGCTTTCGGCAAGCGTCCGGGTGGGCGCCCAGGCCGGCGTCAGGCGTGAAGCGGAGCTGTGGGGGCACTTAAGAATCCCTCGATGGACATGTCCGAAGGAGAGCGGGCACAGTGCGTTAGGTTCGGACATAGGGGAGAGATGACGCTATGAAAGCGCTGGTCAAAGAGCGGGCGGAGCCCGGATTGTGGCTGGTGGACGTGCCGGAGCCGACGGTGGGGCCGGGCGAGGTGCTGATCAGGGTGCTGCGAACCGGCATCTGCGGCACCGACCTCCACATCCGGAAATTTGATGACTGGGCGCGGCATACGTTGGAACTGCCGTTGATCGTGGGACATGAGTTCTGCGGGCACGTCGTCGAGGTGGCGCCCGGGGTCGAGGACATCGCCGTCGGCGACCTGGTCAGCGGCGAGGGCCACCTCGTGTGCGGCAAGTGCCGCAACTGCATGGCCGGACGCCGCCACCTGTGCCGCAACACGATCGGGCTGGGCGTCAACAGGGACGGCGCGTTCGCCGAGTACGTCACCCTGCCCGCCTCGAACGTGTGGGTCCACCGCGTCCCGGTGCACCCCGACGTGGCCGCCATCTTCGACCCGTTCGGCAACGCCGTGCACACGGCGCTGTCGTTCCCCCTGGTCGGCGAGGACGTGCTGATCACCGGCGCGGGCCCGATCGGGCTGATGGCGGCGGCCGTGGCCACGCACGTCGGCGCCCGCAACGTGGTGATCACCGACGTCAGCGACGAGCGCCTGGACCTGGCCGGCAAGGTCGGCGTCTCGCTGGCGCTGAACGTCTCGCTCACCTCGATCGCCGACGGCATGCAGCAACTCGGCATGAAGGAGGGCTTCGACGTCGGGCTGGAGATGTCCGGCAACCCGAGGGCCGTACGCGACATGATCGCGAGCATGACCCACGGCGGCAAGATCGCGATGCTCGGGCTGCCCGCCGAGGAGTTCAGCATCGACTGGTCCACGGTTGTCACCTCGATGCTCACCATCAAGGGTGTCTACGGCCGGGAGATGTTCGAGACCTGGTACAACATGTCGGTGCTGCTGGAGAAGGGGCTCGACCTGTCCCCCGTGATCACCGACCGCTTCTCGTACCGCGACTTCGACGCCGCCTTCGACACGGCGGCGAGCGGCCGCACCGGCAAGGTCATCCTGGATTGGAGCGCTTGATGTTCACGAACGTACGCGACCAGCTGCGTGCGACGCTCGACGAGATCACCGAGGCCGGGCTGCACAAGCCCGAACGGGTGATCACCACCCCGCAGAGCTCCCAGGTGAGCGTGGCAGGACGCGAGGTCCTGAACTTCTGCGCCAACAACTACCTCGGCCTGGCCGACAACCCGGAGGTCGTCGCCGCCGCCAAGGAGGCGCTGGACCGGTGGGGCTTCGGCATGGCCTCGGTGCGCTTCATCTGCGGCACGCAGGAGGTGCACAAGGAGCTGGAGGCCCGCCTGTCCGACTTCCTCGGCCAGGAGGACACCGTCCTGTACAGCTCGTGCTTCGACGCCAACGGCGGCGTGTTCGAGACGCTGCTCGACGCGCAGGACGCGGTGATCTCCGACGCACTCAACCACGCCAGCATCATCGACGGCATCCGCCTGTCGAAGGCCCGCCGCTACCGGTACGCCAACCGCGACATGGCCGAGCTGGAGGCCAGGCTGAAGGAGGCGTCCGACGCGCGGCGGCGGCTGGTGGTGACCGACGGCGTGTTCTCCATGGACGGCTACCTCGCGCCGCTGCCCGACATCTGCGACCTGGCCGAACGCTACGACGCGATGGTCATGGTCGACGACTCCCACGCGGTCGGGTTCGTCGGGCCGACCGGGCGCGGCACGCCCGAGCTGCACGGCGTCACCGACCGGGTGGACGTCATCACCGGCACCCTCGGCAAGGCGCTCGGCGGGGCCAGCGGCGGGTACGTCGCGGCGCGCAAGGAGATCTGCGAGCTGCTGCGGCAGCGGTCACGACCGTACCTGTTCTCGAACTCGCTGGCGCCCGTCATCGCCACGGCCTCGCTGCGCATCCTGGACCTGCTGGAGACCTCCAGCGAGGCGCGCGAGCGACTGCGGGCGAACACGGCCAGGTTCCGGTCGCGGATGAGCGAGGCGGGGTTCGACATCCTGCCGGGCGACCATCCGATCACGCCGGTCATGATCGGCGACGCCGCCGAGGCCGGGGCCATGGCCGAGCGGCTGCTGGAGCTGGGCGTGTACGTGATCGGGTTCTCCTACCCGGTGGTGCCGCACGGGCAGGCCCGGATCCGGGTGCAGCTCTCGGCGGCCCACTCCCAGGAGGACGTGGACCGGGCGGTGGAGGCGTTCGTCCAGGCCCGAGGGTGACGTCCGTCCAGACGTGAGGGTGACGTTCGCACAAGCCCGCGGGTGAGTAGTCTCACTGCGTGATAGACACGCGGCGCCTGCGCACGCTGCGCGCGGTGGCCGACCACGGCACGGTCACCGCCGCGGCCGCCGCCCTGCACCTCACCCCGTCGGCGGTGTCCCAGCAGCTCGGGGCGCTGGAGCACGAGGTGGGCCACCGGCTGTTCACCCGCGACGCGCGCGGCGTGCGCCTGACGGCGGTCGGCCGGATCATGCTGGCCCACGCCAACGAGGTGCTCGCCCAGCTCGAACGCGCCGAGGCCGAGGTCGCCGCCTACACCACGGGCGCGGCGGGCGAGGTGACCGTCGCCTGCTTCGCCACCGCGATCGGCGCCGTGCTGTCCCCGGCCATCGCGGCGCTGCGGACCGGCTCGCCGGGGCTGCGCGTACGGGTCCTCGACGCCGAGGGGGACCACAGCCTGGGGATGCTGTACGACGACCGGGCCGACCTGGCGATCGCGGTCGAGTACCGGGGCGCGCCGGACGATCGCCGCTCCTCCAGGTTCCCCCTGTACGCCGAGCCGTTCGACCTGGTGCTGCCGGAGGACCACCCGCTGGTCGAGCCCGAGCTGCGCGAGCTGGCCGACGAGACGTGGATCGGGCCCTACCCCGGCAACCCGGTCCACGACGTGATCACCTTCGCCTGCGAGCAGGCGGGCTTCACGCCGGACTTCGCCCACTGCTCCGACGACTTCCGCGCCGTGGTGGCGCTGGTCGGGGCGGGTGCGGGGGTCGCGCTGGTGCCCCGGCTGGCGTTGCGTGACATGGTGCTGCGAGGCGTGGAGGTACGCCGTACGCCGGGGCCCGAGCGCCGGGTGTTCGCGGCCGTACGCCGGGGCGCCGAGGCCCATCCCCTGCTCCGGCCGCTGCTCGACACGCTGCGGACGATCTCCGGATCGCTGGGGACGGGCTGATGGCCTATCGGGGGCTGTTCCGTTTACCCGGGGTGCCCGCGCAGGCCCTGTTCGGGTTCCTGAGCCAGCTAACCCAGCAGGTCGCGCCGGTGGGGACCGTCCTGGTGGTGCAGTCCGCGAGCGGCTCCCTGGTGCTGGCGGGGGTGGCCGCGGCGGCGTTCTCGATCGGCGCGGGCATGGCCAGGCCGGTGCAGGGGCGCATGATCGACCGGGGCGGGCCGCGCGGGGTGCTGGCCGGCTGCGCGCTGGTGCACGTGGCGGCGCTGGTCGCGGTGGTGGTCTCCGCCGGGGCCGGGTGGGTCGTGGTGGTGTTCGCGTGGGTGGCGGGGGCCGGGCTGCCGCCCGTGTCGATGAGCATGCGGATCGAGTGGGGCCGCCGCATGCCGGTCGAGAGCCGGACCGCCGCGTACAGCCTCACCTACCTGGTGCAGGAGCTGGCCATGCTCACCGGGCCGCTGCTGTTCGGGCTGGTGATCGCGGTGGCGTCGGCCTCGCTGGCGCTGGGCGCCGTGGCGGCCGCGGCGGGGGCCGGGACGCTGGCCTTCTCCCGGCTGCTGCGCGCCACCGAACCCGCGCCGTCCGCCGGTGGCGGGCGGATGTTCGGACATCGCGGCATGTGGCTGCTGCTGGCCGTGGTGGTGCTGTTCTGCGGGGGTTTCGGGGCGTTGGAGGTCGCGGTGCCCGCGCTCGCGACGGCCCAGGGCAGCCCGGCCGTCACGGGGCTGCTGATCGCGGCGCTGTCGGTGGGCGGGATCATCGGGGCCGCCGTCTACGGGACGCGTCAGTGGAGGTCCCGGCCCGCCGTGCGGCTGACCGGGCTGCTGGCGGTGTTCGGGGTCGCGCTCGGGCCGCTGGGGCTGGTGTCGTCGCCGCCGGTGTTCTGGGTGGTGCTGCTCTGCACGGGGCTGGCGCTGAACCCGGCGCTCACCACCACGTCGCTGCTGGTGGACGAGCTGGCGCCGGGGGCGGAGGCGGAGGCGTTCGGGTGGATCTCCACCGCCATCGGGACCGGTGGCGCGGCCGGCGCGGCGGTGGCCGGGGTGGTGGGGGAACGGTTCGGGACGTCGACGCCGTTCCTGGTGGCGTCGGGGTTCGCCTGCCTGGGCGCGGCGCTGTCCACCCTCCTGCTCAGACGACGCACCTGACGGCCCGACGCCCGAACGGGACGCGGCCGGCAGGCGCGGCCGATGAGGCGGTCAGCGGGCCCGGGTGATGAGGCGGTCAGCGGGCGCGGGTGATCGCGGCCGTGAAGGCGGCGTGCCTGGCCAGCTCCTGATCCACCGGCTCCAGTACGTACTCCGCGCCCACCTGCCCGATCGCCCGGCGCAGGGCCTTCGCGGCGAGGCGGGCCCGGCGACGCCCGCCCGCCCAGGCCGCCAGCCGCGACAGCAGCGCGATGAACACCCCGGTCAGCGCTCCCCCGCCGAGCAGCGTGGTCGGCCACGGCACCGGCCCCGCCGTCGGCAGCGGCGGCTGCGGCAGCCGCAGATAGTCCATCCCGAACAACGCCGCCAGCCACAGCCCGCCCGCGACCATCGCCGCGAACACCAGCCACTGCAGCGTCCCCACCACGGCCCACCACCTCGGCCGCTTGGTCGCCACGACCGAGGTGGTGGCCACCGCCCGGTCCACGGCGTC
>NZ_JAHKRL010000458.1 GCF_019396405.1 Nonomuraea rhizosphaerae | reverse complement strand
GCCCACTCCGCGCAGCGCCGCCAGCCCCTCCGGGCGGATGCCGGCCTTGAGCGAGGCCATGATGTACGGCGCGCCGACCCCGAAGTAGGTCACCGCCTCCGAGTCGGCGATCCGCCACAGCGTGGCCGGCGAGGGATAGGTGGCCGAGCCGTCGTACAGCACCGGCACCGCCCCCACCAGCAGGGCTCCGATGAGGTAGTTCCACATCATCCAGCCGGTGGTGGTGTACCAGAAGAACACGTCCCCCTCACCGAGGTCCTGGTGGAAGGAGAGCGACTTGAGGTGTTCGAGCACCACGCCGCCGTGCCCGTGCACGATCGGCTTGGGCAGCCCGGTCGTGCCGCTGGAGTACAGGATCCACAGCGGATGGCCGAACGGCACCCGCTCGAACTCCAGCGGCCCCGCCTCGGCCCGCAGCCCCTCCCAGCCGATCACCTCGCCGTGCGGCACCTCGCGGGTGTGCGTGGCCGTGGGCTCGGCCTGCTGCGGCGGCAGCCCCTCCTCGGCGGCCGTCAGGTACGGGATCCACACGGTCGCGCGCAGCGACGGCAGCGCGGCGGCGATCTCGTTGACGGCGGCCGAGCGGTCGTAGCTCTTGCCGTTGTAGTGGTAGCCGTCCACCGCGATCAGGACCTTGGGCTCGATCTGGGTGAACCGGTCCACGACGCTCGGGACGCCGAAGTCCGGCGAACCGGCCGACCAGATGGCTCCCAGGGACGCGGTGGCCAGGAAGGCGATCAGGGCCTGCGGGATGTTCGGCACATAGGCGGCCACCCGGTCGCCGCGCCCCACCCCCAGCCGGACCAGGCCCGCCCTGACCCGGGCGACCTCCTCGCGCAGCTCGGCGTGGGTCAGCTCCTGCCGCGCGCCGTCCTCCGAGACGAACACGACGGCCACGCCCTCGTGGTCACGCTCGCGCAGGGCGTTCTCCGCGTAGTTGAGCGAGCTTCCGGTGAACCAATCGGCGCCGGGCATCGTCCCAGTGATGACGGGCCCGTCGCCACGCTCTCCGATCACCCCGAAGTAGTCCCAGATCGACGTCCAGAAAGCCGCTGGGTCGTCGATCGACCAGCGCCACACGTCCTCGTAGCTCTCCCCGGCCCTGTCCAGGGTCTTGAGATAGCTCGTCAGACGGGCGCGCGCGACGACGTCTTCGGTCGGTTCCCAGAGAAGTTCGCCTTCAGCAACCATGGTGACCATCCTGTCGGGAGGTGGGGGCTATGTCATACCCGGCTCTCCACATAACTTGCGCCCGGGTTGGGTGTCGCGGCCCCACTTGCGCGTACGGGGTCAGCGGCGCAGGTGGTCGACCGCCATGCGGGCCGCCGTGCCGATGGCCGCGTCGGCGCGCGGCTGGTTGACGGCCGTGCTGAAGGAGCGGGTGAACACCGCCACCGCGTACTGGCCGCCGTCCGGGTACTCGACCACGCCCGCCTCGTTGCGGAGCGTCGGGAACGTCCCGGTCTTGCCGCTGACCTCCACGTCGTCGTACGGGAACCCCGAGGCCAGCCGGTGCGGCCACACCTGAAGGTTGAACACGCCGCGCATCCACGCGCACGACTCGGGCGAGGCGGCCTCGTCCCGCCAGATCATCCCGAACAGGGCGGCCATCTCGCGCGGGGTGCTGCGGTTGGTGCGTTCGGGGTCCAGCACGCCCAGGCGCGCTATGTCGTCAGGATCCAGGTACGGCCAGCCGTGCCCGGTGTCCTCCGCCATGCTCGCGTACATGTTTCTGGCGCTCTGCCACACGTTCGTGGCGCTCAGCCCGAAGCCGGCCAGCATGCCGTTGACCGCGTCGGACCCGACCCTGGCCAGGAGCGTGTCGGCGGCGGTGTTGTCGCTCACCGTGATCATCAGGTACGCGAGGTCGCGCAGCGAGATCGTGACGTCGTCGAGCATCGCCGACAGCCCGGTGGGCCCCGGCACCCGGTCGGCGGGCCGCACGGTCACGTGGCTCGCCAGGTCGAGCAGCCCGGCGTCGGCCTGACGGCAGAGGCCCACGAGCAGCGGCACCTTGAACATCGACGCGGTCGGCAGCGGCTCGTCGGAGCCGAGCCCGACCTCCCGCCCGGTGCGCACGTCGGCCGCGTGCAGCCACCCCGTCACGCCAGCCGCCCGGAACATCGCCGCGAAGTCCGGCTCACTCATCCCCGCACCTCGGGCAGCGCCGCGCCCCGGGCCGCCCCTGCCGACGCCTCGCGCGGCGGGCCGGCCGTCGCCCGCGTCATGCCAGCATCCCGGGTCTGCGGCTGATGTGGCGGACCGCTGGCGCGCCCTCGTCGGTCATCCCGGCGCTCTCTTTCAGCGTTCGTACGGCCACCGCCGAGAAACCGGTGACCGCGTCCGTCTCCACGCGCCAGGCGGTTGAGACCCGGCAACTGATCGGCGAGCCTAGCAGTGGCCGCCAGGCGATCCCGGGCAGGTCCACCCTGGCCCCGAACGTGACCGCCGCCCCCGCCAGCACCAGCCCGAGCCCGGCGCCCTGGTGCACCTGGGCGGGCACGTACCCGTGGCGGCGGCATTCGGCCAGCGTCGCGGCGTGCAGCCCCGGCTCGCCATCCTTAGGCGGCATCAGCAGGTCGCGCCCCGCCAGGTCGGCCAGGTGCACCTCGCCGGCCTGGGCCAGCGGGTCGCCCTCGGCCAGCAGCACGCCCTGCGGCTGGACCAGCACCTGCCCGTACCGCAGGCCGGGAGCGTTGATCGGGTGGCGGACGATGCCGACGTCGATGGCGCCCTCGGCGAGCGCGGTCACCTGGTCGGCCGTCCAGATCTCGGCGGGTGCGAGCCGTACGTCCGGATTGCCGGCGCGAAAGCCGGCGACGAGGGCGGCGATCACGGCGGCGGCCAGGTCGGGCGGGACGCCGAGCTTGAGGACCGTTCCCTCGCCATGGCGGACCAGCTCGCGCAGCCGGTCCACGCGGGCCACGATCTCGCGCGCCTCGCCGACCAGCAGGCGGCCCGCCTCGGTGAGCCGCACCTGCCGGGCCGAGCGGTCGAAGAGCCGCACGCCGAGCTCCTCCTCCAGGCGCTTGATCCGCTGGCTGAGCGGCGGCTGCGCCATGCCGAGCCGGATCGCGGCGTTGCCGAAGTGGAGCTCCTCCGCGACCACACAGAAGTAGCGGAGGTGCCGTACGAGATCCATGACCAGCCATCATAGCCAAATTTATATGGATATATCGCTCATATCAGTATTGGACACCGCATAGCGGACTCTGGTGTGCTTCGGCGGCATGGGGACACAACGGGGGAACACGCTCATGGACCTCAGGCCCGAGACACCGCCCAGGCGCAGGCGGGGGTGGCCGTGGGTCACCGCCGCCGTCCTGGTGCCCGCCGTCGCGGCGGCCGGGACGATCTGGTT
>NZ_JAHKRL010000457.1 GCF_019396405.1 Nonomuraea rhizosphaerae | reverse complement strand
CATCTTTTGTTCCGGGTGAGCCTGCTTTCTCGGAATGGGGTGGGGTGGGTGGGGTCACGGCAGCCGTACGCCGGTGCGGCGGGCGATCTGCGCCTGCAACCGGGCCATCTGCCAGTGGAGCTCGATGAGTTGCTCGGCCAGCTCGATCCGGGGGATGTCCGCCACGTCCTCGACGGCCAGGTGGTCGATCGCGGCCGAAAGCTCTACCATCGCGCGCTCCCACTCCATCGGCGTCCTCGTATCGAAACAACGTTCGAATGATATCGGAACACCGGGCACGCTGTCAGTCTTTTGTCGCGTGTGTCGCGCCGCCGCAGGGGCTTTCGGTCGCCGCCGGCGGGCATGGCGAAGGACGCGAAGCGTCCGAGGGGCGCTCGCGGCCGATGCGGGGTGGGTCAGCCCTTGTTGTACGCGGCGAGCACTTCCCCGGGCTCGCCATCCATCTTGATCTTGCCCTTGTGCAGCCAGATGACCCGGTTGCAGGTCTGCTCGATGACCTTGAGGTCGTGGGCGACCAGGAACACCGTGCCGGCCGACTCGCGGATGTGCCGGATCCGCTCCTCGCTCTTGCGGCGGAACTCGCGGTCGCCGGTGGCCAGGGCCTCGTCGATCAGCAGCACGTCGTGGGTCTTGGCGGAGGAGATGGCGAAGCGCAGGCGGGCGCCCATGCCGGAGGAGTAGGTGGACATCGGCAGCTGCACGAACTCATCGATGCCGGAGAAGTCCACGATCTCCTGGTATTTCTCCCTGACCTCGCTCGGGGTCATGCCCATGGCGTAACAGCCGAGCACGATGTTGCGCTCGCCGGTCAGCTCGCGCATGAGGGCCGCGTTGACGCCGAGCAGCGAGGGCTGGCCGTCGGTGTAGACGGCGCCCGCGTGCGGCGGCAGCAGGCCGGCGATGGCGCGCAGCAGCGTGGACTTGCCCGAGCCGTTGCGGCCGACGATGCCGATCGCGTCGCCGTGGTAGGCCACGAAGGTCACGCCCTTGACGGCGTGGACCTCCTTCATCTGCGGGCGGCCCTGGCGCTTGAGCAGGCGCGTGAGGGCGTTGACCGCGTTGCCCTTCTCGTTGTCGCTGGCCGCCCCGTACACCCGGTAGACGATGTGGAGGTCGTCGACGATGACGGTGGGCGTGCCCGTGGGCACGTCCAGGGGGGGACGCTTGCCGGCTGGAGCCGGATCGGGGTGCACCCTGACGTCCTTGTCGGGGACGGCGGGCTCCTGGCCCTTCACCTGTGACAGCTCCTTGGTCAGTTCAGCCACGCCCGTACCTCTCCTCAGCCCGCCAGAAGTACCAGAAGCCGAAGCCGAGTGCGAACACTGCCCAGGATACGCATGACACCAACACCATCAGCGGAGGATTGTGCCCGTTTTCTGGGTGATGGGACTGGATGAGAATGTCGCGCATCCACTCGATGTACGAGGCCGCGGGGTTCAGGTACATCACGTTGGCCACCCACTGGGGCAGTCCGGCGGAGCCGACGACCTTGTCCTGGATCGAGAAGAAGACGCCCGACGCGTACAGCCAGGTGCGGGTGATGAACGGCAGCAACTGGTTGAGATCGCGCATGGACGAGCCCAGCCGGGCGATGACGAGCCCGGCGCCGACGTTGAACATCGTCTGCAGCAGCAGCACGATCGGGATCATCAGCCAGAACCAGTTGGGCGGTTCCTTGGTGATCACCACGAGCGAGAGCAGCACGCCCATGGAGATGGCCAGCTGCTGCAGCTCCTGGATCGTGTACGCCAGCGGCAGCGAGGCCCTGGGGAAGTGGAGCGCCCGGATCAGCGAGAGGTTGCCCGAGATCGACTTGGCGCCCGCGGTGACGGTCCGTTGGGTGTAGGTGAAGATGAACATCCCGGTCAGCAGGAAGGCCGGGTAGTTCGTGATGTTCTTGTTGCCGCCGAGGATGATGCCGAACATCAGGAAGTAGATGGCGGCGTTGAGCAGCGGCGTCAGGACCTGCCAGAGCTGGCCCAGCGCCGAGTTGGAATACTTCGAGACGTTGCGCGAGGTCGCGTACGTCAGGATGAAGTGTCGGCGCTCCAACAGCTGGCGCACGTAGACAGGAAACCTCGGCCGCGCGATGGCACGGCGAAGCCCGTATCTCTCGGCGAGCTTGGCCAGCGGCTCTCCGCTTCGGCCGCCCGCCTGGGCGTCCGCGACTGCGGATTCCGGCTGGCTCATGGCAAGGACTCTATTGGATCCGACTCGTTGGAGTGTCTGCCGCGACGCTTCGCGACAGACTGTTGGACGGTGTCCCGAGTTGCCCGGTTCCAAGGATGGTTCCAGGTCACGCCAAGACTCGCTCAACCGTAGCTCAGCGACACGCGGGATGGTGGCCAGGGCGCGAGCACTAGCGCGCTAGAGGTATTTTTCATCAACTGTTCACGTCCGTTCGTGAGTGCTTTTGGGGGCTATGGGGTGTTTGGTGCCCCCTGCACGAAATGACTGTGACGCTGGATAGGCGCACGTGTGACCGAACTGCAACGCGCCAGAGACTCCCTGGTGGCAAGTAGTAAGGGATAGTCGCGATCGACTGGCAGGGCGTCGGCTGGTTTGACCAGGTCAGCCAAACCCGGGGGCTTACAAGGAACCCCCGTCAGGCTGCTCACGATCATCGCAGCTCAGCGCTTACGCCCACCTGTTTGAGGGAGGAATCTTTTTACCATGCGTGTTACTAAGGGCGCACAGATCGTCGCCGGTACCGCGCTGCTCGCCCTCGCGGTTGCCGCGTGTGGCGGCGGTGGAACCACCACGAGCAACCCGACTTCGGGCGGGGGCGGCGACACGCCGGTCCGCATGGAACTGGGCGAGCCGCAGAACCTGCTGGTCCCGTCGAACACCACCGAGTCGGAGGGTTCCGAGGTGCTCGCCTCGGTGTTCGAGCCGCTCGTCAACTACGACGAGAACAAGCAGGTCGTGCTCGCGGCCGCCGAGTCGATCGAAAGCACCGACAACAAGGTGTGGACGATCAAGCTCAAGTCGGGTTACACCTGGCAGGACGGCACGCCGGTCGAGGCGCAGAACTACGTGGACGCGTGGAACTACGCCGCCAACCAGGACAACGCGCAGGGTGCCGGCTACTTCTTCGGCCGCGTCGACGGCTACGCCGACCTCAACCCCGGCGAGGGCAAGCAGGTCGCCACCAAGGAGATGAAGGGCCTGAAGGCCGTCGACAACACGACGCTCCAGGTCACCCTCACGGCTCCGTTCTCCCAGTTCAAGACCATGCTGGGCTACACCGCGTTCTACCCGCTGCCCAAGAGCGCCTTCGGCGCCGACGGCAAGGTGACGCAGGAGTACGGCGAGAAGCCGATCGGCCAGGGCCTGTTCAAGCTGGACAAGCCCTACAAGAAGGGCACCGACCAGACGATCGACCTGTCGGTGTACGACAAGTACCCGGCCAAGAAGCCGACCGGCTGGACCAAGCTCCAGTTCAAGCTCTACAACAGCTCTGAGACGGCCTACAACGACCTTCAGGGCGACAACGTGGACATCCACGACTCGCTGCCCGCCTCGGCGATCTCCAGCGCCAAGACGGCGCTCGGCGACCGCTACCAGGACCAGGCTGACGCCGGCGTCGGGTACATCGGCTTCCCGCTGAAGTACAACGACCAGTACAAGGACGTCAAGATGCGCGAGGCCATCTCGATGGCCATCGACCGGAAGACCATCGCCGAGACGGTCTTCTCCGGCACGCGTTCGCCGGCCGACGACTTCATCAACCCGGCCATCGACGGCTACCGCCAGGGCGCCTGCAAGGCCTGCCAGTACAACCCGACCCAGGCCAAGGAGCAGTACGCCGCGGCCAACGGGCCGAAGACGCTGGAGCTCGGCTACAACGCGGACGGCGGCCACAAGGAGTGGATCGAGGCCGCGGCCAACAACCTGCGCGCCAACCTCGGCGTCGAGGTCACCGTCAAGCCGTTCGAGAAGTTCGCGAACATCCTGGACGACCTGGACGCCAAGAAGTACAAGGGCATGTTCCGCATGGGCTGGGCGATCGACTACCCGTCCGCCGAGAACTACCTGACGCCGATCTTCTCGACCGGCGCCATCACCACCGGCTCCAACTACGCGGGCTACTCCAGCAAGGAGTTCGACGAGACGGTCGCCAAGGGCGACCAGGCGGCGACTCCTGAGGAGGGGCTGAAGCTCTACCAGCAGGCGGACGACATCCTGATCAAGGACCTTCCGTACATCCCTGTTTACTTCTACCGCAACAACTCGGGGTACTCCACCAAGGTCAAGAACGTCAAGATCAACCTGCTCAACCAGGTTGAGTGGGCCGACGTCGAGAAGGCCTGACGCTGTTCGTTGGAGCGGGCGGCGACAGACCGCCCGCTCCTCGAGAGCCCGCCAGAAGGCAGTCACTTGAGCCGTGAAACCGCAGGTTCCGGCGACTGCCTTCTTGGCATGTACGGGAGGCTTCAATGGGCCGTTATGTTGTCCGGCGCCTGATCCAGGCGATACCAGTCCTGCTGGGCGCCACCCTCTTCATCTTCGCCATCGTCTTCGCGCTCCCTGGCGATCCCATCGCGGCGCTGGCCGGCGAGAAGAGGCAAGACCCCAACATCGTCAACATCCTGCGCGAGCAGTACCACCTCAACGATCCGCTGCTGCTGCAGTACTGGTACTACATCAGCGGGATCTTCCTGCGCGGTGACTTCGGCAGGACGTTCGCCGGGGTGCCCGTGTCAGAGCTCATGGCAGGCAAGTTCCAGATCACCCTGAACCTGGCGCTCACCGCGCTCGTCCTGGAGGCCGTCGTCGGCATCCTGCTCGGGCTGTGGGCGGCGCTGCGCCGCGGCAAGGCGATCGACACGATCATCCTCGCCTCGACCCTGCTGCTCATCTCCGTGCCGCCGCTGGTGACCGGCTTCGTGCTGCAGCTGTGGCTGGGCGTGTGGCTCAAGCAGCAGGTGGGGGTCGAGATCTTCCCGATCGCGGGCATCACCGCGGGGTTCAAGGCGTACCTGCTGCCGGGATTCGTCCTGGCCGGATCGTCGATCGCGTACCTGACCCGGCTCACGCGGACGAGCCTGGTGGAGACGCTGAGATCCGACTACATACGAACAGCCACCGCCAAAGGACTGTCGAGACGAAGAGTCATCGGCCGGCACGGGTTGCGGAACGCGCTGATCCCGCTGGTCACCTACCTGGGCGCCGACCTCGGCACGCTCATGGGAGGTGCGGTGATCACCGAGACCATCTTCAACATCCCGGGCATCGGCCTTCAGATCTACCAGGGTGTGTACCTGCGGGAGCAGCCTATCGTCGTGGGTATCGTGACAATCCTTGTGCTGGTCTACATCTTGGCGAACCTGGTCGTCGACCTGCTGTACGCCGTGCTCGATCCGAGGATCCGCTATGAGTAATGACCCACAGGTCGGACCTGTACAGACCGCGACCGCGCCACCTCCTCTCGTGACCAAGCCCAAGCGGCAGGACAGGCCCGCGAGCCTGTGGAGTGACGCGCTCTACGACCTGCGGCGCCGGCCGATGTTCATCGTCTCCGTCGCGCTCATCGCGATCCTGCTGGTCATGTCGCTCTGGCCGTCGCTGTTCGCGTCGATCGACCCGTTCGACCCGAAGACCTGCGAGCTGGCCACGGCGCGGCAGGGACCGAGCGCGGGCCACATCTTCGGCCGCGACAACCTCGGCTGCGACGTGTACGCCAGGACGATCTACGGCGCGCGCAACTCGATCGTCATCGGCATCACCACCATGATCGTCACGGCGGTCATCGGAGGTCTGCTCGGCCTGATCGCGGGCACCCGCGGCGGGGCCGTCGACACGGTGTCGTCCAGGATCACGGAGATCTTCTTCGCGATCCCGTGGATCCTCGGCTCGCTGCTCATCACCGCCACCTTCAGGGACGCCGACCTCGGCATCTGGATCGTGGTCATCGCGCTGGCCGTGCTGTCGTGGCCGATGACGTTCCGCATCATGCGGGCGGCGGTCATCACCGCCAGGAGCCAGGACTTCGTGGTGGCGGCACGGGCGCTGGGCGCAGGACAGGGCCGGATCATGTTCAGGCACCTGCTGCCGAACGCGCTCGCCCCGGTGATCGTCGTCTCGACGATCAACCTCGGCGGGTTCATCGCGGCCGAGGCGGCGCTGTCGTTCCTGGGGGTCGGGGTCCAGTCCCCGAACATCTCCTGGGGCCTGATGATCGCCGACGCGCGCAACCGGTTCCTGGAGGCGCCGCTGCCGCTGTTCTTCCCGGCGCTGTTCCTGAGCATCACGGTGCTCGCGTTCATCATGCTGGGCGACGCGGTGCGCGACGCCCTCGACCCGAAGCTCAGGTAGGAGGGGGGTTCAAGTGAGAAAGGCAACAACGGACACGCTGCCCGCCGAGGGAGGGCTGGGCAACGAACCGCTGCTCGCCGTGGAAGACCTGCACGTGGAGTTCCACACCCGTCCGGGCATCGTCCGCGCGGTCAACGGGGTCAGCTACTCGCTCAACCCCGGTGAGACCCTCGCCGTGCTGGGCGAGTCGGGATCGGGCAAGTCTGTGACCGCGCAGGCGATCATGGGCATCCTGGACATGCCGCCGGCCCGCGTCCCCAAGGGGGAGATCCGCTTCCGCGGCACCGACCTGCTCAAGCTGTCGGACGAGGCGCGCACCCAGGTGCGCGGCCAGCGGATCGCCATGATCTTCCAGGACGCGCTGTCCGCGCTCAACCCGGTGTTCACCGTGGGCTGGCAGATCAGCGAGATGTTCCGGGTGCACCGCGGCATGAACAAGCGTGACAGCGTGAAGAAGGCCATCGAGCTGATGGACAGGGTCCGCATCCCGGCGGCCAGGCAGCGGGTCAACGACTACCCGCACCAGTTCTCCGGGGGCATGCGCCAGCGCATCATGATCGCCATGTCGATCGCGCTGGACCCGGAGGTGCTGATCGCCGACGAGCCGACCACCGCGCTCGACGTGACGGTCCAGGCCCAGATCATGGAGCTGCTCGCCGAACTCCAGCGCGAGAGCAACATGGGCATGATCCTCATCACGCACGACCTCGGTGTCGTCGCCGACGTCGCCGACAAGATCGCGGTCATGTACGGCGGGCGGATCGTCGAGAACGCCCCCGTCCACGACATCTACGCCTCCCCGGCCCACCCCTACACCAAGGGGCTGCTGGAGTCGATCCCCAGGGTCGACCTCAAGGGCCAGGACCTGTACGCGATCAAGGGCCTGCCGCCCAACCTGCTCGACATGCCGACAGGGTGTGCCTTCCACCCGCGCTGCCCGTACCGCCAGGACAACTGCGTGACGGACACCCCCCCGCTCTACGAGATCAGCGGCACGCGCGGCAGCGCCTGCCACTACTGGAGGGAGGTCCTCGATGGCGACCAAGGGTGAGCGCATCCTCGAAGTCCGTGACCTGGTCAAGCACTTCCCCCTGAACCAGGGCATCGTCTTCAAGCGGCAGATCGGCGCGATCAAGGCCGTGGACGGCGTCTCGTTCGACCTCGACAGGGGTGAGACGCTGGGCATCGTGGGCGAGTCCGGCTGCGGCAAGTCCACGCTGGCCAAGGTGCTGATGGCCCTGGAACGGCCGACCTCCGGCTCCGTCATGATCGACGGCAAGGACATCGGCCGGGCCAGGGGCGGCGAGCTCAAGCGGATGCGCCGCAACATCCAGATGGTCATGCAGGACCCGTACACGTCGCTGAACCCCCGCATGACGGTCGGCGACATCATCGGCGAGCCGTACGACATCCACACCGAGGTCGCGCCCAAGGGCGACCGCCGCCGCAAGGTACAGGAGCTGCTGGAGGTCGTGGGACTCAACCCCGACCACATCAACCGCTACCCGCACCAGTTCTCCGGCGGGCAGCGGCAGCGCATCGGCATCGCCCGCGGGCTGGCGCTCCAGCCGGAGATCATCGTCTGCGACGAGCCGGTGTCCGCCCTGGACGTGTCCATCCAGGCGCAGGTCATCAACCTGCTCGAACGGCTGCAGAACGAGTTCGACCTGGCGTACATCTTCATCGCCCACGACCTGTCGGTGGTGCGCCATATCTCCGACCGGGTCGCGGTGATGTACCTGGGCAAGATCGTCGAACTCGGCAAGGACACCGAGATCTACGACAAGCCCGCCCACCCGTACACGCAGGCGCTGCTGTCGGCCGTGCCCGTCCCCGATCCCGAGGGGCGCGAGCAGCGGGAGCGGATCATCCTCCAGGGTGACCCGCCGTCACCGGCCAACCCCCCGTCCGGGTGCCGCTTCCGTACGCGGTGCTGGAAGGCGCAGGAGATCTGCGCCGAGGAGGAGCCGCTGCTGCAGATCCGCGAGGGGACGGCGCACGAGAGCGCCTGCCACTTCGCCGAGACGCACGACGTGGTGCACGTGGGCTGACCGGTTCCACGGGCCGGCTCGGCCGCACCGCGCCGGCCACCTGTCACAGGCCCTTCGCGGGATGACCGCGGAGGGCCTGTGGCGTCGGGGGCGGCTGACGCGTGCGGCGGACCGGGGCGCACTCAGCCGATCGCCACGGTGGGCCGGGCTCGCTCAGCCGATCGCGATCACCGCGGATCCGTGCCCGAACAGGCCCTGGTTGGCGGCCAGGCCGACGCGGGCGCCCTCGACCTGGCGATCCCCCGCCACGCCGCGCAGCTGCCGGGTCAGCTCGCACACCTGGGCGATGGCCTGGGCGGGAATCGCCTCGCCGAAGGAGGCGAGCCCGCCCGACGGGTTCACCGGGACGCGCCCGCCGAGCGCGGTGTCGCCGGCGCGCAGCAGCTTGGCCGCCTCCCCGGGCGGGCAGAGGCCCACGTCCTCGACCCAGTCCAGCTCAAGGGCCGTGGACAGGTCGTACACCTCGGCGAAGGACACCTCCTCGGGCCCGACGCCCGCCTCCTCGTACGCGGCGTGCGCGATGGCCGACCGGAACGGCCGTTCGGGCGGCGGCACGGCGGCGCTGGAGTCGGTGGCGAAGTTCGGCAGCTCCAGGACGGTGTTGGGGAAGGTGGGCGTGACGGTCGAGACGGCGGCTATGCGCACCGGGCTCCGCGCGCCCAGCCGGCGGGCGTACGCGGAGGAGGCCAGGACCAGGGCGGCGCCGCCGTCGGAGGTGGCGCAGATGTCCATGAGCCGCAGCGGGTCGGCGACCATGGGGGAGGCCAGGACCTCCTCGGCGGTGACGGTCCTGCGGTAGCGGGCCATGGGGTTCAGCGATCCGGCTCGCGCGTTCTTGACCTTGACGGCGGCGAAGTCCTCGGCCGTCTCGCCGTACAGGGCCATGCGCCTGCGCGCGTACAGGCCGAAGTAGGCGGGGTTGGTGGCCCCCAGCAGCCGGAACCGCAGCCAGTCGGGATCGTCGGGACGGTCGCCGCCGACCGGCTTGAAGAAGCCCTTGGGCGTGGCGTCCGCGCCGGCCACGAGCGCCACGTCGCACAGCCCGGCCAGGATGCGGGTGCGCGCGATGTCGATCGCCTGGGCGCCCGACGCGCACGCGGCGTAACAGGAGGCGATGCGGGCGCCGGACCAGCCGAGCGCCTGCGCGTACGTGGCTCCGGCGACGAAGCCCGGGTAGCCGTTCCTGATCGTGTCGGCGCCGACGACGAACTGGACGTCGGTCCAGGCGATCCCGGCGTCGCGCAGCGCCTCGCGGGCGGCGGCGACCCCGTACTCGGCGAACGGCCTGCCCTGCTTGCCCCAGGGGTGCATGCCCGCGCCCAGCACCACGACCTCGCTCATGACACCGGCCCCCACATCCACACGAGCGGTCCGTCGGCGAGCGGGCCGTGGGTGAGCTCGACCTCCATGCCCACCTCCAGCTCCTCCGCCGTGAGGCCCTTGACCTGGCCCAGGACGACGATGCCGGCCCCGGACAGCTCCACCGCCGCCAGCGTCACGGGCGTGTACGGGTCCGCCGCCACGAACGGCTCCGGCGGCGGGTAGGAGGCGCTCGTGTACGACCAGACGCGGCCTCTTCTGGGCAGGTCGGTGTCCTCCATGGACTCGCCGTCGCAGTGCGGGTTCGGGCAGAAGCCGCGCCGTGGGGGGAAGCAGACCGTGCCGCAGGTGGCGCACCGGGTGCCGATCAGGCGAGCGCCGTCCTCCCCGATGGCGAACCAGCCGTCGATCGCAAGGGTCATAACCAGGAGTATCACACAAGCGCTTGTTAGGTTACATCCCCCGCCGCCGGTGCCGTACGATCACCCGCGCCGACATCACCGCCGTGAGCAGCACCATCCCGAGCACGACCAGGATCCGCGAGGCCGGCGCGTCGGAGGGCGGGCCGGCGCCGAAGTAGCCCACCGCCCCGGCGGCGGACGCCGCGGGCACGACCGGGTCCGCCAGGCGGTCGGCCTCCCGCAGGGCCAGCAGCGCGTTGGCCACGCCGTGCCCGTAGGCGCGGCTGTAACCGCCGGCGGGCTGCCGCCTGGCGCCCCGCTCGATGGCCGTCCGCACGTGGTACGGCGACAGGCCCGGATGGACGGCCTTGATCAGCGCGGCGATGCCCGCCACCATGGCCGCCGCCGAGCTCGTGCCGTCGCCCACCACGTACGAGTCCGCGCCGTCGGCCGTCACGATGCCCGTGCCTGGGGCGACGACCGACAGGTAGTCCTGCCGGTTGGAGAACGGCGCCACCTCCAGCCGCCTGTCCACCGCGCCCACCGCGATCACGCCGGGGTAGGCGGCGGGGAAGTTCTTCCTGTTCGTGCTCTCGCCGTCGTTGCCGGAGGAGGCCACCAGGACGGCGCCGCGGCTGATGGCGTACTGGACCGCCTCCTCCTCGGCCGCCGAGCCCTCCCAGGAGCCGCTGCCGCCGCCCAGCGACATGCTGATGACGTCGGCGCCGTTGTCGACCGCGTACCGGATGCCCTTGGCCAGGGCGTTCGCGCCGCCGGAACGCTGCTGCTCGCGCAGCGGGTCGCCGTTCTCCAGCGTGACCCTGACGGACAGGACGCGGGCGGCGGGGGCCACCCCGGCCACGCCGCTCCTGCCCAGCGGGCGGCGGGCGGCGTGGCCGCGGCCGGCGATCAGGCTGGCCATCGCGGTGCCGTGGTGGCCCCACATGGACGGCTCCTTCCTGGCGCCGGTCAGGTCGGGGCCGTCGACCACCGCGCCGGCCAGGTCGGGGTGGCGGCCGTCCACACCGGTGTCGAGCACGGCCACCAGCACGCCGTCGCCCTTGCTGCGCAGCCACGCCTCGGGCAGGCGCAGGGTGGACAGCTGCCACTGGCCCGCGCGGGCCGTGGCGCCCACGTCCTGGCCCGCGCGGGCCGTCGCGCCCGCGTCGTCGGAGGCGCTCGGGAGCGCGCCGAGCACCAGCATCCCGGCTACCAGCGGGCCGACGACCAGCGGGCCGGCCAGGCAGGCGGGCAGCAGGCCCACGCCCAGCCTCCCGCGACGGGCGGGCCGGGGACCCGCCGGGGAGGCGGGCGGCGTGGGCGGGAGGCCGGAGCGTGGGGCGCGGGTCATCGGGTCAGGCTCCGGTGCAGGGCCGTGGCGAGCCGGCGGGCGGTGTCGCCCAGGCGCCGGGCGGCGCGGTCCCCCGGCCGGTACGGCCTGCCGTCCGTGTACCCGGCGGCCGTCGCCACGAC
>NZ_JAHKRL010000456.1 GCF_019396405.1 Nonomuraea rhizosphaerae | reverse complement strand
GGGCACCTCGTAGGTGGTCGGGGGTCGCGGACAAACAAAGAGGCCGCGGATCCGTCTGCGGATCCGCGGCCTGGAGGCGATGTGTGCCGGTCAGGTTGTGACCGGTCTATCCCTCCAGGGTTGCGGACCGCGCAGTCCACCCTTGGTGATCTGCTGGGTCGGCACTTCACTGGCTGCGACATAGGCGGGAGCGCTCGGGGCAGCGGCGGCACCGAAGTGCGCGAACGCGTGCGCGTTGGACTCCTGGCTACGGGCAGACTTCTCCTGCCGCAGCTTGGCCGGCCCATCGACGAGCCTCACCAGGTCACGGCATGCGAAGGCGAGCCACGGCGTGGCAGCCGACATCTCGATGCTGATCACTGGGACTCACCTCCACTCATTGGTTCGTCGGACAGGACTGTCCGACTCGCTTGACCATGACCCTAAACCGCGAGCCCGCGAACGGGCAACATATTTTCTAGCTGCGATTTTGTGTCTTTTTCACGCGGATCATGGCCTCCTGGACGACCGAGACGACGAGGTCACCGGACGCTGTGAACATCTCACCGCGAGCAAGCCCCCTCGCTCCCCCCGACCAGGGTGCCTCCTGAGCATAGAGCAACCAGTCGTCGGCCCTGAAGGGCCGGTGGAACCACATGGCGTGGTCGAGTGAGGCTCCCTGCACCTGGGAGGCGCCGTACGCCATGCCGTGCGCGAGCATGATCGTGTCGACCAGCGTGAAGTCCGACGCGTACGCGGCCAGCACCACGTGCAGGAGCGGGTCGTCGGGCAGCTCGGCGTGGTAGCGGAACCAGACGTTGGTCTGAGCGCTGCGCAGCTCGGGGTTCCGGAAGGCCTCCCACGTCAGCGGCGAGGCGTAACGCGCGTCCACCGGCCGCGGCTTGGACAGCCACTCCTTGTACTCGAGGTTGTCGCCCACCAGCTCCGTCATCCGCTCCTGGAACGTCGGCAGCGTCTCGGGATCGGGCACGACCGGCATCACGGACGCCTGGTGCTCCACGCCCTCCTCGAAGATGTGGAACGAGGCGGACATCGTGAAGATGGCCTTGCCGTGCTGGACCGCCTGGATGCGGCGGGTGGTGAAGGAACGGCCGTCGCGCAGCCGCTCGACGTTGTAGACGATCGGGATGGACGGGTCGCCGGGGCGGATGAAGTAGGCGTGCAGGGAGTGCACGTTCCGGTCCGACGGGACCGTACGACCGGCCGCGACCAGCGCCTGGGCGGCCACCTGACCGCCGAAGACGCGCTGGATGCGCTCCTCTGGGCTGCGTCCGCGGAAGATGTCCAGCTCGATCTGCTCAAGGTCCAGCAGGTCGAGCAGCTCCTTCAGCGCCTCGTTCACTAGCCCCCCTATTGATGAATGACCCTGTGGGGTCAAGTGTGGCGTGCCCCCGCGTCCGCACCAACCCGGCCGCGGAAGAGGGACTCATCCCCGGCACAGGGCCAGCACGGCCTCACCGTAGCGGTCCATCTTGACGCGGCCGATCCCCGCGATGGACAGCAGCTCCTGCTCGGTGGCCGGCGCCCGCTCGGCGATCGCCTGCAGCGTCACGTCGGTGAACACCACGTACGGGGGCACCTTCGCCTCCTTGGCGGTGGCGGTGCGCCAGGCCTTGAGCCGTTCGAGCAGCTCCTCGTCGTAGTCGGCCGGGCAGGTGGCGCAGCGCCCCAGCTTCTGCTCGGCCGCCGCCACCAGCGTCTTGGCGCAGACGCGGCAGCTCACCGGCGCGGCCACCTGGCGTCGCTCGCGCGGGCCGGACACGCTCACGGGAGCGGCGGCCCGCCCGGTCAGCCCGTCGAGGAAGCGGGAGGCCTTGCGGCTCTTGCGCCCCCCGGGCGCCCGCGCCAGGGCCCAGGAGATCGACAGGTGCTCGCGCGCCCGCGTCACCCCCACGTACAGGAGCCTGCGCTCCTCCTCGATCTGCTCCGCCGACTCGGCGTAGATGATGGGCAGCATCCCGTCGGTGACGCCCACCAGGAAGACGGCGTCCCACTCCAGGCCCTTGGCGGCGTGCAGGGAGGCCAGGGTGACGCCCTCGACGGGCGGGGCGTGCTGCTCGGCGGCCCGGCGTTCCAGCTCGGTGACGAACGCGGGCAGGTCGGCTCCCTCGGCGGCCATGTCCTCGGCGAGGTCGGCCAGCGCCCGCAGCGACTCCCACTTCTCGCGCGCCTTGCCGCCGCCGGCCGGGGCCGCGGGGGTCAGGCCGACGCCGGACAGGATGTGGTGGACCTCGGTGGCCAGCGGCTCGTGGGAGGCGGAACGGGCCGCGCCGCGCAGCAGGACGACCGCCTGGCGCACCTCCGGCCGCTCGAAGAAGCGCTCGGCGCCGCGCAGCACGTACGGGATGTCGGCCTTGGACAGGGCCTCCTCGTACGCCTGCGACTGGGAGTTGACCCGGAACAGCACCGCGATCTCGCGCGACGGGACGCCTTTGTCCATGAGCTTCCTGATGGCCCTGGCGACCCCGGCGGCCTCGGCGGGCTCGTCGTCGTGGTCGGCGAAGACCGGCCTGGGCCCGTCGGGACGCTGGGCGACCAGGTCGAGGCGGTGCGGGGAGCGGCCCTTGGCGATGACGAGGTTGGCCAGGTTGACCACCTGGGGGGTGGAGCGGTAGTCGCGGACCAGCTTGATGACCGCGGCCTTCGGGTACTCGACGGCGAAGCCGGTCAGGTAGCGGGGCGAGGCGCCGGTGAAGGAGTAGATGGTCTGGTTGGGGTCGCCGACCACGCACAGGTCGTCGCGGCCGCCGAGCCAGGTGTCGAGCAGCAGCTTCTGCAGCGGGTTGACGTCCTGGTACTCGTCCACGACGAAGTAGCGGTACTGCTGGCGGATCTGCGCGGCGACCTCCGCGTGCTCGGTCATCACCGCGGCCGTCAGCTCCAGGATCGTCTCGAAGTCGACCAGGTGGCGCTCGCGCCTGAGCCGCTCGTACGCCTCGTACAGGCGGGCCACCTCCTCGGCCGGGACGGGCGGGGTGCGGGAGGCCTTGGCGGCGGCAGCGGCGTAGTCTTCCGGGCCGACCTGGGTGACCTTGGCCCATTCGACCTCGGCCGCGATGTCCCGCAACTCGGACCGGTCCGGATTTTTCCGGATCTGGCGGCAGGCTTCGACGAGGAGCGGCAGCTTCGACTCGATCACCGAGGGCACCGCGCCGCCGATGACCCGCGGCCAGAAGTAGGTGAGCTGACGCAGCGCGGCAGCGTGGAACGTGCGCGCCTGCACCCCCGGCGCCCCCAGCGCCCGCAGCCGCTGCCGCAGCTCCCCCGCCGCCCGTGTGGTGAATGTCACCGCCAGCACGCCCGGCGCGTCGACGACCCCGGTGCGCACGGCGTGGGCGATCCTGTGGGTGATCGCCCTGGTCTTGCCCGTACCGGCCCCGGCCAGCACACATACGGGGCCGCGGGTGGTCTCGGCCACCTCACGCTGCTCGGGGTCGAGACCGGACAGGACGTCATCCACATCACTCACGTCTCAATCCTCCCAGTAGCTGGCGGTGGAGGCCTCCATTCTGGCAACATGCCGCCCGTCATCCGTTCATCGTCACCGAGATGCAAAGAACTGGTCTTTTCCCCCACAATGGGGCCCGACCACATGCATGGGGGAAAGGGAAGGCCGTGCGAATAGCGGTTCTCGCGAGCGCTGCCGCGCTGGCTGCCGTCGTCCTGACGCCGACGACGGCGCAGGCGGCGACCGCGGCGAAGGACCCCGTGCCAGGCCCCGCCGCCACCACCTCCCCCGACCCGTACGACCTGAGCGGCCTGTCCGCCGAGACCGTCTCGTACGCCTCGAACCGCCGCCAGGACATGGACGTCTGGTGGACCCAGGACGGCAGCAAGCGCCCCGGCGTCTTCCTCATCCACGGCGGCTGGTGGTCCAGCGGCGACAAGCGGCAGATGACCGAGATCGCCCGCACGTACGCGGCCCTGGGCTACACGGTCTTCAACCTCAACTACCGGCTCTCCGGCGACGCCGCCTGGCCCGCGCAGCGCGTGGACGCCCTGACCGCGATCTCCCTGGCGCGCAGGCACGCCCAGCGCTGGTCGTTCGACCCGGGCAACTACGTGGTGGTCGGCTTCTCGGCGGGCGGGCACATCGCGGCCGCGGTCGGCACCTACGGCAACGGGATCCGCGGGCTCAAGGGGGTCGTCGGGCTGTCGCCGATCATCTCGCCGCTGCGCGCCTACTCCGACGGAGCGCTGACCAACGACCCGTACAAGCGCAGGCTGCGCAACGCGGCGATCAGGCTGGCCGGCGGCTGCCATCCCAAGGGCAGGTGCTCGCGCGTGTGGGCCAGCATGGAGGTGGCCTGGCACGCCAGCCCCAAGGACGCGCCGATGCTGACCGTGCACTCGCAGCACGAGTTCGTGCCGCCCGTCCAGAGCGAGCTGCTCAAGCAGATGCTCGGCCAGGTGGGGGTGCCCGTGACGGTCGTCACCGCGCCGGGGATCTCGCACAGCGCGCCGCTCTACCGCGAGCCGGGGGTCGCCGAGCAGGTGCAGCAGTGGATCGGCGAGCACCTGGACGAACAGGTACAACGGTAAGAATCGGGGCCGGGATTACCCGGAGCCCCCGCATTGTTGCACCGAGCGCCTGCCTCACACCTCGAAGGGATCACCCATGGCGCTCACCGTCTACAGCACCACCTGGTGCGGCCCCTGCAAGCGGCTGAAGGCGCAGCTCGCGCGCGAGGGAATCGTCTTCGACGAGGTCGACATCGAGCGCGACTCCTCGGCCGCCGAGTTCGTGATGAGCGTCAACGGCGGCAACCAGGTGGTCCCGACCGTGGTGATCGAGACGCCCGCCGGGCGGTACGTGCGCACGAACCCGTCCGCCCTTGAGGTGAAGCGCCTGCTCGAAGCGGCCTGAGCCGCTCCTACTCACCAGTCGCCGGACAGCTGCCCGCCGTACCACGTCTCGATGAGGCGGCGGGCGATGGAGACCGCGGGCGGCAGGCGGATCTCGCCTGACCGCAGCGCGCCGACCAGCTCGTCGCGGGAGAACCAGCGGGCCTCGGCGATCTCCTCGGCGTCGGGGACCAGGTCGGTGGTCGTCGCGCGGGCGAAGAAGCCGAGCATCAGGCTGCGCGGGAACGGCCACGGCTGGCTGCCCAGGTAACGCGGCTCGACGACGGTGACGCCCACCTCCTCGGCCACCTCGCGCACCACCGCGTGCTCCAGCGACTCCCCCGGCTCCACGAAGCCGGCCAGGATCGACAGGCGGCCCTCGGGCCACTGGGGGCCGCGGGCGAGCAGGCAGCGGTCGTCGTCGTCGCGGACGAGCATGATCACGGCCGGGTCGACGCGCGGGAAGTGCTGGCTGGAGTCGATCGGGCAGACCCGGATGTGGCCGCCCGCCTGCACCTCGGTGCGGTGGCCGCAGCGCGGGCAGAACTCGTGCGTGGTGTGCCACGCCTCCAGCGCCACCGCGTACACCAGCAGGCCCGCGTCGCGATCGCCGAGCAGGCCGCCGACGTGGCGCAGGCCGGCGACGACCGTGTCGCCGTCGGCGGTGTCGCGCAGGCTCATCGGCATCGTGACGCGCCCGTTGACGTCGCCGGCGCGGGAGCCGGGCAGCGGCGCGGCGACCGCGAAATAGGCGGCCCCGTCCTGGACGCCCAGCAGGTAGCGCTCGCCGGGCGGCGCCTCGGCGGTGGTGCAGAGGACCGCCTCGACCTCCTCGCCCACGCGTCTGACCAGTGTCTGGCCCTGGTCGACGACCAGCACCCTGGTCTCCGGGGCCGCCCAGGCCCGTTCGAGCCAGGCGGCGTCCATCCGCAGCGCCGACGATCTGTCGATGGTGCCGCGTGCGAGGAGCAGCGGTCCTATCAGTTGCTCTTCCGCCCTCGTCTCCACGGGCCCCACCCTTCCCAAATCCCAAGTCATCCTATGGCCGCGGCCGATTGCCAGGTCTTGTACGCGAGATGATCTCCCAGGGACTAGGATCAGCGGCTTAGGTTAGCCTTACCTGATCCCCGGGGGTGCCTCGCGTTGCGGCTCTACCTGACCGCGCTCAAGCCAACCGATTCGGTGACCGACGGATTCCTGCCCGCTGCCCAGAAGCTGGGCTGCCATGTGACCGTGCTCACCGACCAGCCGGAACGGCATCCCGGCTCCGTACGGTGCGACGTGCGCGACCCGCGGGCGGTGATCGACGCGATCGAGCACCTCGGCAGGCCGGACGCGATCTTCTCCAACTCCGACCATCTGCAGGTGGAGACCGCGATGGCCGCCTCGTATCTCGGGCTGCCGGGCAAGGACTGGCGGGCGTGCCTGGCGGCCAAGAACAAGTTCCTGATGCGCCGGGCGCTCGCTGAGGCGGGAGTGGAACGGGTCCGGTCCGTACGCCTCGCGCCGGGCGACCCCGTGCCGGACGGGCTGCCGTACCCGCTGGTGGTCAAGCCGCGCGAAGGCGTCGCCAGCGAGGACGTCTCCCTCGTCGAGGACGACCTGGCCGGGGCGGTGGCCGCGGTCAGGAGCCGGCGGCCGGGCGAGGCCGTGGTCGTGGAGGAGTACCTGGAAGGGCCGCTGCGCACCCTTGAGACGCTCGGGGACGCCCGGACGACGAGGGTGCTCGGCGGGTTCGCGACGACGCTGGGGCCGCTGCCGCACTTCGTCGAGGAGCGGCTCGACTGGGCGCCCGGCGGGCCGCACGAGCACGTGCTGAAGGCGCTCGGCGCGCTCGGGGCGGGGTTCGGGGCGTGTCACACCGAGTACGTGGTCACGCCGGACGGGCCGCGGATCGTCGAGGTGAACTACCGGGTGATCGGCGACCACTGCGACTTCCTGCTCGGGGACGTGCTGGGGGTGCCGGTGTTCGAGTGGATCCTGCGGGCGCACCTCGGCGAGCCGGTGCCGGACGTGCCGGAGAGCCCGGGGCACGGGGCCGCGGTCAGCGTGGTCGCCGAGCGGTCCGGGACGATCACGGCGGGGCCGGGAGCGGCGGAGATCTCCGACGGCGAGGTCAGGCTGTGGCACCGGCCGCTGCGAGCGGTGGGGGACGTCGTCCGGCAGACCCATACCAACCGGGACTATCTCGGGGTGATCCGGGCCGTCGGGCCCGACCGCGCGCGGGTGGACGCGGCGATCGCCGCCTTCCGCGCCGCCCGGCCCTGGGTCGTGGAATGAGCCCCCGTCAGTCGTCCCTGCGCCACGAGGAGGCGCCCGTGAACCCGGCTGAGCCGTACCCGGGCTCGCGCGAGCCGTACCTGGCCGCGCGGGTGCTGGACGCGCTGCTGCGCGAGGACTACGGCGGGCTGTCGGGGCGGGTGGCCAGGACGCGCGAGGGCGTCGCGCTGACGCTGACCGGCGGGCGGCGGGTGCGGCTGGTGCCGGGGACGCTCTACCAGGACTTCGTGGTCGCGCCCGGCGAGAGGCTGACGCTCGGCGAGGTGCTCGGCACGCTGGCCGAGGTGGCCGACCCGGCCGACGCGCCGGGGGTGGCGGCGTTCGCGGACGAGTGCGCGCAGGCGCTGGCGGCGCTGGAGCTGCACGACGCGCACCGGGCCGAGGTGCTGGCCGGGCGGCCGTCGTACGAGTCGCTGGCGGCCTTCGTCGACCACCCGGTGTACCCGACGTCGCGGGCGCGGCTGGGGGTGCCCGCGGAGGCGTTGAGGGCGTACGCGCCGGAGTTCGCGCCCTCGTTCGAGCTGCGGTGGGCGGCGGTGCCGCGCCGCGCGCTGACCCCCGGAGCCGCGCCATGGCCGTACGCGGAGGCATCGGACGTCGGCCCCGACGAGGCGCTGTTCCCCGTGCATCCCCTGGCCGTGGACGAGGTGCGCGGGATCGGCGGGGTGCGGCTGCTGGAGGAGCCCTGGCGGACCGTACGCCCCACGCTGTCGATGCGGACCGTGGAGCTCGACGCCCGCACCCACCTCAAGCTGCCGCTGCCGGTCAGCACGCTGGGCGCGCGCAACCGGCGCTCGATCAAGCCGGGCACGCTGCGCGACGGCGCGCTGGCCGAGCTGCTGCTGCGGCGGCTGGCCGACCCGGACGTGCTGGTGGCCGACGAGCAGACGTACGCGCACACCGGTCACGAGTACCTGGCGTGGATGCTCAGGAGGCTGCCGGAGGGCCGCGTGGTGCCCGTGGCGGCGCTCAACGCGCCCGGCGTCCCGGTGGAGGCGGGCGACGTGCTGCCCGGCTACCTGCGGCTGCTGCTGCGCTGGAACGTGCGGCTGTTCGTGCGCTACGGCGTCGCGCTGGAGGCGCACCAGCAGAACCTGTCGCTGCTCTTCCAGGACGGCCGGATGAAGCTGCTGGTCAAGGACAACGACGGCCTGCTGGCCTCCCCGGCGAGGCTGGCGGCGGCGGGCGTGGAGGTGCCCGGCTTCGCCGACGAGCGGATGCTGACCGACGACCCGCACGCGCTGGCCGACGTGTTCGTGACGATCACGCTGCACCTGGCGGCGGCGGCCGTCGCGTTCGGGGCGCTGCCGCCCGGCCGGGCCGCGGCGCTGCTGCGCGGCACGCTGGCCGAGGCGCTCGACGAGCACGGCGACGACCCCATGGCCAGGCTGCTGCGGGCCAGGACGCTCGACGCGGCCAGGCTCACCGGCAAGTCGATGATCACCGCGGGCACCCTCGTGGCCAAGGAACGCTCCGGGGCCCGCGACGTCAACAAGTTCTACGGCACCAGCGGCCCCAACTATCTGAGGAGAGCTTGAATGCACGGTCTGGTCCTCGAGTCGCCTTCCGCGCTGGCCGAGGAGGCCACGCTGGCGGCCCTGCTGCGGTGCTGCGTGCGGGAGGTGGCCGGGCCGCGCGGGCTGGTGTGGCCGGCGCCGCCGTACGTGCTGCTGCGGGTCGCGGGGGTGCTGCTGCGGGCCCGTACGAGCGGCGGCGCGGCGCTGCGGTTCGAGGGGGCTCCGGAGCGCCTGGAGGACGGCTCCTGGCGCCCGCTGACCGCCGAGGAACTGGTCCGGCTGGCCGAGACCGATCTCGGCGGGCGGGACACGGCCGGGCGGCCGAACGGCGAGTTCGCCGCGCAGGTGGCCGCGAGCCGGGACGCGGTGGCGGCGATCCTGCGGGCCAGGGCGCAGGCGGAGCCGCCCGCGGACCCGTGGCTGGCCTCCGAGCAGGCGCTCGTCTACGGCCATCCGTTCCACCCGAGCCCCAAGTCGCGCGGCGGCGCCGACTGGCTGCGGTACGCCCCCGAGGCGCACGCCGAGTTCCCCGTCCGCCTGCTGGGCGTGCGCGACGACGCGGTGGTGGAGGAGGGCGACACGTCGGCGCTCGACGCGCTGGGCGAGGCGCCGGCCGGGCACCGGCTGCTGCCCGCGCACCCGTGGCAGCTCGACCTGCTCCGTCCCGCGCTCGGCGGCGCGCTGGTCGACCTGGGGCCGGGCCCGGCGGTGGTGCCGACCTCGTCGGTGCGGACCGTGTACGCGCCCGCCGTGGACGCGTGCCTGAAGTTCAGCCTGGACGTGCGGATCACCAACTGCGTGCGCAAGAACGCCTGGTACGAGCTGGCCGGAGCGGTCGAGCTGACCTCGCGGCTGCGGCCGGTGTTCGAGGCGGTGGCCGCCAGGCATCCGCGCACCCGGTGGCTGCCCGAGCCGGGCTACCGCTCGGCGGCGGGCCTGGTGGAGGGGCTCGGGGTGATCGTCAGGGACAGGCCGGCGCGGGTGTGCGCGC
>NZ_JAHKRL010000455.1 GCF_019396405.1 Nonomuraea rhizosphaerae | reverse complement strand
GTGGCCGTGGTGGTGTTCGTCCCCCCCGGCGGCGAGGCGCCCCGGCCGACGCCGAGCGCGGCGACCGCCGCCGCGTCGCAGCCCGCCGCCGACCCGCTGACGGCGACCGTGCCCGACGGGTTCACCGAGCAGACCCCGCCCGGCTTCTCGGCCGCCGTCCCCGACGGCTGGAAGCTGGCCACGTCGGGCGGCGAGACGACGTTCACCGGGCCGAAGGACTCCGGCATGACCATCAAGGTCGCACAGGCCTCGCCCCAGCAGGACGGCGGCCTGGCCGAGCTGAGCCGCGAGGAGTCGGACGGCGGCGTGGACGGCTACATCCAGGTGCAGCTCCAGGCGGCGAAGTACCGGGGGTGGAAGTCCGCCGACTGGGAGTACACGTACACGCTGGCCAACGGGGTGCCGATGCACGCGCTGACGCGGTACGTGACGATCGACGACGCGGACGCGTTCAAGATCACGTTCAACATGCCTGAGCTGAAGTGGGACGACCAGGCAGAAACCCGCAAAACCTTCTTCAACACCTTCCGCCAAACCACCTGAACCCCATACACCTCTCTTACGGCCGGCATAGGACAGGCTTTTTTACGGCCGGCATGGGCCGGCCCCAATGCGCGCACGGGGCCGGCGCCTGTCCAGGGGCACGCTCCTCCGGTGACGCGGGGCCGGGCGCCGTGACGCGCGCGAAGTGGGCCGGAGCGCACTTCCTCCCAGCCGGAGTGTGATCGTCCCTCCTCCTGCCCAAGTCTCCAGCTCAACTGGACAAGGTGCGGTCCAGGAAGGCGCGGACCGTCACCGCCAGCTGCAGGCGATGGTCGGAGAGGGCGTGGTCGGTGGCCCAGGCGTGATGCTCCAGGTCCGCCTCCGCCGCCGCGTAGGCGGGCACCAGCGGATGGTGGTGGACCTCCGCGGGAGTCACCGTGTCCAGTTCGGTGCCGATGAGCAGCACCGGGCGGCCGGCGAACCGGGGCGCCAGCGAGGCCAGGCTCCAGCGTTCGCCCGCCGCCTCCATCTCGGCGACCAGCGCCTCCCCGCTCGTGCCCTTGAGGGGCAGCAGCTCGTCGTCGAAGGCCGCCACCCACCCGCGCCGCCCCTCGGCGTCCAGCCCGCGCGTCGCCGTGCCGAAGTCGAAGCAGGACACCGACACCGTGGCCACGATGTCCGGGTCGGCGGCGCCGGTCATGAGCGCGGCGAACCCTCCGAAACTGTGCCCCGCCACCGCCACCCGCTCCGGGTCCAGCCGGTGCTCGGCCGCGAACGCCTTGTCCCGTACCCCGGCCACCACCCGGGCGGCGTCCTCCAGGGCGTTCGCCCACGACCAGGTCCCGCCCACTCCCCAGGAGCCGCGGTAGTGGAACACCACGCTCGCGTACCCGGCCCGGCGCAGCGCCTGGGCGAGGTCGAAGTTGCGCTCGTTCCCCGGGAAGCCGTGCAGCAGCACCACCACGGGATGCGGCCCCTCGCCCTCGGGCAGGTGCAGCACCCCCAGGAGCCGCACGCCGTCGCTGTCGAACGTCACCGCGGGGGTCGCCGCTCTCATGGCACTCTCCAAGTCGGGGGATCTTCCACCTGCGACACCAAGGTACGACCAGGGCGGAGAACCACCGACCCCAGGTGCCGCACTCCCGCCCCCAGCCGTCCTCAGCCGTTCCCGGCCGCCCCCGGCCGTCCTGAGCCGGAAAAAGGTGACGAAACACAAGGTGAGCGTCCGGTACGGTCAGCCGCATGAAGCTGGCCAGCATCCACTGTTACCCCGTCAAGTCGACAACCGGACACCGAGTGCACGAGGCCGACGTCGAGCCCTGGGGCCTGGCGGGAGACAGGCGCTACCTCGTCGTCGACGAGAACGGCAGGATGCTGACCGCCCGCCAGATCCCCGAGCTCCTGATGTGCGTCCCCGAACTGAGCGACCCCCCGCTCGCGCCGTCCCCCGCCGGCACGCGGACCACCCCCGTACCAGCATCCGCCGGCACGCGGCCCTCGCCGTCCTCCGGCGCGCAGGCGACCCCCACCCTGACACTCACCGGCCCGCACGCCCCGCCCCTCCGCGTCACCCCCACGTCCCACCGCGCCACGTACGACATCCGCGGCACCCAGGTGGAGCTCCTCGACTGCGGCGACGACGCGGCCGCTTGGCTGAGCGCGCTCATCGACCGCCCCGCCCGCCTGCTCCACATGGACGACCCGACCCGCCGCCCGGTCAACCCCGACCACGGCAGGCCGGACGACCGCGTCAGCCTGGCCGACGGCTACCCCCTGCTGCTCACGTCCACGGCCTCGCTGGCCCAGCTCAACGACTGGATCGCCGAGACGGCCGCCGAACGCGGCGAGGAGCTGCCCGAGCCGCTGCCCATGGGCAGGTTCCGCCCGAGCGTGGTGGTGGACGGCGCGGACTACCCGTTCGCCGAGGACAAGTGGAGGCGCCTGCGGATCGGCGCGGTGGACTTCCGGGTGTCGAAGATCTGCGACCGCTGCGTCCTCACCACCATCGACACGCGCACGTACACGAAGGGCAAGGAACCCATCCGCACCCTGTCACTGCACCGCAGATGGGACGGAAAGGTCTGGTTCGGCATCAACCTCATCCCGGACGCCCCCGGCCACCTCACCGAGGGCGACCCGGTGACGATCCTCTGAGATGTCTCCTCAGATCACGCGGCGCTGCCCACGGACTTCTCGCTCACCGGGAGGCGCAGGGTCCGGTCGCCGAAGTCGACCACCAGATCCAAGCGTGCCCCGAGCGCTTCCACGTAGCGTGCGATGACTTCCAGCGACGTCACCTCGCCATGTTCGATCTGGGAGACGCGAGCAACACTCACATCCATGAACGCCGCGACGTCCTTCTGGCCGAGGCCCAACTGCTTGCGGGCCTCGGCCAGTTGATGACCGCGCGCCTCAGCCAGCAGTTGCCGCGCCCCGGCTTCGATGACAGAGGGAGAAACGCCCGCCCCGTGGAGTTGCCGCTCCAGCTCTTCCCAATCCCCCGGCGTCCTCTTGGCCACGATCACTCCTCGTCGTCGCTGGTGTAGTCGATGTAGAGCTGTACGGCGAGAGGGATGCTCTCCTTGTAGCACCGCTCCCAGTTTCCCGCCTTGTCGCCCCCCAGCAGCAACAGTGCCGATCGAGTGGGGTCGAAGGCGAAGATGATCCGGATCTCCGAGCGTCCGCGGGAACCTGGACGCAACTCCTTCAGATGATGCAGGAAACTCCCCTTGAGTCGGTCCACCAGCGGCCTGCCAAGCATGGGCCCTTCCTCACGGAGCGCAGCCACAGCCTGCGCGACCTGGATGGCCGACTCGAGATCTTCCTTCATCAGAGCACTGAACCAGACGGCGTATTCGTCCGTGACCTTCACCGTCCAGGCCAAGAGGTTCCTCCCAAATTCAAGGCTAGCCTTAAGTAGGACCGCCAGGCTACTCCCCTTGAGGAGACAGAAGAGGCAGTCAGCCGAACGGGCTCGACAAGTCGGGCCACCTCACCGAGGGCGCCCGCGACGATCCTTTGGGTGGCGGTCGCGGGGTAGGGAGCCCGCGCTCGAACGGTCAACTGTGCGCACGTAACGGCGGTCGGCCATGTGTCGCCGGAGGAGCGTTTCCTTGGACGGGGCCCGGCCGTGTGCGGCGGGTGGGGCCGGCCCATGCCGGCCGTAAAAAAGCAGGTGAAGATAACAATCAGCGGGAAAGTCACCAACGGCGGGGAAAGCGAGGAGCGCGAGGTCTCGCATAGAAAAGCGGGCTTTGGGGCGGTCTCGGGGTATATGGGAGACTTCACAAATGACTTCCGCCCCCCTGAAGCCGGATATTTCACGCCCTGACCGAATCAGGGCCGTCCAGCGGCGCACCCTGGTGGTCCTCTCCGCGGCGCAGACAGTGGGTGGCGTAGGCGTGGCCGTCGGCCTCGCCCTCAGCTCGGTCGTCGTCGACGAGCTGTCCGGCTCCACCGTGATCAGCGGCTTCGCGGGCACCGCCACCGTGCTCGGCGCGGCCCTGCTGGCGCTGCCGACCGCCAAGGCGTCCGGCAGGGGCGGGCGGCGGGCCGGCCTCACCCTCGCGTACGCGGCCGCGCTGGCGGGCTGCCTGCTCTCCGTGGTCGCGATCAGCGTCCGGAACTGGCCGCTGCTGCTGGCCGGGCTGGTCCTCGTGGGCGGCGGCAGCGCGGGCAACCTGGCCGCCCGCTACTCGGCCACCGACCTGTCGCCGCCGGGACACGCGGCCCGGCACCTGTCGCTGGTCGTCTGGGCGGCCACCATCGGCTCCGTCGCCGGCCCGAACCTGGCCAGGCCCACCGACCAGCTCGGCATGGGCGCGGGCCTGGTGGAGAAGGCGGGGCCGTTCGCGTTCGCGGCGCTGGCGTTCGCCATGGCGCTGCTCATCGTCGCGGCGGGCCTGCGCCCCGACCCGCTCAAGCTGGCCCGGCGGATGAACGAGACGCCCGCGCCGGTATCCGATCAGAACCTGACGACCGCGTCAGACCAGAGCAGTCCGACCACATCCGGTCGGAGCGGCGCGACCGTTTCCCCGTCCGGTCAGAACCGGACGATCAGGGACGCCTGGACGACCCTGCGCACCACCCCCATGGCCCGCAAGGCGCTGGTCATGATCGCGGTCAGCCACACCGCGATGGTCTCGGTCATGTCCATGACCCCGGTCAAGCTGCACCACGACGGCTCGAACCTGGACGTCATCGGCCTGGTGATCAGCCTGCACATCGCCGGCATGTACGTCATGTCGCCGGTCGTCGGCTGGCTGTCCGACAAGGCGGGCAAGGTGCCGGTGCTGATGCTCGGCATGGGGCTGCTGCTCAGCGCCGCCGTCCTCGCGGGCACGGCCGGGCACCGGGTCTGGCAGGTGACGACGGCGCTGGTGCTGCTCGGTCTGGGCTGGTCGTGCGGGCTGGTGGCGGGTTCGGCGCTGGTGTCGGAGTCGGTGCCGGTCGAGCGCAGACCGGCCGTCCAGGGGCTTTCCGACCTGTTGATGAACGTCTGCGGCGCGACCGGCACGATTGTTGCGGGGGCGATCGTGGGCGGGCTGTCGTACGGGATGCTGGGGCTGGTGGTGGGCGTGATGGTGACGCTCGCGGGGCTCTGGCTGGCGCTCACCTGGCGCAACGCGAAAGCCGCGTAACCGCGCGAACCAGCACCCGGCCGCGCGGGAGCAGCCGCCTGGCCCCGGCTCACTTCGCGTCGGCGTAGCAGGGGACGGCGACGGTCTCCATCGGGAAGCGCACCGGCGTCTGCCCGAACAGCAGCCGGCTGGCCTGCGCCGCCGACTCCGTGACGGCGGCCATCACCTGTTCCGCCTGGTCGAGCGGGCAGTGCACCATGACCTCGTCGTGCTGGAAGAACACCAGCCGGGCCGGCTCGGGCAGCCGCCCCCGCAGCACCGCCATCAGCGCCAGCGCCCATTCGGCGGCCGTGGCCTGCACGACGAAGTTGCGGGTGAAGCGCCCCCGGTCGCGAGCCGCCCGCCCGCCCTCGGGCCCCGACACGAGCGTCTTCCACCGCTCGGACGGCGGCGGGCTGGTGCGCCCCAACCAGGACCGCACCAGCCGCCCCTCCTCGCCCGCCTTGGCCGCGTCCTCGACGAACTGGTACGCCTTGGGGAAGCGCTGCCGCATCACCGGCAGCAGCTTGAGCGCGTCACCGCTGGTGCCCCCGTACATGGCGGACAACATCGCGATCTTGGCGTTGTCGCGCTCGCCCCCGAACGACTTGGCCAGCGCCGAGTACAGGTCGATCTCCCCCGCCGCCTTCGCCAGCCCCACGTCACCCGCCATCGCGGCGAGCACACGCGGCTCCAGCTGCGCGGCATCGGCCACGATCAGCGTCCAGCCCTCGTCGGCGACCACCACGCGCCGCATCACCTTGGGGATCTGCAGCGCGCCCCCGCCGCTGGTGGCCCAGCGCCCGGAGACGACCCCGCCCACCACGTACTCGGCGCGGAAACGCCCGTCACGCACCCACTGGTCGGCCCAGACCCAGCCGTGGAAGCTGTGGAGCCTGGCCAGCTCCTTGTACGCGAGCAGCGGCGCGATCGCCGGGTGGTCGATCCGCTTGAGCTCCCACGACCGGGTCGTCCTGAGCGCGACGCCGGCCCCCTTGAACGCCTTGACGAGCTGCTGCACGGAGTCGGGGTTCACCGGGTGCCCGAACGCCGCCGACACCTCGTCGGCCAGCGTCTGCAGCTTGACCGGCCGCATGCCGTGCACGGGACGCGGCCCGAGCAGCTCGGTCAGCAGGGCGTCGTGCTCGTCGCGGCGCCACGGCATGCCGTCGTGGCTCAGCTCGGCGGCGATCAGCGCGCCCGCCGACTCGGCGGCCACCAGCAGCCGGAACCGTCCCGGATCGGGCAGCAGCTCGATCCGGCGCAGCTGGTCGGCCAGCACCTCGGCCACGGCCCGCGCGTCGAGGGGCTCGGGCGCGAAGAGGGTGCCGGGCACGTTCGGCTGCTCGTCGGGGACCGGCAGCCCGTGCAGCCGGGCGTGGGCGGCCCTGGCAGAGCGCGGCTGCCCGTAGCGCCCCTCGGCGGCCAGCAGCAGCCCCTCGGTGAGCGCGACGTCGTGGCAGCGCGACACCCGCACGCCCGCGCGCAGCAGCTCCGGGTAGGTCTCCCGCGTGTCGGCCCAGGCCCAGCGGGGCCGCTCGGCCTCCAGCTCGCCCACGGCCCGCGCCAGGTCGTCCACCGGCCGGGCGGAGCCGCCGACGGGAAGAATGGTCCCGTCCGTCACCACAACGTGCACGCCGTCCAGAGTGCCAGGCGGCTACGACAAAGCGATGAGGACCTCGTCCTCCACCGGCGGATCGATCTCCTGAGGCAGGCAGCCGGTGGCGGCGAAGCACCGGATCTTCAGCATGTCCGGCGTGACGGATAGGTGCAGGAACTGCTTGAAGAACGGCGGTGTGTCCCAGTCGGACAGCTCCGACAGGTACCGGTGGAAAACGGTGCCCACCGGCAGCCGGAACGGCATCGGCCACGCCCCGAGCAGCCTGGCCGCCCACCGCATCCGGCGGGTGATCTTGACCGGTCCCGCGATGGGACGGACCGGGGTGTTCTTGATCTGATCCGACATGATGCACGCGGCCTCGGTCGGGGTCAGGTAGATCCACTTCATCCGCAGCCGCTTGGCGTAGAGCTGGCTGTAGAAGGACAGCGAGTCGCCGCGCAACGGGTAGCACTTGAAGTCGTCCTCGTGCACGCCGGCGACGTCCACCCGGCGCGTGGTGTGGGTGGCGTGCATGAACGCGCCGCCGCCGCCGGAGACGATGTACTGGATGACCCGGTCGCCCACCCTGACCGGGTAGCGCTGGTAGTTGTGCACGTCGCCGCCGATGGCGGCCACGTAGCGGTGCTCGGGGGCGCGGACGATGTCGTCGATCGTGCCGCCGCCCTCCAGCTCGGACGGCTTGTAGTCGTTGCGCGTGTAGATGGGCTTTCCGGTGACGAGGATCTTCGGGCGCGGGTCGAGCGAGGTGTGACGGAGCCATTCGGCCTGCTGCGCGTCGATGTGCCCGTTGATGCCGGTGTCGACGCCCACGATGAGCAGGCTGCTCGTCTCGATCACCCAGTACGAGTTCGGCTGCGCGGCCCGCTGCGAGGGCCGGTCGCGGTGCTTGCGGGCCTCGGCCAGGCGTTCCTCGTCGATCGTCTCCGGCTTGCGCCACAGCAGGCCGCGCAGCCGGCCACGGTCCGGTCTCGGCTTGAGCGGCGGCGCGTCGCAGAACACGCGCATGAAGCCGCCGAGCCCGTCGTACCAGTCGTGGTTGCCGGGGATCGCGTAGATCGGAGCGTCATAGTCCTTGTACGGGCGGAAGAACTTGTCCGCGTACTCGTTGCCCGATCCGGCCGGATAGAGCACGTCGCTGGCGATGACCGCGAACGAGGTGTCCTGCCCCACCTTGAGCAGGCCCGGCACCACCGCGTACTGGGAGGCGTCGCCCTCGCCCGTGTCGCCGAGCAGCAGGAAGCTGAAGCTGCCGGCCACGTCCGGCTTGATGCGGAAACCCGGGTCGACGCCGCGCGCCTCCTGCGCGGCCACCCAGCGCCTGCGCACCTCTCCGGACGGGTCGCCGAGCAGCCCGGCGATGATCTCGTTGCGCGAGTGCCACAGCGTGCGCGGGCTGAACCAGGTGAACCCTTTGTGATCCGGCCTGAGCCGGTCGAAGGTGCCTAACTGCTGACATGCCCACCCGGCGCCCTCCTCCGAGACCCGGGAGGAGAGCTGCTTTCCACGTTCGGCCGCGACTTCCACCATGACCACATCTTTGCCGTGATCTTCCTCCGGCGCATCCGGAACGGAGCGTGCCGTTAAGAACACAATCGGTTCGTGATGGTGTAGCGTCACTCCCCCAAGCAAGCGGTTCGTCGCCGCGAGGGGGGCTTCCATGGCCCGGAACGGTTCGGATGACGCGACCCGGAGCGCGGCGCAGGTGGCCGCCGTCGAGGGGCTGCTGGCGTACGCTCACAAGCGCGCCCGCTGGGGAGGCGGGTCGCTGAAGAGGGTGCACCAGGCGATCGCGCTCAGCAGGGAGCTGGTGGCCGCCGACCCGAAGGAGCACGCGGCGCTGCTCGCGCGCTGCCTGCGGGCCGCCGCCGCGATCCTGGTCAAACGCGGTCAGCCTGAGGAGGCGCTGCCCTTGTGCTTGGAGGCCGTCGAGCTGTGCCGGCCCGGCGGGAACGGGCCGCTGTTCATGTCGCTGGTGCACCTGTCGAAGGTGTACGAGGCGCTGCAACGGCTCGGCGAGGCCGCCGCGACCATGACGGAGGCCACCGCCGTCGAGCCGGACTGACCGGTCAGGGGATGAGGACGCCGGGGTTCAGGATGCCCTGCGGGTCGAGCCGTTCCTTGACCGCGCGCAGCACCTCCACGCCGACCGGCCCCAGCTCCCGCGCGTACGCCGCCCGGTGGTCGCGGCCCACCCCGTGGTGGTGCGAGATCGTGCCGCCCGCCTCGACGATGGCCGTGTTGACCGCCTCCTTGGCCCGCTCCCACTGCTCCAGGGGGTCGCCCCGCTGGGCGGTGACGACGGTGAAGTACAGCGAGGCCCCGGTCTCGTACACGTGCGAGACGTGGCACATCACCAGCGGCGACCCCAGCGCCCCGTGCAGCGCCAGCCGCACGGCGTCGTACAGGCGCGGCAGCCCGGACCAGAACCCGGCCGTCTCCAGCGTCTCCACGGTCGCGCCGGCGGCCAGCAGCGAGTCGCGCAGGTACGGCGCGGAGAACCGGCCGTGCTCCCAGGCCCGCCCCGGCTCGGCCCCGAGCGGCACGCCGCCCATCCGCGCCAGCGCGTCCCCCGTGTCCTTGGCCATGGCCTGCGGCGTGCCCGCCGGGCCCTCGTAGCCGGCGATCATCAGGCATCCCGGGCCACCGCTGCCGGCCGTCTCGGCCCGCCCCGGCCCGATCATCGTCTCGGTCTCGTCCGACAGCCGCAGCACCGTCGGCAGCGGCCCGTCCTGCGCGAGGGCCCGCAGCGCCGCCGTCCCCTCCTGGAACGACGCGAACCGCCACCCTTCGTACATCCGTTCCTCGGGCACCCGCCGCACCCGGAGCCGCAGCGAGGTGATGATCCCGAACACCCCCTCCGATCCCAGCACCAACTGCCGCAGATCGGGCCCGGCCGCCGACTTGGGCGCGCGGCCGAGGTCGAGCGTCCCCGTGGGCGTGGCGACGGTCAGCCCCACCACCATGTCGTCGAAGCGCCCGTATCCGGCCGAGGCCTGCCCGCTGGAGCGCGCCGCCGCGAACCCGCCGAGCGTGGCGAACTCGTACGACTGCGGGAAGTGTCCCAGCGTCAGCCCGTGCTCACCGAGCAGCCGCTCGGCGTCGGGCGCCCGCAGGCCCGGCCCGATGGTGACGACCATCGACTCGGCGTCCACGGCGACGAGCCGGTCGAACCTGGACAGGTCGAGCGCCACCACCCCGGTGAAGCCGGACCGGTCGGCCGCCAGCCCGCCCACCACGGACGTGCCGCCGCCGAACGGCACCACCGCTATCCGCTCGGAAGCGCACAGACCGAGCAGCGTCACGACCTCGTCGTGGGAGCCGGGCAGCACCACGGCGTCCGGCGCGTCGGAGCCGTCGCCCGCGCGCATCCGCAGCAGGTCGGGCGTCGACTTGCCGCGCGTGTGCTGGATCCGGGCCTCGTGGGAGGTCAGCACCCGTTCGCGGCCCACCACGCCGGCCAGCGCCTCCAGGTGCGCGGGCGAGAGCGCGACCGGGGCCAGCCGTACGGACTCGAGCGAGGCGGCCGGGGCGGCGGGGTCGCGGACGCCCAGGAGGTCGCGCAGCAGTTCGTGGACCTTGGGGGGCAGGTCGCGGGCCTTGGCGGGGTCGCCCCAGCCCGACCAGAGCATGGGTTCGTTCAGCACGTCTACACTGTGACACATGACGTCGATTCGTCACAATGACGGCGTACTGGACGCTGCCCGTGACTGCGTGCTGGCCTACGGCGTGCGGCGCACCACGCTGACCGACGTGGCGCGCAGGGCGGGAGTGTCGCGGATGACGCTCTACCGCCGCTGGCCGGACGTGCGCAGCCTGGTCGCCGACCTGATGACGCGCGAATGGGTGCTGGCGGTCGCCGATCTCGACATGTCGGACCCGGTCGCGGCGGTGGTCGCGGGGGTGCGGCGGCTGCGCGGGCACCCGCTGTGGCGCAAGATCGTGGAGGTGGACCCGGAGCTGCTGCTGCCGTACCTGCTGGACCGGCGCGGCGCGACGCACGAGGCGGTGCTGGCCGTGCTGGAGCGGGCCGTCGGCGACCGCCGCAAGGCGCGGGCGGTGCTGCTGGTGGCCCAGTCGTTCCTGGTGTCGGCGCCGACGATGCTCGGCCCTGAGACGCTCGACGAGCTCGACGCCGAGCTCGCCATCCTGCTGGAGGCCTATCTTGGGTAGCTCGCTGAAGGTCACGAACGGTTTCGACAGCTCGCTGAACGCCCGGCGACGGGTCCGCGAGCTGACCCTGGTCGCGGACGAACAGGTCGACGTGCTGGTCGTGGGGCTGGGCGCGACGGGCGCGGGCGCCGCGCTGGACGCCGCTTCGCGCGGTCTCACCGTAGCGGCGATCGACGCGCACGACCTGGCTTTTGGCACGTCGAGGTGGAGCTCCAAGCTGATACACGGCGGGCTCCGCTACCTCGCCAAGGCGCAGGTGGGCGTCGCCCGCGAGAGCGCCGTCGAGCGCGGCATCCTGCTGCGGCGCACCGCTCCGCACCTGGTCAAGGCGCATCCGTACGTGCTGCCGCTGACGCCGGAGGTGTCCGGGCGGCAGGCGGCGCTGCTGATGGCCGGCTACCGGCTCGGCGACGGGCT
>NZ_JAHKRL010000454.1 GCF_019396405.1 Nonomuraea rhizosphaerae | reverse complement strand
TCGGGACCGCGGCCTTCCGCTGAATCAGACCGTCCGGATCAGACCGTCGCCGGAACCCGGACGATCTCGACACTGCCCCGGCTGCCGTCGACGCGGATCAGGTCGCCGTCCTGGATGCGCATGGTGGCGTTCCTGGTGCCGACGACGGCGGGGATGCCCAGCTCGCGCGCCACGATGGCGGCGTGCGACAGCGGCGCGCCGACATCGGTGACCACCGCCCCGGCACGCGGGAACAGCAGCGTCCAGCCCACGTTGGTCACGGTCGTCACCAGGATCTCGCCCTCCGCGAGCCGGTCGCCGTCCGCCACGGAGAAGATCACCCGGGCCACGCCCTCGACCACGCCGGCCGCGCCGGGGAAGCCGCTGATGGTCTGCGAAGGCGGCGCCACCGTGGCGGCGGCGTCGTACACGTCGCCGCGTCGGTTCGGGTCGGCCGCCCACCGCTCGGGATCGAAGGCGCCCCGGATGATGCCCGGGTACGGCGGCAGCGACCGGTACAGCTCGTGGGTGGCGCGGCGCTTGGCCACCTGCGAGAGCGGCCGACGCGAGCCGCGCAGCACGTCCACGATCTCCCGCATCGTCAGGAAGAACAGGTCGTCCCCGCACCCGGTCACCTCGCCGGCGCGCACGACGAAGTCACGCACCATCCAGAAGCCGCGCATCATCTCCGAGCGGGTCTCCTCGCGGGCGCGGACGATCGCCTCCCAGCGGTCGATCTTGCGGCGGAACTTCTCCGCCTTCCTCGGGTGCCGCTCGCGGAACCTGCTCCAGGCGGCGCTGCTCGCCTCGTCCTGGCGGGCCAGCAGCTCGGTCGGGTCGACCGTCAGCGTGGCGATCTGCCTGTCGAGCCAGGACGGGTCCTCCACGGGCCTGGCGATGGAGACCTCGAACTCGTCGGGGCAGCGGTGGCCGTACCTGCGGACATACTCCTCGCGGGAGATCTCGCCGCGCTTGTACCGCGCCAGGCCGAGCAGCGGGCCGAGGCTCTCCAGGTGGCCGTCCGACGCCTGGAGCCCGGACATCAGCACGGCGGCGTCGGCCTCACCGACCAGGTCGGTCAGCCGCGCGCCGAGGTAGACCAGCGAGCCGGCGTCCTGGCGGGCGGCGGCGGCGAGCATCCGGTTGCACTCCAGGAAGCGCGGCTCCACCTCGCTCTCCCAGAGCGTGGCCAGGTCGTCGCTGGTGGCGATCCTGGCGCGGATGGCCTCGGTGTCCCGGGCCGCAGACGCGACGTACTCGGGGATCCGGCCGGTGAGCTGCTGGATGGCCCGGCGGCCGCCCATGATCGGCTTGGCCGCCTTGAGGGTCTGCCACCGGCTCATCGGCAGCGGCGGCGTCACGACCCCCTCCGGCAGCCGGCCGTACACCGGCAGCTGGGCGTCGTTGATCTTCCTGGAGATGCCGAGGGCCTTGCCGAGGGAGAGGGTCAGGCTCATGTTCATGTAGACCCGGCCGCCGATGTTCCCGCAGTAGGGGTGGCCGCCGAGGTTGCCGATGACCATGATCTCGTCGATGAACGCCTGCACGAGCGACCAGGTGCACGGCGTCATCACGCTGGGGATCGCCTCACCCAGGTTGCCGTTGGTCCACAGGTAGTCGCCCCTGAGCGAGTCGTTCCACACCTCGCGCTGCCCGGTGATGGGCCTGGCCTGCAGAATGTAGGGCCGCCCCTCGTGGACGGCCCACTCGACGTCCACGGGATGGCCGTACAGCTCCTCGATCGTCATGCCCAGCTCGGCCAGCCGTACGGCCTGCGCGCTCGACAGCACGGGCTTGTCGCGGTCGGCGTCCGGCACCGGCGTCTCACGGGTGCCCTCAGGGACCCGCACGGTCATGACGGTCTTGTCCGCGACGTGCTCCTCGATGATCGTGTGATCGGCGCGATCCAGCTTGATCGTGTCGGGCGTGACCAGCCCGCCGACGATCGCCTCGCCCAGCCCCCACGCGGCGTTGACGGTCAGGTGGTCGCCGTCCTCGGTGAACATCACGCCCGCCGCGTCGGCCGGCACGAGCTCCTGAACGACGACGGCCAGCGCCACCTCGTCGTGGGAGACGCCGTTGCGCTCGCGGTAGGCGATGGCCCGCTCGGTCCACAGGGAGGCCCAGCAGCGCTTGACCGCGTCCAGGAGCTGATCGGCGCCGCGGATGTTCAGGAAGGTGTCCTGCTGGCCGGCGAACGACATCCCCGGCAGGTCCTCGGCGGTCGCCGACGACCGCACGGCCACCGCGGGCTCCTCGCCCATCTCCCGGTAGGCGGCCCGGATGTCGTCGGCGATGTGCCGCGGCATCTCGTGGGCGGCGAACAGGGCGGCGGTCCGCTCCGCGTCGCAGGACAGGATCCGTTCCTGAAGGTCGTGGCCGGCCACGAAGGCGCGGTAGGCGGCGGTGGTGACGTGGAAGCCAGGTGGAACCGGCAGCCGGGCCCTCGCCAGGCGGGCCAGGGACTCACCCTTGCCTCCGACGGTAACCAGCTCGGCCCGCGGGTCAGCCAGGGCAAGCGTGTTCATGGGCCCATCTCCATTCGTCCCGGGGACGTCCACCCGCGTCAACAGGGCAGACATGTCCACGCTACGGATCACCCACGGGGGCGGCCCACCCCTAAGCGCCCTTAATCAGGTCTCCGAGGCCCGCTTGATCAGGCCGCGCTCATAGGCCGCCGCGACCGCCGCGGCCCGGTCCTTGACCCCGAGCTTGGCGAAGATGTGGAGCAGGTGCGTCTTGACCGTCGCCTCGGTGATGAACAGCCTGGCGGCGGCCTCGCGATTGGTCGCGCCGCGGGCGATCAGCCCGAGCACCTCCAGCTCCCGCCGGCTCAGCGTCTGCTGCTCCGGCGCGCGCACCTTCTGCATGAGCAGCCCGGCCACGGTGGGGGAGAGCACGGTCTCGCCGCGGGCGGCCGCCTGGGCGGCGCGCAGCAGCTCCAGGCGAGGGGTGTCCTTGAGCAGGTAGCCGGTGGCGCCCTGCTCGATGGCGGGCAGCACGTCGGCGTCGTTGTCGAACGTGGTCAGGACCAGCACGTGGATGCCGGGTGTCTGCTCGCGCAGCCGGCCGATCAGCTCGGCGCCGCTCATCTTCGGCATCCGCAGGTCCATGAGCACCAGGTCGGGGGTGGTCCGCCGGGTCAGGGCGAGAGCCTCCGGCCCGTCGGCCGCCTCACCGACGACCTCGAAGGCGTCGTCGGTGGAGAAGATCTCGCGCAGCCCGTCGCGGACGACCGGGTGATCGTCCACGATGATGATACGAATCGGCATGCCTCACGCGTTCCTGGAGTCGGCAGGGATCGCGGGCACCGTAGCAGAGACACCCGTCCCCTGGCCGGGAGCGGTTTCGATCTCGAAGTCACCGGCGAGCCGGATGACTCGCTGGCGCATTCCGATGAGGCCGAATCCGCCCTCTTCCGAGGAGCTCACCATCTGCGGGTCGAACCCGGCCCCGTCGTCGCGTACGTCGAGCACCACCACATCTTCCATGTAGGAGAGAGTGACGGCGACCCTGGTGGCCGCGGCGTGCTTGCCGACGTTGGCCAGCGCCTCCTGAGCCACTCGCAGCAGGGTCATCTCCACCTCGGTGTGCAGCGGCCTGGCATCGCCGGTGACCGACACGGGGGCCGGCACGCCGGTCGTCTCCGACCACGTGGCCGCCACCTCCTCCAGCGCGGTCGTCAGCTGGGCGTCCTCCAGCGGAGCGGGACGCATCGCCAGGACCGACCGGCGGGCCTCGTTGAGGCTTTCCCTGGCCAGCGTGCGTATCGTGTTGAGTCTGGAGCGGGCTGCGGGCACATCGTCGATGATATTCTCGGCGACTTCCAGCTGGGTCAGGATGGCGGTCAGCCCTTGGGCGATCGTGTCGTGGATCTCCCTGGCCATCCGCTGGCGCTCGCCGAGCACGCCCGCCTCGCGGGCCCTGACCAGCAGCTGCGACTGGAGGTTCGCGTTCTCCTCCGCCCGCGCGGCCAGCTTGGCGCTGGTCGCCGTCAGCTGCGCGATCATCGACTTGCGCTGCTGGTTCTGCTTCGAGATGGTCTGGATCAACAGGCCGACGGTCGAGGCGACCAGGACGGCGACCAGGAAGGAGAAGATCAGCTCGCTCGCCGGGCGGGGGTCGGGCCGGACGCCCACCAGCACCGCCGCCGTCGCGGCCACTCCCACGTAGGCCATCCAGCCCTGTAACAGGGCGAAGGCCTGGACGAAGGCGCCCAGGCCGGCGACCGTGAACAGCGAGTCGATCCTGATCAGCGCCGCGATGAAGATGAGCATCACGGCGAAGTAGGCGATCGCTATGAACGGCCGGTCGATCCGGCTGAATCGCGATGAGACCATGAACCAGTGCCAGACTCCGGTGCAGACCGCCAGTACCGCCACGTCCAGCCTCGGGGTCCGCAGCAGGGCGAAGACCGTCGGCAGCAGGATGAAGAGGTAGGGCAGGGCCGGCCAGGCTCGGTCCCATCGCGAGACGTCGGCTTCGATGTTTCTCACCAGCGGAACGCCTTCAGCGCGACGCCACCGGCGACAACGAAGATCACAGCCATGACGATCAGGGCGGGCAGGGAGATGGGCTGTCCTTCCCATCCGGCGCGGATCGCCTGGACGGCGGGAGCCATGGGGGTCCAGTCGCCGATGGAGCGCATCGACTCCGGCAGCGTCTCACGGGCGCTCATCGCGCCGGAGACGAAGACCATCGGGAAGAAGATCGCCAGGCCGACCACCGTGGCGGCACGGCCGCTCGGCACCACTGCCCCGAGGAGCAGCCCGATCGCGCCGAGACTGAGCGCGCCGAGAACCCAGGCGAGGACGACTTGGCCGGGGTTGGACGGCCCGCTCAGGCCGTACGCGATCAGCCCGATGACGGCCAGCAGGGCGAAGCCGAGCGCGGCGAGCAGCATGTGCGCGGCCCACTGGGCGCCGAAGACCATGGTGGAGGAGGCCGGGGTGGCGCGCAGCCGCTTGAGCACCCGGCGTTCGCGGTACTGGGCCAGCGTGGCCGGCAGGACGACCAGCGAGGCCAGGCCGGTGACGAAGACGCTGAGCATCGGGACGATGGCGTCGATGGTGGGCAGCCCGCCGGGCAGCGTGCCGCCGTTGCGCATCTTCACCCACAGGATGACCGCGGGGAAGGCGAGCGCGAAGAAGGCCGACATGGGGTCACGCATGGCCAGCTTGAGCTCGATCGCGATGACATTGCCGAGACCCTTCATTACACGGTCCTCTCAGTGAGTGCGAAGTAAGCGTCGTCGAGGTTGGCGGCCTGGCCCGCGGAGATGAGCTCGTTCGGGCTGCCCTCGTGCATGACGCGCCCGTTGTCGATGACGGCGATGCGGTCGCAGAGCGCCTCCGCCTCGTCCATGAAGTGGGTGACCAGGACGACGGTGACGCCGCGGTCGCGCATGTCGCGGATCAGGCCCCAGGTCAGCCGGCGGGCGGAGGGGTCAAGGCCGGTGGTCAGCTCGTCGAGGAAGACGACCTCGGGGTTGCCGACCAGGGCGAGCGCGATGAACAGGCGCTGCTTCCAGCCGCCGGAAAGACTGGCGAAACGGGCGCGCCGCTTCTCGGCCAGCCCCCACTCCTCCATCAGGGCGCGCCAGTCGGCGGGCTTGTCGTAGAAGGAGGCGTACATCTGCAGGGCCTCGCCCACCTTGATGGCGTCGGGCAGGGCGGCCTCCTGCAGCTGGGTGCCGATGCGCTGAAGCAGCTCGCGCCGCTGGGTCTGCGGGTCCAGACCGAGCACGCGCAGGGTGCCGCCGTCAGGCTTACGCAGCCCGGAAGCGCACTCGACGGTGGTGGTCTTGCCGGCGCCATTGGGGCCGAGGATGCCGAAAATCTCGCCTCGGCCGACGGTCAGCGTGACGCCGTCGAGCACCTTGTGGTCCTTGTAGTTCTTCTGCAGGCCGTTGATTTCGATGACTGTCATGGTTCGAGAATCCCCGCTCTCCTGGATCCTCGTCATCCACCGAACGGTTGATGGGGGTCCGCCGTTTGACTTGGGGTTCGCCCCGTAAGGTTGCCACAGGGAGCCCTTGACCAGGAGTGGAAACCGGTAGGGGTATCGAAGGACGTAGAGGTGGGGTGCCGAAGGACGAATATCGCATTTCCCACCTATCTCGAACCCTAAGGAGGCATGAGCGACTCAGCAGTACGTGTACGTGAGCTGCGTAAGAAATACGGCGACGTGACCGCCGTGGACGGCATCGACCTGGAAATCGCCCGGGGCGAGGTCTTCGCGCTCTTGGGGCCCAACGGTGCCGGCAAGACCACCACGGTCGAGATCCTGGAAGGCCACCGCAGGCGGGACGGCGGCGAGGTCAGTGTGCTCGGCGAGGATCCGGGCCGGGCCGGCCGCGTCTGGCGGTCCAAGCTCGGAATCGTGCTGCAGTCGGCCACCGACGCCGCCGAGTTCACCGTCCGGGAGACGGTGAACCACTTCGCGAGCTACTTCCCCCGGCCACGCGATCCCGAATCCGTCATCGAGCTGGTGGGATTGTCGGCGAAGGCCGACGCCCGCGTCCGCTCCCTGTCCGGCGGCCAGCGGCGCAGGGTCGACGTGGCCCTGGGCGTCGTGGGCAGCCCTGAGCTTCTGTTCCTCGACGAGCCGACCACGGGGTTCGATCCCGAGGCCCGCCGCCAGTTCTGGAGCCTGATCTCGCTGCTGGCCGACGAGGGCACCACCATCGTGCTGACCACGCACTACCTGGACGAGGCCGAGGCGCTGGCGAGCAGGGTCGGGGTGATCGCGGGAGGCCGCGTCGTCGCGGTCGGCGAGCCGGCCACGCTGGCCGGTCGCGCGGAGGCGGAGGCGACGGTCAGCTGGTCCACCCCCGGCGGGGAGCGCCGGGTGAAGACCCCGGCGCCCACGCGGGTCGTCGCCGAGCTCATGGCGCAGTTCGACGGGGAGATCCCCGATCTGACCGTCACGCGGCCGACTCTCGAAGACACCTACCTCGGACTCATCGGAGAGCAGTCGTGACAGCAACGTTGCCCACGCGACCGACCGGCATCCGGCCGGTGGAGACGGTCCGCCTGCCCAGCGCCGGCCGGCTGGCGCTGAAGCGCGGCGCGCTGGAGCTCAAGGGCTTCTTCCGCACCAAGAGCCAGTTCATCGTCATCTTCTCGCTCCCGGCGATCATGCTGATGCTGCTGGGAGCCATGACCAAGAGCAGGATGGGAGTGCCCGGCGTCACGGGCGCCCAGCTCCTCACCGCCGGCATGATCGGCGCCGGCATCATGAGCACGTCCTTCCAGAACCTGGGCATCAACATCACGCTGGAACGCCACGACGGCACGCTCAAGCGGCTGTACGGCATGCCGATGCCGCGCATGGCCTACTTCGGCGGCAAGATCATCCAGGTCCTGGTGTGCATGCTCGCCGAGGTCGCTCTCCTGGTCGCGGTCGGCGTGCTGATGTTCGGCGTCCAGCTGCCCACCACGTTCGACCGGTGGCTGACGTTCGGCTGGGTCCTCCTGCTCGGCGGCATCGCCTGCACGTTCCTGGGCATCGCGGTCGGCAGCCTGCCGAAATCGACGCGCGGGGCCAACGCGGTGATCACCCTGCCCTTCCTCATCGTGCAGTTCTGCTCGGGCGTCTACATCCCCTTCGCCGACGTGCCGGGGTTCCTGCAGATCTTCGCCTCGATCTTCCCGCTCAAGTGGATGACCCAGGGCATGCGCTCGGTGTTCATGCCCGAGCACGCGGTGGCCCTGGAGCCGACCGGCACCTGGCAGCTGCCGATGGTGGCGCTGGTGCTCGGCATCTGGTGCCTGCTCGGCCTGCTCCTGTGTCTCAGGTCCTTCCGCTGGACGGCGCGCGACAGTTAGTAGGGGTGCACCGGGGATGGCTGCCGGGAAATGGCTGCCTAAAATGGTGTAAAGGTCAATTAACGGAGGTGTCCATGACTTTGGTTTCCGACTCGATGAGAGAGGCCCTCGCCGATTGCGTGATTTCCGACTACGGCCCGTACGACGTCAATATCTTTCTGCTCGGCGGCCCGACGGACTTTCCGGAGAAGTTCCGCTTCAAGCGGCTGACCCGAGCGGACGAGAAGGTCAAGATCCCCTACCGCAGCGGATATGAGCACTTCGAGCGGACGGAGGAGCACTACCACCTCGAAGGCGACTGCCAAGGACTGATCTACCGCTGGACGACCAGGACGAAGATCGCTGAATAAACCGCAGACAGCAGGCACAGTTCCCCGTGCGCCGCGCCCTTTCGTATCCGGGTGCGGCGCCTTTTTGTGTCCCGTGAGGGGATCGAAAGTTGTAGATGAGATGGTATTAAGGGTCACCCCGTTGTGGGCCTATAAGTGGCGGGCGTAGCGTATTGATTGTGAATCGGTTATGCGGCCATGAAAGACGTTCGCCCTAGGGTGAGGAGCGCTCAATATGGGGTTCTACGAGAGAGACGCGGCAATGGCCTCGCTGCAGAGGCTGCTGGTCGAGACGCTCGAAGGCAGAAGCAGGGGCGCGATGGTGACCGGCGTGGTGGCCACGGGGAAGAGCGAGCTGCTCCACGCCTTCGCCGAGCATGCCTACGACAAGGGGGCGCTGCCCCTCGTGGCGACGGCGTCGCGGGCGGAGCGCGATCTCCCTCTCGGCGTGATCGGCCAGCTCCTTCACAACGCCCCCCTGGGTGAGCCGCTGCGCGAGCGCACGACGGACCTTCTGCGCCAGGCCGGCGACCAGCTGGACACCCAGGTGGTCGAGGAGCTCTGCGGGGTGCTGCTGTCACTGGCCGAGCAGCTGCCACTGGTGATCGTCGTCGACGACGTCCACGACTCCGACCGCACCTCCCAGACTTGCCTGTCCTACTTCATGCGCAGGGCCAGGTCGTCACCGGTCATGACGGTGTTCGGCCACGCCGACTACACCCACCAGACCGACAGGTCCTTCCCCACCGAGGTCATGCGCCAGCCGCACTGCACCGCCATCAGGCTGCTGCCGCTCTCCCGCGGCGCCACGCTGAGCATGGCGAGCGAGCGCCTGGGGCACGAGACGGCCGAGCGGCTGATGCCGGAGTGGTACGACCTCAGCGGCGGCAACCCCCTTCTGGTGAACGGCTTGATCGAGGACTTCTCCAGGACCGGCTGCGAGTCGCCGGCCGAGAGCTACGGCGAGGCCGTGCTGTCGTGCCTGCACCGGGCCGATCCGTCGCTGCTGGACGTGGCCAGGTGGGTGGCGGCGATCGACGACCCCGCGCTCGCGCAGCGGCTGGCCCACTCGGACACGACCTCCGTCCCTCTGTCGATCCACTGGCTGGAGACGGCTGGCCTGCTGACGGAGGGCCGCTTCCGCCACGAGGCGGGCGCGGCCGCCGTCCTGGCCGACCTGGGCGCCGACAAGCGCCACTACATGCACCAGTGCGCGGCCCAGCTGCTCTACAGCGACGGGGCCTCCGACCTGGCGATCGCCGAGCAGCTGAGCAAGGCGGACGTGGCCGACGCCCCCTGGTGCGTGCCCGTGCTGGAGTCGGCGGCCCGGCGCAGGCTGGTGGACGGCGACGTCGAGTCCGGCGTCGACTACCTCAAGCTCGCCCTGCGCGGCAATCTGGACGACCGTGAGCGCACGGTGATCGCGACCATGCTGATGCGCGCGGAGTGGCGCATCGACCCGAAGGCGCCGATCAGCCACATGGAGGAGCTGACCGCCGCGCTGCACAACGGCACCCTGAGCGGCAGTGACGCGATCGTCCTGGCCAGGGCGCTGCTGTGGCACGGCAAGATGGACGTGGCCTGTGACGTGCTGGAGCGCATGACGGAGTTCGGCGACGACCCCGGCACGGTCGCCGAGGGCGTGGGCACCAGGATGTGGCTGCGCTGCACGGCGCCGCCGCTGCTGGCCCACATGAACAGCTGGGCGGGCCAGCACATCAGCGAGGCCGTGCTGCCGTTCCAGGTGAGCCGGAGACTGGAGTCGATCGACACCCTGGCCAGTGTGCTGACCGGCGGCCCGCTCGACCGGGCGGTCAGCACGGCCGAGCGGATCCTGAGCAGCTCCAGCCTCGACGAGATGTCCATGGACACCGTGGAGAGCGCTCTGCTCGCCCTCGTCTACGCCGGCCGCGCCGACCGGGCGGCCCCGTGGTGCGACGAGCGGATCGCGGAGCTGAGCCCTGGCCGCTCGCCGGCCCGCCGCGCCCGCCTCACCGCCATCCGGGCGGAGATCTCCCTGCGCAGGGGAGACCTGGAGGACGCCGCCTCGTACGCCCGTCAGGCGCTGGAACTGCTCCCCCCGGGGAGCTGGGGCGTGGCCGTCGGCGGCCCCGTGGCCACCCTCATGCTGGCCGCGACCGCGATGGGCCGCTACAGCGAGGCGCTCACGCAGCTCAACCAGTCCTTCCCCGAGACGATGTTGCAGACCAGGTTCGGGTTGCGGTTCCTTCAGGCGCGTGGACGCTACCAGCTCGCCGTGGGCAACCCGGCGGCCGCGTTGCGCGACTTCCGGCTCTGCGGCGACCTGCTGACCCAGTGGAACATGGACGCGCCGGGGTTCATCGCCTGGCGCACCGACGTGGCGGCCGCCCTCATCGGCCTGGGCAGGCACGACGAGGCCCGTGAGCTGGCAGAGGAGCAGCTCGGCGCGTCGGGGCCCGGTTCGGAGCGCACGGACGGCGTGGCGCTGCGGATGCTGGCCGCCGGCAGCGAGGCGCGGCACCGGCCGATGTTGCTCCGCCAGGCCTCCGAGTACCTTCAGGCCTGCGGTGACCGTTACGAGCTGGCCAGGTCGCTGGTCGAGCTCACCGAGGCCTACCACGGCGTGGGCGAGTTCCGGCGGGCGGGCATCATCGCCAGCCGGGCGCGGGCCCTGGCCCAGGAGTGCGGCGCCCGCCCGCTGAGCCAGGCCCTCGCGGTCGAGGGCACGGCGGAGGAGGGGGACGACACCGGACCCAACCGGGTGGCCGCCATTCTCAGCGACGCCGAGCGCAGGGTGGCCAGCCTGGCCACGGTCGGCTACTCCAACAGGGAGATCGCCGCCAAGCTGTTCATCACGGTGAGCACCGTCGAGCAGCACCTGACGCGCGTGTACCGCAAGCTGAACATCACCCAGCGCTCGGACCTGCCGCCGGACCTGAAGGCCCAGCCCGGTCACGTGCCCGCCCAGTCGAGCGGGCTGGTCGTTGGGCGCTAGGGGCGCGGCCGGCCGCTCAGCCGAGTGGCCAGTCGCGCAGCAACTGAGGAACGATCACGCAGGCGTGCAGCACGTACTGGGTGATCATGAACAGGGCGTACGGCTGGCGCCTGCGCGGCCCCGGCGGGATCGAGGCGCTGCAGAGCAGGGCGATGGCCATCCCGCCGGCGCACATGGCGGCGGCGGGAAGGCCCAGCGAGAGATCCATCAGCACCACCACGCTCGTGACGACGGCGGGCAGCGTGATCGAGACGCCGATGATGGCCAGCCGCAGCGCGCCTTCCCCGTGCATGACGGCGAAGGTCACGCGGCCGGCCGCCGCGTCGCCCTCCATGTCGGGCAGGTCCTTGGTCGCGGTGCCGACCAGGCCGGTCCAGAGGGAGGCGGCGAGCACGAAGACGATCAGCGGCGGCCAGTTCTGGAGCTCTCCGGCATAGGCGTAGGCGCCGGCCACGTAGCTCAGCACGCTGGCCGTCATCCCGATCGCGATCGTTCCGCTGGTCCTGCGCTTGAGGTGGAAGGGCGGTCCGGAATACAGGTAACCGAGTGCCAGCAGAAAAACGATCATACCCATGTGCGCGGGACCGAGCATGACGCTGCCCGCCACGGAGGCCACCGCGACGCCGGCTGCGACGGCGGTGGCCACGGTGGGCGGTAATTCGCCCCTCGCGATGGGCCGGCGCGAGCCGTTGAGCCGGTCCTCGCACACGTCCATGACCCCGTTGTAGAGATAGACGGCGACCACGGCCAGCGTCCAGGTCAGCGCGGCCCAGGCGGTCCTGCCCAGCTCGCCCTCACCGGCGACGGCCGAGCTCAGCGAGGCTCCGGTGAGGAAGCGCAGGAGGAAGTTGAACTGCACGGAGGGCCGCGCTTCCACCAGGCAGAGCATGCCGCGCTGAAGAGGAAGAAACCCGGCAGGGGAACCGATGCTGGTCGTCGTCATGTCAGTCCTTCCGCCCGCTGAGGCTTCCTTCCGCGCCCCCCACCTGGGGGAGCGAGCGGGGAAGCGCTTCCCCGACAGGAAGCCCGCGGCAGCTCGACGCCAGATGTGGAACCGATGTCACACGCTCAGTCTGACTCAGGGAGTCGGCGCTTTCCGGTAGCGGTGGCGGTCGGAGAGGCGCACCAGGGCGAACTTTCGATACCCCCGGAGCGAACCTTCGGTGCAGGAAGGCGTTTCCCCTGACTTCCCTCTTGACCAGGGGAAATAGAAAATTATTTGGTAATAGAGAAGACCAGAGCCACCGAATGGGCTCGAAGAAGGAGATACGGAAATGGGCGGGAATCGATCGGTAGAGCGTTATTCAGATTTCACTCCTCTTGTTCTTCCCGACCGGACATGGCCGGACGGGCGAATTAAGTCCGCGCCTCGATGGCTGTCCACGGACCTCAGGGACGGAAATCAGTCCCTGGCCAATCCGATGTCGCCGGCGCGTAAACTCAGGATGTTCGAGCTTCTGGTGGAGATCGGCTACAAGGAGATCGAGATCGGCTTCCCCGTGGCCAGCCAGGACGATCATGACTTTGTCCGGCTGCTCATCGAGGAGGACCGGATCCCGGACGACGTCTGGGTATCGGCCCTGGTCCCGGCCCGTGACGAGCTGATCGAGCGCACCGTGCGATGCCTGTCGGGGGCGCCCAGGGCGACCCTCCACCTCTACAACGCGACGGCCCCGCTGTTTCGGCGGGTGGTCTTCGGAATGGACCGGCAGCAGTGCAAGGACCTGGCCGTCCGCGGGACGGAGCTGGTGAAAAAATACGCCGACAAAGAGCTTCGTGAAGGAAATTTCCGCCTGCAGTACTCGCCTGAATTGTTCAACGAGACCGAGGCCGACTTCTCCCTGGAGGTCTGCGAGGCGGTTATGGACGTGTGGGAGCCGGGTTCTGACCGGCCGATAATCCTGAACTTCCCCACCACCGTGGAGCGGTCGCTGCCCTCGGTCTTCGCCGACCAGATCGAGTGGCTGGACCGGAACCTGTCGAGGCGGGAGCACGTCTGCCTGTCCATCCACCCGCACAACGACCGCGGGACCGGGGTCGCCTCGGCGGAGCTGGCCCTGCTGGCCGGCGCCGAGCGCATCGAGGGCTGCCTGTTCGGCAACGGCGAGCGCGCGGGCAACGTCTGCCTCGTGACGCTGGGGATGAACATGTTCAGCCACGGCGTGGACCCGGGCATCGACTTCTCCGACATCGACAGGATCCGCGACACCGTCGAGTGGTGCAACGAGATCCCCGTCCATCCCCGTCACCCCTACGGGGGCGACCTGGTCTACACCTCCTTCTCCGGCTCCCACCAGGACGCGATCAGGAAGGGCTTCGACAGCCTGGAGGGCGAGGCCGCCGAGGCCGGGGCGAGCATCGACGACCAGCCGTGGCGGATGCCGTACCTGCCGATCGACCCCAAGGACGTGGGGCGCACGTACGAGGCGGTCGTCCGCATCACCACCCAGTCGGGCAAGGGCGGCGTCGCCTACATCATGAACGCCTGGTACGGCATGCGGCTGCCCAAGGAGCTGCAGCGGGATTTCGCCACGGTGGTCCAGGCGAGCGCGGAGGAGCTGGGCTGCGAGCTCGCGCCCGAGCAGATCTGGACGCTGTTCGAGAAGGAGTACCTTTCCTCCGAAGGCCCGGCGGGCGAGCTGTACGTTGCCGGCGGGCGGATCACCACCACGCTGTACCTTGACGGCGCGGGCGAGCACGACGCCAGGACCATCGGCGCCAGGCTCGCTCCCTGGGGCATCGACGTACGCGCCGTGCATCGTGAGGCCACGGCCGATCCGGACCGTCAGGCTGGCGCGGGAGTGACGGCCTACGCCGAGTGCAGAGTGGAGGGGAAGACGGTCTGGGGCGCCGGTGTGGACACGTCGGCGGTGGGCGCCGCGCTGTCGGCGGTCGGCGTGGCTCTGCGGCGGAGCGGCAGGCAGGCCGTGGTGGCCGCCATGCCACCGGCCTGATCAGGGACTGGGCGCTCGCGGCCGTGGCCGCGGGCGC
>NZ_JAHKRL010000453.1 GCF_019396405.1 Nonomuraea rhizosphaerae | reverse complement strand
CACCCGGCACCACCTCGGCACCGATCCGGATGATGCCACGCTCGTCCAGATCGGCCAGCACCTCCTCGGAGACGTTCGGGATGTCCCGGGTGATCTCCTCCGGCCCCAGCTTGGTGTCACGAGCATCAACCTCGTGCTCCTCGATGTGAATCGAGGACAACACATCATCCTGCACCAGCCGCTGGGACAAGATGATCGCGTCTTCGTAGTTGTGCCCCTCCCACGGCATGAACGCCACCAGCAGGTTCTTGCCGAGCGCCATCTCACCCTTGTCGGTGCACGGCCCGTCGGCGATGACCTGGTTCGCCTCGACGCGGTCCCCTTCGGCCACGATGGGCTTCTGGTTGATGGAGGTGCCCTGGTTGGAGCGCCGGAACTTGGCGATGCGGTAGGTGGTGCGGGTGCCGTCGTCGTTCATGACGGTCACGTAGTCGGCGGAGACCTCCTCGACCACGCCGGCCTTCTCGGCGTTGACCATCTCGCCGGTGTCGGTGGCGGCGCGGTACTCCATACCCGTGCCGACCAGCGGCGCCTCACTGCGGAGCAGCGGCACCGACTGGCGCATCATGTTGGCGCCCATGAGCGCCCGGTTGGCGTCGTCGTGCTCCAGGAACGGGATCATCGCGGTGGCCACCGACACCATCTGGCGCGGTGAGACGTCGATGTAGTCGACCTCCTCGGCACGCGCCAGCTCGGTCTCGCCGCCCTTGG
>NZ_JAHKRL010000452.1 GCF_019396405.1 Nonomuraea rhizosphaerae | reverse complement strand
GGTCACGGGATCCAGGCCTGGATCCCGTGACCACGGAGCACGGCGGGGGATCTACGGGAGGGCCAGCATGCGGTCCAGGGCGGCCCTGGCCCAGTGGGCGGTGTCGTCGTCGACGGTGATCCGGTTGACGACCTCGCCCAGCGCCAGCGACTCCAGCGCCCACACCAGGTGCGGCAGGTCGATCCGGTTCATGGTCGAGCAGTAGCAGACCGTCCGGTCCAGGAACGACACGTTCTTGTCCGGGAACATCGTCCCGAGCCGCTTGACCAGGTTCAGCTCCGTGCCGACCGCCCAGCTCGAACCCGCCGGGGCCGCCTCCAGCGTCCTGATGATGTGCTCGGTCGAGCCCACGTGGTCGGCCTTGAGGACGACCTCGTGCCGGCACTCCGGGTGCACCAGCACGTTCACGCCGGGGATGCGGCGCCGTACGTCGTCGACCGACTCGGCCGTGAAGCGGCCGTGCACCGAGCAGTGGCCCTTCCACAGGATCATCCGCGCCCGGTCGAGCTGCTCGCGGGTCAGGCCGCCGTCCGGCCGGTGCGGGTTCCAGACGACGCAGTCGTCCAGCGACATGCCCATCTCCAGCACCGCCGTGTTGCGGCCCAGGTGCTGGTCGGGCAGGAACAGCACCTTCTCGCCCTGCTCGAACGCCCAGTCCAGGGCCCGCTTCGCGTTGGAGGAGGTGCACACCGTGCCGCCGTTGCGGCCGCAGAACGCCTTGATGTCGGCGCTGGAGTTCATGTACGTGACGGGAATCACGCGGTCGGCGAGACCGGCGTCCTCCAGCGACTCCCAGCACTCCTCCACCTGGTCGAAGGTCGCCATGTCGGCCATCGAGCAGCCGGCCGCCAGGTCGGGCAGCACCACCTTCTGGGCCGGGGAGGTCAGGATGTCGGCGGACTCGGCCATGAAGTGCACGCCGCAGAAGACGATGAACTCCGCCTCGGGCCGGGCGGCCGCCTGCTGGGCCAGCTTGAAGGAGTCGCCGGTCACGTCGGCGAACTGGATGACCTCGTCGCGCTGGTAGTGGTGACCCAGCACGAACAGCCGGTCGCCGAGGACCTGCTTGGCCTTGCGGGCGCGCTCGACCAGGCCGGGGTCGGAGGCGGGGGGCAGCTCTCCCGGGCAGTCGACCCCCCTCTCGCTGTGCGGGTCGGCGCCCTGTCCGAGCACGTAAAGGGGCAGTCCGGTCTGCGTGGCCATGGCCACACCTCCTTATCGTCAAACTGACGATACATGATGACACAAGGTGCGAAGCCCCACATTCCCGGGGCCGGGGCGCCTGGGAATGTGTGGCACCCGGCATGTGTTGGTAGCGTCTTAGTAGGACGTCGAAAACAGACAGCCGGGTTAGGGAGTCAGCAGATGACGGTTGAGAGCAGCGAGACCACGGCGCAGGGCCTGATCCTGACTGACGCGGCCGCCGCCAAGGTCAAGAGCCTGCTTGAGCAGCAGGGCGAGGAGGGCCTGCAGCTGCGCGTGGCCGTGCAGCCGGGCGGTTGCTCCGGCCTGCGCTACCAGCTCTTCTTCGACGACCGCTCGATGGACGGCGACGTGGTGTCGGACTTCGGCGGCGTCAGCGTGGTCACCGACAGGATGAGCGCCCCCTACCTGATGGGCGCCTCCATCGACTTCGTGGACACGATCGAGAAGCAGGGCTTCACGATCGACAACCCCAACGCCACCGGCTCCTGCGCCTGTGGCGACTCCTTCAACTAGTCACCGTTGAAGGCCGGGTCCCGCTCGCGTTTGTGCGCGCGGGACCTTCGCGTATTCTCGTTGGGCTCATTGGCTTGCTGACAACGAGGAAGAAGAATCCCGTGCGCATCGCCGTCACCGGCTCCATCGCGACAGACCATCTGATGACCTTCCCAGGAAGCTTCGGCGACCAGCTCATCGCCGAGCAGCTCGATCGGGTATCGCTCTCCTTCCTGGTAGACGACCTGCAGATCCGTCGCGGAGGGTGCGCGGCCAACATCGCCTTCGGCATGGGGTGCCTGGGGCTCAGCCCCGTCCTCGTCGGCGCCGTCGGCAACGACTTCGCCGACTACCGCTCCTGGCTGGAGCGCCACGGCGTCGACTGCGGCTCCGTGCACGTGTCCGAGACGCACCACACGGCGCGCTTCCTGTGCACCACCGACCAGCACCACAACCAGATCGCCTCGTTCTACACCGGCGCGATGGCCGAGGCGCGCAGCATCGAGCTGCAGCCTGTCGCCGACCGCGTCGGCGGCCTCGACCTGGTGCTGGTCAGCCCGAACGACCCCGACGCCATGCTGCGCCACACCGACGAGTGCCGCCAGCGCGGCATCCCGTTCGCCGCCGACCCCTCCCAGCAGCTGGCCCGCATGGCCGACGAGCAGATCCGCGACCTCGTCGACGGCGCCGCCTACCTCTTCTCCAACGACTACGAGAAGGGCCTCATCCAGCAGAAGACCGGCTGGTCCGACAGCGAGGTGCTGCGGCGCGTGGGCGTCCGCGTCACCACGCTCGGCCCCAAGGGCGCCGTCATCGACCGCGCCGGTGAGCCGTCCGTCCAGGTCGCGCCCGCGCCCGAGCTGGGCAAGGCCGACCCGACCGGCGTCGGCGACGCCTTCCGCGCCGGCTTCCTGGCCGGCCTGGCCTGGGAGCTGCCGCTGGAGCGCTGCGGGCAGCTCGGCAACCTGACCGCCACGCACGTGCTGGAGCGGGTCGGCGGGCAGGAGTACGAGCTGGGGCAGAAGGGCTTCCTGGAGCGGTTCGCCGCCGCCTACGGCGCCGGCGCGGCCGAGGAGATCTCCGGCCTCGTCAAGTGCCACCACGCCTGACCCACACCGGCTCACGAGGGCGCTGACGGCCTCCGGCCGCACCGCCCTCGCGGCGGCCGGCGGCCACGGCCGTACCGATTCCCCGCGGGGGGTGGCGGTCACGGCCGTAGCGATTCCCCGCGGGGGGTGGCGGTCACGGCCGCACTGACCTCCCCGCGGGCCTTGGCCGTCCCCGCCGCACCCCTTCCTCCCCGGAGGAGGCGTCCCCAGGGACGCCTCCT
>NZ_JAHKRL010000451.1 GCF_019396405.1 Nonomuraea rhizosphaerae | reverse complement strand
GCCCTTTCGTCTGAGGTGCTCGACAGGGGGCCGGACATGACAACGGCCGCCTCGTCGAGGCGGCCGGGATGCGTATGACGCGAGGAGGTCCGCCTAGGAGGCGGGCCACCAGGAGTACGAATACGCGTGCATGGGAAAACCGTACCACGAAGATCCGCGCACATAACGAGGCACGGATCTATGTCGCCGGCACCCATGCCGGTGATCGCATGCGAGCGCTTAGGGTCGGTCTCATGGCGAAGGAGCTGACGGGGCGGACCGCGCTCGTCACCGGGGGCGGGGCCGGGATCGGGGCCGCCTGCGCGAGACGGCTGGCCGCCGGCGGGGCGAGGGTGCTGGTCGCCGACAAGAGCGGGGAGGCGGCCGGGAAGGTAGCCGCCGAGGTCGGCGGGGTGGCGGTGACGGCCGACCTGAGCGATCCGGGGTTCGTCGAGCTGCTGCCCGGCGAGCCGGTGGACATCGTGGTCAACAACGCGGGGTTCCAGCACGTGGCGCCGATCGAGGAGTTCCCGCCCGCGGTGTTCGCCGCGATCGTCCAGGTCATGGTGCAGGCGCCGTTCCTGATCGCGCGGCGGGTGCTGCCCGGCATGTACGAGCGGGGCTGGGGGCGCTTCGTCAACGTCTCCTCGGTGCACGGGCTGCGGGCTTCGCCGTACAAGTCGGCCTACGTCACGGCCAAGCACGCGCTGGAGGGGTTCTCCAAGGCGCTGGCGCTCGAAGGCGCGCCGCACGGGGTGACCTCGACGTGCGTGTGCCCCGCGTACGTGCGCACCGCGCTGGTGGAGAGCCAGATCGCCGACCAGGCGGAGGTGCACGGCATCTCGCGCGAGCAGGTGGTCGAGGACGTCATGCTCCAGCCGGCGGCGATCAAGCGCCTGATCGAGCCGGACGAGGTCGCCGAGATGGTCGCCTACCTGTGCGGCCCCGCGGGCTCGTTCATCACGGGCGTGTCGATCCCCATCGATGGCGGCTGGACGGCCCATTGATGAGCACACGCTTCCTCGAACTCCTGGCGCGGGAGGCGTCCGCGGTCGAGTTCGAGGGGCCGATCATCCAGGCCAGGGCGGCGGGCGCGGATCCGGCGGCGATCAAGGAGCTGGAGCAGGCCAAGGTCGAGGCGCTGAAGGTGCGCGCGCTGCTCAAGCGGCGCGCCAGGCGCGAGGCCGAGCTGTCGGCGCTCTACGACACGGCCGGCGACCTGGCGGCGCTGCGTGACCTGGACGCCGTGCTGGAGGCCATCGTGCACCGGGCCAGGCAGCTCCTGGCGACCGACATCGCGTACATGACGCTGCACGACCCCGAGCAGGGCGACACGTACATGCGGGTCACCGACGGGTCGATCTCGGCCAAGTTCCGGGCGTTGCGGCTGGCGATGGGGGCGGGGCTGGGCGGGCTGGTGGCGCAGACGGCGACGCCGTACTCGACCGCCGACTACTTCGCCGACGCCCGCTTCCAGCACAAGACCCACATCGACGAGGCCGTCAAGGAGGAGGGCCTGGTCGCGATCCTGGGCGTGCCGCTGCGGCTGGGCAAGCGGGTGATAGGCGTGCTGATGGCGGCCAACCGCAGCGCCCGGCCGTTCCACCAGGAGGAGGTGTCGCTGCTGGCCAGCCTGGCGGCGCACGCCGCCGTCGCGATCGACAACGCCCGGCTGCTGCAGGAGACCAGGAACGCGCTGGAGGAGCTGTCCAGCGCGCACCGCACGGCCCGCGAGCACGCCGAGGCGGTCGAGCGGGCGGCGCTGGCGCACGACCGGATGACGTCGCTGGTGCTGCGCGGCGGCGGGATCGAGGACGTGGCCGCCGTGGTGACCGACGTGCTCGGCGGCTCCCTGGCGGTCCTGGACGACCTGGGCAAGCCGATCACCGGCGATGTGGGCGAACTCGACGCCGGGGTGTTCGAGGCGGCCCAGGCGTCGCGGGCGCTGGGGCGTACCGTGCGCAGGGCGGATCTGCTGATCGCGTCGGTGGACGTCGGCGGGGAGCCGCTGTGCACGCTGATCCTGCGCAGCGACGACGCCGACGGGCGGATCCTGGAGCGGGCGGCGCTGGTGTGCGCGCTGCTGCTGCTGTTCCGCAGGAGCGTGGCCGAGGCTGAGGGGCGGGTCAGGGGCGAGCTGCTGGACGACCTGATCACCCGGCCCGGCTCGCCCGGCCTGGCCGACCGGGCGCGGCGGCTGGGGGTGGACCTGTCGGCGCCGCACGTCGTGGTGGTGGCGCGGCACGACGGGCAGCGGGAGCGGGCCGCGTTCTGGGCGTCCTCGCAGGCCGCGCTGCGGCACGGGCTCGCCGCCGGACGGGCCGGCGAGGTGGTGCTGCTGCTGCCCGGCCGGGACGCCGGCGCCATGGCGCACCGCGTGGCGACCGAGCTGAGCGCCTCCCTGGGCACTCCGGCGACGGCGGGCGCCTCACCGGCGGGCACCACACCGGCGGGCTCGTCATCGGCAGGCGCCTCACCAGCGGGCGTGTCACCGGCGAACGGCCCAGGAGCCGACGCCTCGGAGGCGAGCGGCGTGGCCGCCGCCTACCACGAGGCGCGCCGCTGCGCCGAGGCGCTGATCGCGCTCGGCCGCGCGGGCGACGGCGCCTCCGCCGGTGAGCTGGGCTTCGTCGGCCTGCTCGTCGGCGACGGCCGTGACGTGCGCGGCTTCGTCGCCTCGGTGCTCGGCCCGGTGGTCGAGTACGACGCCCGCAGGGGCACCGCCCTGGCCGGCACGCTGGCCGCCTACTTCGGCTCCGGCGGCTCCCCCTCCCGTACGGCAGAGGCCATGCACATCCACGTCAACACCGTGACGCAGCGGCTCGACCGGGTCGGCAAGCTGCTGGGCGACGGCTGGCTGGAGCCCGAGCGGGCGCTGGAGATCCAGCTCGCGCTGCGCCTGCACCGGCTCGGCCACACATCCCCAGCACAGACTGTGGGCCCCGACGCCATATGAGTGACGCCGGTCACTCCCTAGCGTGACCGGCATGGCCACTTCCATCAAGAAGATCGTCGCCGCGAGCCTGATCGGCACCACCATCGAGTGGTACGACTTCTTCCTGTACGGCTCGGCAGCCGCTCTCGTGTTCAACAAGCTCTTCTTCCCCGAGGCCGACCCCCTGACCGGCACGCTTCTGGCGTTCCTCACCTACGCCGTCGGATTCGTCGCCCGCCCGCTCGGCGGCCTGATCTTCGGCCACTTCGGCGACCGGCTCGGCCGCAAGCGGCTGCTGGTGGTCAGCCTGCTGCTGATGGGGGCGGCCACGTTCCTGATCGGCTGCCTGCCCACGTACGCGGGCGTGGGCGCCGCGGCGCCGCTGCTGCTGACGCTGCTGCGCCTGGTGCAGGGCTTCGCGCTGGGCGGCGAGTGGGGCGGCGCGGTGCTGATCGTCTCCGAGCACGGCGACGCGGAGCGGCGCGGCTTCTGGGCCTCCTGGCCGCAGGCGGGCGCGCCGGGCGGCAACCTGCTGGCCACCGGCGTGCTGGCGGCGCTGGCCGCCTGGCAGTCGGACGCGGCGTTCCTGGCGTGGGGCTGGCGGGTGCCGTTCCTGCTGTCGGGGGTGCTGGTGCTGATCGGGCTGTGGATCCGGCTGTCGATCACCGAGTCGCCGGTCTTCCAGCAGGCCGAGCCGGAGGAGCGGGCGCCGATCGTCGGCGTGCTGCGCGACCACTGGCGCGACGTGGTCATCGCCATCGGCGCGCGCCTGGCCGAGAACATCTCGTTCTACCTGATCACGGTCTTCGTCATCACGTACGCCAAGACCACCGGCATCTCCAACTCCACCGTGCTCAACGCCGTGCTGATCTCCTCTGCCATCCACTTCGTCACGATCCCGGTGTGGGGCGCGTTGTCGGACCGGGTCGGCCGCCGCCCGATGTACCTGGCGGGCGCCGCCGGCATCGGGGTGTGGATCTTCGCGTTCTTCCCGCTCGTGGACACCGGCAACTTCCTCGCGATCACTCTCGCCGTCACCGTCGGGCTGCTCTTCCACGGCATGATGTACGGCCCGCAGGCGGCCTTCTTCAGCGAGCTGTTCGGGACCAGAATGCGGTACACCGGGGTCTCGATCGGCGCCCAGCTCTCGGCGATCGTGGCCGGCGCGCTGGCTCCGATCATCGCGGTGGCGCTGCTCAAGAGCTACGGCAGCAGCCTGCCGATCTCCCTCTACCTCGGTCTGGCGGCCGTGCTCACGCTGGTCGCGGTCCTCGCCGCCAGAGAGACCCAGGGCCGCGACCTGGCCGAAAGGATCAAAGTATGAAGGTCACCACGCCCCGGCTCACCCAGCACGTCATGACGGCCGGGCGGGACACCGGTGAGCCCGTGCTGTTCGTGCACGGCAACGTCTCCTCCAGCGCGTTCTGGCGGGACACGATGGCCGCGCTGCCCGGGGCGTACCGGCCGCTGGCGGTGGACCTGCGCGGGTTCGGCGAGAGCGACGCCGAGCCCGTGGACGCCACGCGCGGCGTGCGCGACTGGTCCGACGACCTGGCCGAGCTGGTCGAGACGCTGGGCCTGGAGCGGGTGCACGTGGTCGGCTGGAGCCTGGGCGGCGGGATCGTCCTGCAGCTGCTCAGGGACCGTCCGGAGCTGGTCAGGAGCGTCACGCTGGTCAATCCCGTCTCGCCGTACGGGTTCGGCGGCACCGAGGGCGTGGACGGCGTGCTGACCCACGCGGACGGCGCCGGCGCGGGCGCGGGGGCGGCCAACCCGGACTTCGTGGCCCGGCTGAAGGCGGGCGACATGTCCGACGAAGCCCCGACTTCGCCGCGCTCGGTGTTCCGTGCCGCCTACGTCAAGAACCCCGTCCCCGACGAGGACTTCTACCTGCGGTCCATGCTCACCACCCGGGTCGGCGAGGCCAACTACCCGGGCGACGGCGCCGGCTCGGCGCAGTGGCCCGGAGTGGCGCCCGGCAAGCACGGCGTGCTCAACGCCATCGCCCCCACCCACTTCCGGATCGACGACCTGCACGAGATCGACCCCAAGCCGCCGATCCTGTGGATCAGGGGCGCCGACGACGTGATCGTCTCCGACACCTCGCTCATGGACCTGGCCCACCTCGGTGCGCTGGGCGTGGTGCCCGGCTCCCCCGGCACGCCCGCGCAGCCCATGGTGGCCCAGACCAGGGCCGCGCTCGACCGGTACGGCCGCTACCGCGAGTCCGTGATCGACGAGTGCGGCCACAGCCCGCACCTGGAGCACCCCGCCGAATTCCAGCGCCTGCTGGCCGAGCACCTCGCGGAGTCCTGATGTTCGTCGCGTTGACCCTGGTGGCGAGCCTGCTGACGCCCGGTGCCCACCTCACCGTCCCCGGCGCGGAGCACACCGTCGTCGCCACGCTGGACGACCTGACGACCGCCGGCACGCTCAGGAGCGGCCACACCGACCAGGCCGACTGGGCCGGCCTGCACTCGGCCGCCACGGTCAACCCCACCGGCGTCCCCGGCATCCAGATCGACGGCTACTTCCCCGACACCTCGGCGACCAACACCAGCCACGGCTGGAACCACGACTCCCAGTTCGTCATCCGGCTGCCCAGGAGCTGGAACGGCGGCCTCGTCGTCGCCGGCACCCCCGGCAACAGGGAGCAGTACGCCAACGACTTCACGATCTCCGACTGGGTGCTGTCCAAGGGCTACGCCTTCGCCTCGACCGACAAGGGCAACACCGGGCTGGACTTCCACACCGACGGCCGCCGCCCCGGCGACGCGATCGCCGAGTGGAACGACCGCGTCACCCAGCTCACGGTCGCCGCCAAGCAGGTCGTCAGGCAGCGCTACGGCAGGACGCCGCGGCGCACGTTCGTGGCGGGCATCTCCAACGGCGGCTACCTGGTCCGCTGGCAGCTGGAGAACCGCGGCTGGCTCTACGACGGCGGCGTGGACTGGGAGGGCACGCTCTGGCGGGTCAAGGGCGACAATCTGCTCAACTTCCTGCCCGAGGCGCTGAAGGGCGATCCGGCGGCGGCCGGGTTCGCGCCGGGGTCGGAGTTCCTGTGGCCCTTCCACCGGCAGTACTACTGGGAGCTGACCCAGCAGCTCTACCAGAAGGAGCTGGACCCCTCGTACGAGGGCGCCGCGGCCGACTACGACTACGACGCCCGCAAGCCGTACGCGGCCGTCGCGAGGATCGCGCTGACCGGCCGGATCACCAAGCCGCTGATCACCGTCCACGGCACGCTCGACTCGCTGCTGCCGATCGCCCGCGACTCCGACGTCTACGCCAGGATGGTCGGCCCGCACCGCCCCTTCCGCTACCACCGGGTCGAGGGCGGCAACCACCTCGACAGCCTCGTCGACATTTACCCCGACAAACTGCAGCCCCTGCTGCCGGTCTTCAGGAGCTCCTTCGAGGAGCTGGAGCGGTGGGTCAGTCCTTGAGGTAGCGGTGCCTGCCCGCGCGCGCCAGACGCACGATGTGCCGCGCGCCGGGCAGCCGGCGCCCGATCCGGTGCAGCAGCGTGTCCCTGCCCATCGGGGACCGGCGCTTGATCACCATGGGGGCCGAGGGCCGCACCTCGACCCGGCCCCTGCGCAGGTGCAGCGCGAAGCGCAGGCCGATCTCCTCCTCCGAGGTGCGCAGCGACGTCTGCCACGCGCCGGAGCTGAGGCTGTCCGGGCCCGGCATCATCCGCGTGACCGGCACCTTGGCCACGAGCTGCCCGGCGATCTTCCCCGGCACGCCGGGCTCGACCAGCGCGGGGGCGCACACCTCGCGGGAGCGCCGCGCGGTGCTGCGCAGCACCAGCTCCAGGGCGGGGCCGCCGCTGGGCGGCACGTACGGCACGGGCAGCACGATGTACAGGTGGTTCTCCTGCCGCCTGATCGTCACCCCCGGCGACACCAGCGCGATCGACTCGGAGAACGAGCGCGGCTCGACGGCCAGGCCCAGCTCTCCCGCGTCGGTCCAGCACGGCACCACCAGGCGCATCCTGGGCCGCTGCGCGAGCACGCCGAGGCATTCGAGCGGGCCCTCGGGGCGGCGCACCCGGCTCCTGGCCTGGTGCACGCCGCCGAACATCCGCACGTGCACCTCCCAGTGGCCGGGCATGAGCGGCTCGCCGTGCGCGGCGGCGGTCACGTCCACCCTGGCCTCGCCGACGATCTGCACGCGGGCCTGGCGGCGGCTGTCGGGGACCCGTTCGACGTGGTAGGCGAGCGGCAGGTGGTGAATGACGCCCGTCTCGGCGTGGCGCACGTACACCTCGATCCTGGCCCGCTCCACGGCGGAGGTGACGTCGGTGACGCTCTCCGGCAGCAGCTTGGCCTCCACCGAGCGGGGCGGCTGCCAGAACAGCCGGTCGTCGTCGGCGCGGAAGCGGGTGGGCTGCCCGTCGCCGTCCATGACCTCCACGGAGAGGCCGAGCACCAGCACGTGCGCGTCCCACCGGACCTCGGTCAGGTCCGCGCGCAGCCCGGCGCGGCGGGAGGAGTTGGCCAGCAGGACGAGCTGGTCCAGGCGGCCCGCGCGGACCAGGCAGGCCACGGCGCGCAGCTGGACGGGCAGGTAGCGGTCGAGCCGCTCGGGGAAGCGGTCGAGGACGAGCTCCTGGATCATCCGGAAGTGCGCGCCCCGGTCCACCGACGACCCGGTGAACCGGCTGGTCAGCAGCGGCCTGAGCACGGTCGAGCGGAACCAGTAGCCGTACATGCGGTCGCGCTGGCGGCCCTCGCCCACGTACGCGTCCACCTCGTCGAGCAGCGTCCGCAGCTCGGCCACCAGGGCGCGCGGCTCCTCCTCCGTCTCCTCGCGGTCGCCCAGGTGGCAGCAGACGTGCTCGGCCAGCACGGCGATGACCTTGGCACGCAGGTAGACGCGCACCGCGAACGCCTGCTCGGCCACCTGCCCGCCGGGCACCGCGAAGCCCAGCTCGTGCTCCTCCAGGAAGGCGCGCCGGTAGAGCTTGTGCGGCGTCAGCAGGTTGAGCAGCCGGTCGCGCAGCAGGTCGGCGCGGGCCCTGTTCTGTGTGAACGCGGTCATCGGCGGCCCCGAGTCGCGCACCAGGCGGCCGACCAGCACGTCGGCGTCGGTCTCCACGGCGCGCTCGTACATGCGGGGCAGCGCGTCGGGCTCCAGCCGGTCACCGTGGTCCATGAGGAAGAGGTAGTCGCCCCTGGCCGCGGCCATGCCGACGTTGCGGCCGCGCATGGGCGAGCCGGTCTGCGGCAGGTGCAGCACGCGGACGTTCCTGCGGACGGCGGCGATGGTGTCGAGCCGCTCGGCGATCCCGTCCGTGGACCCGTCGTCCACGAAGATCACTTCATACTCGTCCGCGGGCATGCTCTGCTCCAGGACGGAGCGGAAGCAGGCGTCCGCGCGCTCTCCCGGGTTGTGGACATTGACGATCACGCTGACCTTCACACCCATGCGGCCAGCGTGCGACGACCTATCTCATCGAGCGCGACGGCTTGCCGATTGCAGAAGGAAAGAATGACCTCCTAGTACCATCCCCTGGCCTGCGAGTGTCCCCAGGCGCCGCAAGGAGTGCCGTAGCGGCCCTTGATGTAGCCCAGACCCCACTTGATCTGGGTGGCGGCGTTGGTCTGCCAGTCGCTTCCGGCGCTGGCCATCTTGGTGCCGGGCAGGGACTGCGGGATGCCGTACGCGCCGGAGTAGCGGTTCATCGCCCGCTCGTTCCAGCCGCTCTCCTTCTGCCAGAGCCGCTCCAGGCAGCCCCACTGGTCGGCGCCGAACCCGAAGGCGGACAGCATCTGCTTGGCCGTGGACTTGTTGCTGCCCGGCGACGGGTTGCTGCCCACGGGGAAGTCGACGGAGGGGAAGCCGTCGCCGCCCGGGCTCTTCTTCTTGACCTCGACCCAGTCGAGCTTGTCGGGGTCGCCGCCCTTGCGGGCCTCCTTGAGCTTGGCGGCCTGGTACGCCTTGACGCCCGCCTCCTTGAGCGCGTCGGCCTTCACGTCCGGGGAGTACAGGTCACCGGAGGCGATCCGGCCGAAGTCCTCCAGGGACAGGGGGGTGGTAGGCCGGTTGGCGTTCTGGATCGCCCGGTAGGCGACGAAGCCGCCACCGCCGAGCACGACCACCGCGGACACCACGATGATCGTCACCCGCTTGCCCGATCCAGGCGAACGGGCCGGTCGGCGTGCCGAGCGGGGGGGTTTTTGCGCGGGGCGCTCACTCAACTGCGGACCAGGGCTCACGACCCATGAGCTTGCCCTGTGGTGGGGGGTGGTCCGCAACCGGAACCAGATATCTGGTTGGCGTTACATTTGCTAACGGGCTGGTTAGCGCACCCTTTCCCGAAGGTTGTGATTTTGGTCACACTGGGCGGCCCGCCCTTCGGGCGCCCGTCACCGAAGGGCGGGCCGCTTTCAGGCTGCCTGGCGTTCTTCGTGGTCCCATGCGCTCCATGTCACAGTTTCATGACAGAACGCGGGCACTCCCGCCATAGCAGAATAATTGTCCACGTGGCTGGCATTCTCCTCGTCGAAGACGACCCCTCCGTACGCACCGCTCTTGAGCTGGCGCTGGCCCGGCAGGGCCACTCCGTCACCTCGTACGCGACGGGCGAGGAGGCCCTCGACCACATCCGGTCCCGCCGCCCCGAGATCGCCATCCTCGACGTCATGCTGCCCGGGATCGACGGCGTCGAGGTGTGCCGCCGCATCCGGCGGCTCGACCAGCTCCCGGTCATCCTGCTCACCGCGCGCGGCGACGACCTGGACGTGGTGGTCGGGCTGGAGGCCGGCGCCGACGACTACGTGGTCAAGCCGGTCGAGCCCCGGGTCCTGGACGCGCGCATCCGCGCCATCCTGCGCAGGGCCGAGTCGTCGACCTCCGACCGGATCGCGTTCGGCGACCTCATGATCGACAGGGGCGCGCTGAAGGTCACGCTGGCCAGCAAGGAGATCCACCTGACGCCCACCGAGCTGCGGCTGCTGCTGGAGCTCGTCCGGCACCCCGGCCAGGTGCTCAACCGGCGCTACCTGCTGCGGGTCGTCTGGGACCACACCCACGTGGCCGACTCCCGCCTCGTCGACGCCTGCGTGCAGCGGGTGCGGGCGAAGATCGAGCCGCGGCCGGCCGAGCCGGTGTTCATCCACACCGTGCGCGGGTTCGGCTACCGCTTCAGCCCTCCGTGAGGCCGGTCCCCACCGGGTTGCGGGCGCGCCTGGTCATCACCTTCACCCTGGTCGCGGTCACCGCCTCGTTCCTGGTCGCGACGATCGGCTTCGAGCTGGCCAAGGCCGCGCTGGTCAAGCGGGCCGAGGACACCTCCGTCGACCTGGTGACCAGGGAGCTGGGGCGCATCACGTTCCCCGTCGGCACGCTCCAGCAGGGCGAGGCCCCGCCCACCACCAGGGAGCTGGAGAACCTCGCCACCGCGCTCGACGGCCCCGGCAGGAGCGTCGCGATCGAGTACAAGAACCTGGCCTACTCCGACGGCCCGCTGAACATGAACGACGTGCCCAACGAGCTGTACGGCCGGGCCAAGCGCAACGTCGTCACCCAGCGCAGGGTCATCCACAACGAGCTGTGGCTGGTCGTCGGCGCCGAGGTCTACCGCGAGACCGGCTCGGCGCCGGAGGCCACCGGGCTGCGGGCGTTCGTGTTCTTCCC
>NZ_JAHKRL010000450.1 GCF_019396405.1 Nonomuraea rhizosphaerae | reverse complement strand
CGGCGACCATCTGTGACTGCGTGGTCGCCATCAGGCTGCGCCTGGTGCCCAGGCGCAGCGCCCCCGAGGTGAGGGTCACAGCTCCACCTCCCTTACGGCTTCGGGCATCTTCGGGTCGAGGTCGAACAGCTCGCGGAGCGCTTCCGCATAATGATCGCCTCCCGGGCTGGTGGCGAGCTGTTTGACACGCACAGTCGGCTCGTGCAGCAGCTTGTCCACGACCCGTTGGACGGTCTGCGCCACCTCGTCCTTGGCCTTGCCGTCGAGGTGGGGCATCCGCATGAGCAGCCTGCCCAGCTCCGCCTCGACCACCCCGGCGGCCTTGCTGCGCAGCGCGACCACGGTCGGGGTGACCTTGGCGGCCCGCTCGGCGCTCAGGAAGGCGGCCAGCTCCTCGGCGACCAGGGTGCGCACCGACTCGATCGTGTCGCCGTCGCGCGAGCCGATGCCGGACTCCTGGATGGTCTCCAGGTCGACGAGCGTGACGCCGGGCACCTCGCGCACGGCGGAGTCGATGTCGTGCGGCAGCGCCAGGTCCAGCAGGAACGCCTGCCTGCCGGACATGACGGACTTGAGCATGTCGGGGGTGATGACGTGCTGCCCGCCGCCGGTGCAGGTGATGACCAGCTCGGCCGCGGCCAGCTCCTCGGGTACGGCCGCGAACTCCACGGCCCGGCCGCCGACCGCCTCGGCCAGCCGTACGCCTCGCTCCAGCGTACGGTTGGCCACGACGATGTCGGTGACGCCCGCGCGCGCCAGCGTGACGGCGGCCAGCGAGCTCATCGAGCCCGCCCCCACCACCAGGGCGCGGCGGCCGGCCAGGTCGCCCGCCAGCGCCAGCCCCGCGGTGACCAGCGAGGCGCTGGCCGTGTCGATGCCGGTGTCGGTGTGGGCGCGCTTGCCCACGCGCAGCGCCTGCTGCATCAGCTCGTTGAGGGTGGCGCCGACCGTGCCCTGCTTCTGGGCCAGCTTGAGCGCCCTGCGGACCTGGCCGAGGATCTGCCCCTCGCCGACGACCATCGAGTCGAGGCCGCAGACCAGCGAGAACAGGTGCTCGACCGCGCGGTCCTCGTAGTGCACGTACAGGTGCGGGCGCAGCTCGTCGACGGTGACGCCCGTGTGCACGCTCAGCAGACGGCTGATCGAGGTGACGGCGGCGTGGAACCGGTCGACCGCGGCGTAGATCTCGACCCTGTTGCAGGTGGAGACGACCATGGCCTCGGCCACGCAGGCGTCCTGCTGCACGTCGTACAGAAGCTTGACGAGCGTCTCGCCGGAGACGGCGACGCGCTCCAACATCGCCACCGGCGCCGTGCGGTGGCTGATGCCGATCGTGAGAACGCTCACAGATCCTCCTTCGGAGGTCCTGTCAGCAGACCGGTCTGCTCGCTGGGCTCGCTCACTGCGCTGTCCACGGCCATAAGTGGCCCTCCTGCTTTGCGTTGCTCGTGAAACGCAAGGATCTGCAGTTCGATTGATAGGTCAACTTTACGGACATCGACACTGTCCGGAACAGAAAGCACTACGGGCGCGAAGTTGAGAATGCTGGTAACCCCGGCGGATACCACGCGGTCGCAGACCTCCTGAGCCGCGGCCGCCGGCGTCGCCAGAACGACGATTGACACCCCGCGCCGCCCGATCACGGCTTCCAGTACGTCGATGTGCTCAACATTCAACCCGGCGATGGTGTCGCCCACGACTTCGGGGTCGGCGTCGAGCAGCGCCGCGACGCGGAAGCCCCTCGACACGAACCCGCCGTAGTTGGCCAGGGCGCGGCCCAGGTTGCCGACGCCGACGATGGCGACCGCCCAGTCCTGGGTCAGGCCGAGCTCACGGGAGATCTGGTAGACGAGGTACTCGACGTCGTAGCCGACGCCCCGCGTGCCGTACGAGCCGAGGTGAGACAGATCCTTGCGCAGTTTGGCCGAGTTGACCCCGGCCGCCACGGCCAGGTCCTCCGAGCTGACGGTGGCGACGCCCCTCTCCGCCATCCCGTGCAGCGCCCTCAGGTACAACGGGAGCCGGGCGACCGTTGCCTCGGGGATCCCGCGGTCGCGGGAGTGGGACGGGCTCTTCACGTGCCGGAGCTCCAGAGGACGAGCGGCCTTGCGACCGCGTGAATGGAATCGAACCGCCTTTCAGGTTAATCCCTTTGTGAAGCGATGCACAAAGTCGGACCGATGGGGGTGGACGATACGGTGGACGGATGCACCGCATCACGCTGCTCGGCCGGCCGGGCTGCCATCTGTGCGAGGACGCGCGCGCGATCATCTCGCGCGTGGCGGGAGAGCTGGGCGTGCCCTGGGAGGAGGTCGACATCGACTCCTCGCAGGAGTTGCGGGAGAAATACTGGGAGATGATCCCGGTCACCCTGGTCGACGGCGTGCAGCACGACTTCTGGCGGGTGTCGGAGGAGCGGCTGCGGGCCGCCCTCGCCTCCTAGCGCGTCGCGCTAGTACATGGCGCTGGGCAGCGGCACGACCTTGGCCGCCTGGACGTTCAGCTCGATGATGTTGGTGGCCAGCACCATGCTCTGCCGCTCGTTGACGAACCGCTCGACGTGCGGCTGGCGCTGGTGGTCGCGGTAGGCGACCTCGTCGCGGTAGAGCTCGTAGACGATGCGCTGGAGCGGGGCCGACTTGACGGCGTGGCAGGCGTAGACCAGCGTGTCGGGCTCGCCCCTGCGCACGGCCTCGACGGTGGCCTCGGCCAGGCGGTCGAAGGCCTCGCCCGAGCCGTCCATGAGCGTGAAGACGGTCAGCATGCCGTAGATGTTCGGGGACGGCCGGCTGGAGGCGGGCTGGGCCTGGCCCTGGGGCTGCTGGACCGCGCCGCGCGAGCCGGTGGAGAACATCTCGGCGCCCGGGTACATCGCGCCCGTCGCGGGCATCGAGTGGTCCTGCGGCATGCCGGGCCGCGCCGGGCCCGGGTGCGTCGGGGCGGAGTGCGGGGGCCCGGAACGGTGCGGGCCTGAGTGCGGGCCCGAGTGCGGGCCGGGCTGCGGACCGGACTGCGGGCCGGGCGGGATCGCGCCGTGCCTGCCGTTCATGATGTAGCCGGTCGAAGGGCCCTCGTCGGGCGGCGGCGCCATCCGGGCAGCGTAGTCGACCTGCTGGTCGCCCGCCCGGTATTCGGCCACCAGATCTCCCAGGCCCGACCTGCGGGGCTGCGTGGGCGGCTGGTTGGGCGGCTGCATGGGTGACTGCATCTGCGGCTGCTGGGCTGGCTGCATGGGCGGCTGCTGCGGGGGCAGCCCCTGCTGCTGCATCTCGGCAACGGGCCGGTAGAAGGGGTCGGACTCGGGGAACGGGTCGCGCTCGCGCATGGCCCTGCGGCCGGGCGAGGTGCGCTCGCCCCTGCGGTCAGGCGCCCTCCGGTCGCCCGCCCGGCGGTCGGGCGCCTCGTCCTCCTCCTCGTCCTCGTACGGCGCCAGCGGCCGCAGCACGGTGTACCAGATGGCGGCGGCGGCCACCGCGAGCAGCGCCGTGGCGAAGACCCCCGGCACCGCGAACCGCATCGCGCCGATCAGCGCGATGCCGGAGGGCACGATGACCAGGACGGCGTGCAGGTTGTCGGTGTCCTCCTCGTCGCCGCTGCGCCAGCGCAGCCCGGCGACCACCAGGGCGGCCAGCATGATCAGCCCGGCGATGGTGTGCGCGCCGATCAGCAGGTAGCGCGGGATGACATCCCAGTGCCCCTCGATGCCGGGCAGCGACCTGCCCATCTCGTCGACGCCGCTGACCGGGTCGAAGGTCAGCACCACGCCGGAGACGATGGTGAACGCGATGCCGAACAGCCACCCGGCGAACTTCGGCGGCACCTTCCTGGCGAGGAGCTGGATCAGCCCGAGCCCGAGCCACAGGGGCGCCAGCAGTGACCCGCCCAGTTGGAAGAACTTGAACGTGACCGTCCCGAACCCCATGAGATAGCCGACGCCCACCGAGCCGAGCGCGAGACAGAGCGCGACGGCCGAAACGGTCCAGGCGATCAACCACCCCTCAACCTCGTCGTTCAACCGCCGGATCAGGGCAACGGCGGTGATCGCGGCAAGGAGGGCACCGGCGAATGCGATGACAGCAACGAGGATCTCCATGGTGACTCCAATGCTGCCGGACAATGCCTCCCAGCCGGTAGCCGAAGAGGGAACGGGTCGGTCCACACGGTATCGGCCGGTTACGTCTAGTCATGCCTGAGGGAAGCGGATTGTGGAATTTCCGGTTGATTTCTAGAGTGTTCGAGCACGGCGCACCCCTTACCCGTAGGGATACCGGATGCCTGACTCGTGGCCGTTCGCCGGGCTACTCACGCCAGCGGTCGCTGGCCCCGCCCGGACGAGCGAGCTTGCCGTGCGGGAAGAGATTCCCGACGACCTCCGTACGCTCGTGCTGCACGCCAAGACCGGTGATTCCGACGCTTTTGGCACGCTCTATGACCGTTACGTGGATTTGGTGTACCGCTACATCTACTTCCGCGTCGGCTCCCATCCGCTGGCCGAGGACCTCACCAGCGAGACCTTCCTGCGCGCGCTCCGCCGGATCACCGACTTCACCTGGCAGGGCCGTGACTTCGGCGCCTGGCTCGTGACCATCGCCAGGAACCTGGTCACCGACCACTTCAAGTCCGGCCGCTACCGGCTGGAGGTCCCCACCGGGGAGGTGATCGACGTTCCCCTGGACGGCCCGCACATCCCGGAGAACGCCGTCGTCACGGCCATCATCAACGACCGGATCCTGCGCGCCGTACAGGATCTGAACCCCGAGCAGCAGGAGTGCGTCGTCCTGCGCTTCCTGCACGGGTTGTCGCTCGCCGAGACCGCGTTGATCATGGGGAAGAAGAGTGGAGCGATCAAAGCGCTGCAGTTCCGTGCCATCCGGGCGTTGGCCAGGGCGCTCAAGCACGACCTGGCGTAACCTCCGCCGACCGCGCCTCGTTAGGCAGGTGGTATCACTGGACTCATCGCGGGGGCGTCAGGGGAGCGGTCATGGGTAGGGCGCGCAGATCGCGCGAGCGCGTACTCGGTCACCTCGTCGAGCTGGGGTCGCTGCCGCTGGGCGGCGGCCCGTCCGCGGGCTTTCGCGAACGCCTGCGCGCCGACCTCCTGTCCGGCCGCCTGTCGGACCGCGCCCTGCGCGAGCCCGTACGGCCCGCGCGCCGCTCGAACCGCCGCCGCCCCCTGTGCGGGCTCTCGTGGCTCTCCCAGGCCGCCACGTTCGCTCTGGCGGGCGTGATGATGCTGTCGGCGTTCGCCACCTACCAGGCGCTGCCCGGCGACACGCTGTACCCGCTCAAGCGCGCCGCGGAGAGCACGCTCGTCCGGCTCAGCGGCGACGACGTGGAGCGGGCCGAGCGCGAGCTGGTCTCGGCCAGGACGCGGGCCGCGGAGGTCGCCGAGCTGCTCGGCTCGTCCGGCGAGGGGCCGCTGGTCGGCGAGACGCTCGACGACATGGAGAAGTCGACCCGCTCGGGCATCAGCAGGCTGGAGCGCGTCGCGCCGCGCTCGCCGAAGATCAACCGGTTCGCCCGGGACCAGAAGGACATGGTCGAGCCGATGCTGGAGCAGTTGCACGGCGACGAGCAGGATCAGGCCTCCGGATACCTCAATTACATTGAAGGGCTCGTGGCCCCGGGCTAGGTAAGCTGAGGCCCATGTGGCGGCTAATGCGACGGCAGCGCGAGGTGGAGGCGGAGATCGCCGGCGAGGCGGCGGCGGCGGCCGCGGTCACCGTGCCTCCCACGGAGCCCGATCTGCAGGCGGCGGCCTTCTTCGACGTCGACAACACGATGATGCGCGGCGCCTCGATCTACCACTTCGCCAGGGGGCTGGCCACGCGCGGCATGTTCACCACGTCCGACCTGTTCAAGTTCGCGGTCGGGCAGGCGGTGTTCCGGCTGCGCGGCAACGAGAACCCCGAGCACATCGCGGTCGCCCGCGAGACGGCGCTGGCGTTCGTGGCCGGCGCGAAGGTCGACGACGTGATCCGGCTGGGCGAGGAGATCTACGACGAGGTCATGGCCGACCGCATCTGGGGCGGCACCAGAGCCCTCGCGCAGAGCCACCTCGACCGCGGCCAGCGGGTCTGGCTCGTCACGGCCACGCCGGTCGAGCTGGCCAGGGTCATCGCCCAGCGGCTCGGCCTGACCGGCGCGCTGGGCACCGTGGCCGAGACCACCGACGGCGTCTACACCGGGCACCTGGTCGGCGACCTGCTCCACGGCCCCGCCAAGGCCGAGGCGGTGCGGGCGCTGGCCCGCAGGGAGGGCCTCGACCTGACCCGGTGCACCGCCTACAGCGACTCGGCCAACGACCTGCCCATGCTGTCGCTGGTCGGCCACCCCGTGGCCATCAACCCCGACAGCGAGCTGCGTGAGCACGCCCGGCAGCTGGAGTGGCCGATCAAGGACTTCCGTACGGGGAGGAAGGCCACGCTGACCGCGCTGCCGATCGCCGCCGGGGTCGGGGCCGTGGCGGGCGGCATCGCGGCGGGCATCGCCCTGCGCCGCCACTACCGCGGCCCCCGGTAGGAACCTCTACCTGAAGCGGGCGAAGAGCTTGTCCGCCTCCGGCTGCCTCCAGACGAGCCTGTTCTTGTCCTGCGGGTCGGGCTGCCAGGGCACCGTGAAGAACGTCACCTTGCTCTGGGTCAGCCCGACGGCGATCCCGGCCATGGTGTCGAGGTCGAAGCCCTTGTCGGTCTTGACCGACTTCTTCACCGTGTCGAGCAGGCCCTGGAGTTCGTCCTGGTCGTCCAGCAGCGTCCTGGCCTTCTTCAGCATCGACATCATGACCTGCTGCTGACGCTTGATGCGCGAGATGTCGGACCCGTCGCCATAGTGCCGCAGCCGGATCCAGGCCAGCGCTTTCTCGCCGTCGAGCACATGCGTGCCCCGCTCCAGCTTCAGCTTGCTCGCCCTGTCGTCCACCGGCTCCGGCACGGTGACCTCGACGCCGCCGAGCGCGTTCACGACCTCCTCGACCGAGGTGAAGTCGAGGTCGATCGTGTGGTCCACGCGTACGCGCGTCAGCGACTCGACCGTCTTGACCGCGCAGTCCATCCCGCCCATGTTGTAGGCCTGGTTGAGCATGTCCCGGTAGGCGGGCCGGGACCCGCACGCCGCGATCTGCACCATCGAGTCCCTGGGCAGGTTGACGGCGGTGATGTTCGCCCGGTCGGCGGGCAGGTGCACCAGCAGCATCGTGTCCGAGCGCGCGCCCTCACGGAACCTCTCCGTGCCGGCGAGGCTGTCCGTGCCGACCAGCAGGATGTTCATGGCGTCGCGGTTCACCTTCACCGGGGGGTTGCCCAGCCCGATCCCCGCCGTCCGGTGGTCGCGCAGCACCAGCGTCGGCACCGCCACGACGGCGGCCGTGGCCGCCGCGACCAGGCCGGGCATCAGCCAGGGGGGGCGGCAG
>NZ_JAHKRL010000449.1 GCF_019396405.1 Nonomuraea rhizosphaerae | reverse complement strand
GCCGACATCGTCGGCGCCGACGAACTGATCGACGAGATCTCCAAGGGCAACAGGCTCAACGAGTTCGACGCGGTGGTGGCCACCCCCGACCTCATGGGCAAGGTCGGCCGCCTGGGTCGCGTCCTCGGCCCCCGCGGCCTCATGCCCAACCCGAAGACCGGCACCGTGACGCCCGACGTCGCCAAGGCCGTGACGGAGATCAAGGGCGGCAAGATCGAGTTCCGTACGGACCGGCAGGCGAACCTGCACTTCATCATCGGCAAGACGTCGTTCCCCGAGCGCCAGCTCATCGAGAACTACGCCGCCGCCCTGGACGAGGTGCTCCGTCTCAAGCCGTCGGCGGCCAAGGGGCGTTACCTGAAGAAGGTCACGTTCTCCACCACCATGGGCCCCGGCGTCCCGGTCGACCCCAACGTCACGCGCGGCCTCACCGCCGAACTGGACGCGTAGGGTCTCCACGCCAGAGCAACAGACAGCCCCTGCCGATGGAATCGGCGGGGGCTGTCGGCGTTTCCGGCCCCAAAGGACTTCCGTTTTGGGGGCGCTGCGCGCTTGGGGGCTGCAGGTGTTTTGTCGGTCGAGCCTGGCCCCGACTCCTGTGGGGTCTCGCTGTCGCTCGGCCGCTTTCCTGGCGGGCTTCGCCCGCGCCCGCTCGCGCCACGGCACAGCCTCGGCGGCTGGTTGTTGTGGTGCGCTTGTGAAGCGAGAGGGCGTAAAGCGGCTGGTGGAAGAGGGACGGGCGGGTAGGCGGTGTCGCTTCCGCCTGGAAGGGGCTTCCGTTTCGGGGTGCTCGCTTTCCCGCCCGCGCCCGCCCGCCCGCTTGCGCCATGGCACGGCACGGCTTCGGCGGCTGGTTGTTGTGGTGCGGTTGTGAAGCGAAGGGGCGGAGGGCGGCCGGTGGGTCGCTGGGCGGTTCGGCAGTGTCGTCGGTCGGGTGTGGCGCGGTTGATGTCGGAGTTACCGGCTTCGCTCGCGTGCGCGACGTTCGATCGGCGATCAGTGACGTTGTGGCTCGGCACGACAGGCGTGAGGTGCGACGTCAGCGTGTTGATCGGCCCCGCGTGGGGCATCCGAGCCGGGCTGAGTGCCGAGTCGCTGCCCGAGCGGGTCGGCGCGCTGGTGGCCTGCCTGGTCCACGAGTTGTGCGAGCCCGGCGGCGAGGTCTTCACCGGCGGCGGTGGCCGACGGCGCGGGTGTTCGTGGCGGAGGGCCGGCTCCTACGGGACAACGTCCTGGGCGGCCTGGTACGCGGCGGCGGCGAGGGCCTTGATCTCGTTGGTGTCGGCCTCCAGCAGGAACCCGTCAGCGACCGTGGCGTCGGTGGCCGCGCCGAAGGCTGCCAGGTAGTCGTCGGCGCCATCAGGGTAGAGCCGGGCCAGGGTCGCGCCGGTGAAGGGGACGGTGTGGCCGAAGAGCCTCTCGATGAGGCCGTCGTTGGGGCTGATCCCGGTCAGTACGGCGGTCGGGACGTCCATCCAGGGGGTGCGGATGCCGCCGAGCGCGTTCCCGAGATCGTCGCGGCGGAGCGTGGGCGGCGGCCCGGACAGGGTGTCCAGGCGGGCGGCGCGCGGCGCGGGTGTATTGGTGTCGTGCACCCAGCGGGCGAGGCGGTGGACGGCGGCGTTGGCGACGTAGTGGTGCTGCGGCGCGCTGTTGACGGTGTGGCCGACGTCAAAACCGGCGGCGCGCCGGCGGGGAGCGAGCGCGGCGGCCAGGTCGGCGGGTTTCAGGCGGGTCATGTCGTGGGAGGCGGCGGCGTCGATGTAGGTGTCGGCGTGGGCCGTTCCGGCGATCTCCCAGACGCGCAGGAGGGGTCCGTCGGGCTGCCGGGCGGACAGGTAGTCCAGGGTGATGACGTCGGTCTCGGTCAGCAGGGCCAGGACGGGCACCCGCAGGTCGTCGCGGAAGGGCACCGGGCGGGGGTCCATCTGCGGCGGGTCGGGCAGTTCGAGCAGCGACGCGGCGCCGATGCGGCTGTGGGTCAGGTAGCCGTCGTAGGCGCGGGCGATGGGGTCGATCTTGTTGATGTACGTGGTGAGCCGGTAGGCGGCCAGGGACACGCCGGCGGCGATGAGCCGCGCGCCCGGGAACAGCACGGCGATGGCCTCGCCTGCCTGGGAGAAGATGTCGTAGGAGTAGTCGTCGCCGGGGTGGTGCAGTGTGCCGTACCGGTCGGGGTCCCAGGCTTTGAGTCCTCCCGGCGCGGCTCCGTCGGGAGGCAGCGCGCTGCCGGTGACACCTGCGCACTGAGCGGAGACGCCGACCCAGGCGTATCCGCCGCGGATCAGTTCGGTGTGGGTATAGAGCCATTCCACGCCGGCGTCCATGAAGCTGGAGACGTTGAACCATTCCACCACGACGGTGCCGCTGAAGCGTTCCGGTGGCTCGGGGGTTCGTACGAGGACCCGGGTGAGGTAGGGGGCGTGGGCGCGTTCGCCGACCTGCCCCGGTGTGGCCGGGTCGTCGCGGTAGGCGGTGGCGGTGCCGCTGAGCAGGTATTCCTCCTCGATGTAGGTGTGGTCTGCCTCCTGGTTACGGCCGGCTTCGAAGGGGCGGGCGCGGCCGCCCCGGCACGG
>NZ_JAHKRL010000448.1 GCF_019396405.1 Nonomuraea rhizosphaerae | reverse complement strand
GGGCCTCCAGGGAGACGGCCGCTGACCGGATGGTGGCCGGCCGCCGACACGGCTCCGGCCGATCGGCGGTATGCCGGCTCGGCTGCCGGAGGATCGATCAAGGTTCTATCGTGGGCGAGGTGACCTCAGCGTCGACCCTCCCCATGGGCCGTCCGGCATTCGACCGGGCCGAGCCCGCCGACATCCGGGCGGCGGACACGCACCCCATCGCCGTTTTCGCCGCCGGTGTGCTGCCTCCCGCCGCCGCGTCTCCCGCCGCCGCGCCGGAGGCGGCCGGTGTCGTCCACGTGCTCCGGCGGCACGGGCGGCATCTGCTGGCGGGTGTCCTGCTCGGCCACACGTCCCGGCCTTTGACGGAGCACCAGGCCAAGTCCTGGGCCACCCGCCGGCTCGCCGCGAGCACGACCTCGCTGCTGCCCTGGAAGCCCGTCGACGAGGCCGACCCGGACAGCGGGTGGCACACCAGCAGCGGTCTGCTGGTCGAGCGGTACGCCCTCTACCGGCATCCCAGCGGCTGGCAGCTGCTCGGCGCGGTCACCAGGGCCGCACGACCGCAGCCCGTCACCGACGCCGACGCCCACGCCTGGGCCGCGGACATCCTCAAGCCCTCTGTCCCGCTGACCTGGGCGCACGGCTCCGTCACCTGGAACACCACCACCTGGTACGCCAAGCCGCCGGCCCGGACGCCGTAAGAGGCTGAGGGCCGTCCATGGGGACGGCCGCCGGCCGAAGCGTGTCAGGGGTGGTCGTCAGCTCTTCGGCCGGAGTGCTTGCGTCGCCTGGGAGCGGAGGGCGTCCACCGCCTGTGCCGGGTCCGAGGCCCCGTACACCGCGCTGCCCGCCACGAACACGTCCGCGCCCGCCACCACGCAGCGTTCGATCGTGCCGGTGTCCACGCCGCCGTCCACCTGGAGCCAGATCTGGCCGCCGTGCCGTTCGATCAGGGCGCGGGCCCGGCGGAGCTTGGGCAGCACCATGTCCAGGAACTTCTGCCCGCCGAACCCCGGCTCGACGGTCATCAGCAGGAGCATGTCGATCTCGGGGAGCAGGTCCTCGTACGGCTCGACGGCCGTGGCCGGGTTGAACGCGAGGGCCGCCCGGGCGCCGAGCGAGCGGATCTGGCGGAGGGTGCGGACCGGGGCCTTGGACGCCTCGGCGTGGATCGTCACGCTGCCCGCGCCCGCCTCCGCGTACGAGGGCGCCCAGCGGTCGGGGTCGTCGATCATGAGGTGGACGTCGAGCGGCGTCGGGGTCGCCTTGCGCAGCGCCTCGACCACGGGCAGCCCGAGGGTCAGGTTGGGGACGAAGTGGTAGTCCATGACGTCCACGTGCAGCCAGTCGGCGTTGGGGACTGCTGCGGCCTCGTCGGCGAGCCTGGCGAAGTCGGCGGCGAGGATGCTGGGCGAGATCTGTACGGCCATGATGGTCCGAGTCTATTGAACGCCGCCTGCCGGGGTGGCACGGGACATCAGTCCGAGCCTGATGAACATCACCGGCGCCCCCAGGTGCACCCACAGCGACAGCGCCGCGTACTGGACGAAACTGGAGATCCCGGTCGGCGGCAGCACAGTGCCCAGGACGTACCAGATGATCGCGGACACAGCCCCGCCGAGCGCCCAGCGGGCGCACTTCACCCGCGCGGGGCCGTCCACGTCGAACCAGCCGATCCCGCGCATGATCGACGCGCCCGCGAGCAGGCCGAACAGGCCGCCCGCCATGACGGCGACCGTCGTCAGGCTCTCGGCCTCGCTCGCGCCCGGCGCGAGGGGCGGCCGCCAGCCCGCGTGCGGGGCGTTGGCGAGCGCCGCCACGACCGGCATCACCGCCGACAGCGCCGCCGCGGCGGCCAGTTGCCTCCATAACCGCTGTTTCCGCCACCAGGCCGACACCGGCCCTTCGAGCCTGCGGACGAGCCCCAGCACGGCCAGGCCGAGCAGGAGCCCTCCGGCCACGTCGGAGACGAAGTGGACGCCCAGGTAGAGGCGGCTCAGACAGACGAGCCCGATGAGCAGGCCCGCCGCGCACCACGCAGCCCTGCCTCGGACGAGCTGCCCCCAGGCGGCGACGGAGTTCTGCGCGTGTCCCGACGGCAGGCCGAACGACGGCTCGACGGCCAGCGGGCGCACCCGGGCGTCGATCCAGTACGGCCTGGGCTGGTGGAACAGGAGCTTGGCGACGGCGTTCGCCCAGGCGGCGGCCAGGACCGTCACGCCCAGCCGGAGGCCCAGGCGCGGGCTGACGCACCAGTACAGGACGGGGACGAGGAAGAGGAAGAAGCCCTGGGTGCCGAGCAGCGTGACGGCCCGCATCACCGGCTCGCCGGGCAGCCCCTGCAGCCAGACGATCGGGGCGAGCTCCGCTCGATGAAGCTCCTCGATGAGGTCCACGTCGCTCCTGATCGTCGCTTGCCTCGGCCGCGTTCCAGCGTGCGCCCGGCCCCACTCGATCGAGGCCAGGAACGATCACCGTGTCGCGGCCGTCAGTCGGCCTCCACTCTCCGCGAATCGCCGCGGGAGCATCCGGCGGGCAGCCTCGCCTCGCCGATCGGCGCCACGGCCCCCGCCTTCTCATGATCCCCGTACGCGCTGCGCTCTTCCGGGGACGGGCTCGGGGCGGGTGCGGCCCGTGCCTCCTTCTCCAACTCGGCCGGCAGCCCGGGCAGGGCCGCGTACTGGGCGTCCGTGAGGTGGTCGACCCGGCAGTCAGGAGGTGCCGCGGTGCTCAGCATCGGAAGGGTGGCCAGGGTCAGGATGACTAAGACAGGCACGTTTCGCCGGTTCACACGCCACTCGCAATCGCCGTCGACGACAGGGGAGTTCACAACATAGGGCTTTCGCCCCGGATGACCGTGCCGAACAGGTGAAGCCTGCCGTCAGGCGGGGCGTTTGCGGAGGAGGGCGAGGAACATCGCGTCCGTCCCGTGCCGGTGCGGCCAGAACTGGGCGTACGGACCGTCGCCCAGCCCCTCGACCTCCGGGAGGTAGTCGCGGGCGTCGAGGTGTTCCACGTCGTCGCGCCGCCGGGTCACGTCGCCGACCACGACGCGGGTCTCGGCCAGGTGCGGCGAGCAGGTGACGTACGCGACCACGCCGCCGGGGCGCACGGCGTCCAGGGCGGAGTCGAGCAGGCGGCGCTGCAGCCGTCCCAGCTCGGCGATGCTGGAGGGGTCGCGCCGCCACCGCGCCTCGGGACGCCGCCGCAGCGCGCCCAGCCCGGTGCAGGGCGCGTCCAGCATCACCCGGTCGAACACGCCGGGCCGCCAGGCGGGCTCGGTGCCGTCGGCGGTGACGACGGCGGCGTCCCGGGTGGTCTGCCAGACGAGGCGGGCGCGGTGCTGCTGCACGTCGGAGGCCACCAGCCGGGCCCCGCCGGGGAAGGCCGTCGTCCGTACGCCGGCAGCGGACCCGTGGCGCTCGCCGGAGGCGTCGGCCGGCCCACCGGCTTCGACGGCGCGATGAGCCCCGGCGGCGTCACCCGTCCCGGCGGGGTCGCCGTCCTTATCGTCGGTCGAGGCGAATGCCGCGTCGAGGGCGGCGAGGTCGCCATAGGTGGCGATGGCGTCCAGGAGGCCCGCCTTGCCGCCCGGCCCGGCGCACATGTCGAGCCACAGCTCGTCCCGCCCGTCCAGCGGCACGCGGGTCAGGGCCAGGGCGACGAGCTGGCTGGCCTCGTCCTGCACCGCCGCCCGGGTCTCGGCGATCGCCGGGATCCTGCCGGGGTCGCCTTCGGGCAGGTAGGCGGCGTACGGCGAGTAGCGGCCGGGCTCGGCCCCGCTCTCGGCCAGCTCCTCGACCGAGCTGCGGCCGGGGCGGGCGACCAGCGTCACCAGGGGCCGCGAGTTGTCGGCGTCGAGCAGGTCGGCCACCTCGCCGGCCCCGAGGGCGTCGCGGAACGCGCTGACGATCCACCTCGGATGGCTGTGGGCGAGCGCCAGGTGCCCGGCGGGGTCGTCGGCCTCGTCGGGGGCGATGATCGGGATCCACTCGTCGAGGGTCCGCGAGCCGATCTTGCGCAGCACCGCGTTGGCGAACTTGGCCGGGCCGGGCCCGACGCGCAGCCGTACGAGGTCGACCGTGGTGCCGACGGCGGCGTGCGGCGGGACGCGCATCTTGAGCAGCTGGTGGGCGCCGAGCCGCAGGGCGTCGCGCACGGCGGGGTCGGGGGCCCGGTCCACGCACGTCTCGATGATCGCGTCGTAGGTGCCGAGGCCGCGCAGCGTCCCGTACGCCAGCTCGGTGGCCAGCGCCGCGTCGCGCCCCTTCACGCCCCGCTCGCGCAGCAGGCGCGGCATGAGCAGGTTGGCGTAGGCGTCGCGCTCGTCCACGGCCCGCAGGACGTCGAAGGCGGCGTTGCGGGCCTGGTCACGCGCCGGACCCCGGGGTCTGCCCCGCCCGCCGGCGCCGCGGCCACCGCCCTGGTGACCACTGTCGCGGCGGCCGGACCGGCCGGCGCCGGAGCCGGTGGGGGGGCCTGCGCCGCCGCCGCTCTGTCCCCCGTTGTC
>NZ_JAHKRL010000447.1 GCF_019396405.1 Nonomuraea rhizosphaerae | reverse complement strand
GGCCGGCGCGGCCCCGGGCGAGGCGGAGCCGCGCGCCGGCGCCGCCGACGCGCTGGTGGCGTTGCGGGTGGCCTACCGGGGGCGGCTGATGCACCTGGCGGCACGCGACCTCACCGGCCAGGCCGGGCTGCCGGAGGTCACCAGCGAGCTGTCCGACCTCGCCGGCGCGGCGCTGGAGGCCGCCCTGGCCATCGCCCGCGCCGAGGTCGGCGCGCCTGACGTGCGGCTGGCCGTGATCGGCATGGGCAAGCAGGGCGCCAGGGAGCTGAACTACATCAGCGACGTGGACGTGATCTTCGTCGCCGAGCCGCGTGACGGCGCCGACGAGACCGCCGCGCTGCGCGGCGCGACGCGGCTGGCCCAGGCCATGATGCGGGCCTGCACCGCGGCCACCCCCGAGGGGTCGCTGTGGGAGGTCGACGCCGGGCTGCGGCCGGAGGGCCGCTCGGGGCCGCTGGTCCGCACGCTGGCCAGCCACCTGGCGTACTACCGGCGCTGGGCCAAGACGTGGGAGTTCCAGGCGCTGCTGAAGGCGCGGCCGGTGGCGGGCGACCTCGCGCTGGGCGAGGAGTACGTCGGGGCCGTCAACGACATGGTCTGGTCGGCCGCCACCCGCGACCACTTCGTCGAGGACGTGCAGGCCATGCGCCGCCGCGTCGAGGCCCACGTACGGGCCGAGGGCGAGCGGCAGATCAAGCTCGGCCCCGGCGGGCTGCGCGACATCGAGTTCGCGGTGCAGCTGCTGCAGCTCGTCCACGGGCGGCTCGACCCGCTGCTGCGCAGGAGGGCCACGCTGCCCGCGCTGGCCGCGCTGTCCAGGGGCGGGTACGTGGGGCGCGACGACTCGCGCGGCCTGGCCGAGGCGTACACGTTCCTGCGCCAGGTGGAGCACCTGCTGCAGCTGCACCGGCTGCGCCGCACCCATGTGCTGCCGACCGATCACGACGACCTGCGCAGGCTGGGCCGGGCGCTGGGCATGCAGGCCGACCCGGTGGGGGAGTTCACGGCCCGGTGGCGGCGGCACGCGATGGAGGCGCGGCGGCTGCACGAGAAGCTGTTCTACCGGCCGCTGCTCCAGGCGGTGGCCCGGCTGCCCGAGTCGGAGGCCAGGCTGTCCACCGCGGCGGCGGTCGCGCGGCTGGAGGCCCTCGGCTACGTCGACCCCAACGGCGCGCTGCGCCACATCGCCGCCCTGACCAGCGGAGTCTCGCGGCGGGCGGCCATCCAGCGGACGCTGCTGCCGGTCATGCTCGGCTGGTTCGCCGACACGCCCGACCCCGACGCCGGGCTGCTGGGGTTCCGGCAGGTGAGCGACAAGCTCGGGGCCACGCCGTGGTACCTGCGGCTGCTGCGCGACGAGACGGCCGTGGCGGCGCGGATGGCGCGGGTGCTCGGCACCAGCAAGTACGCCACCGGGCTGCTGTCCAACGCGCCCGACGCGGTCGGGCTGCTGGGCTCGGACGAGGAGCTGACGCCGCGCTCGCCGGAGTCGCTGCTGGGGGAGGCGTCGGCGGCCGTGTCCCGGTACGGGGCCGGCACCGGCGGCCCCACAGCGGCCCTCGCAGACGCCCCAGCAGACGCCCCAGCAGAGGTCGACACAGGGGGCGACGCGGGGGCCACCACGGGAGCCGGCACAGGCGTCAACACAGGGGTCAATACGGAGGCGGCCGTGGCCGCCGTGCGGGCGTTGCGGCGGCGGGAGCTGCTCCGCACCGCCGTAGCCGACATTTCCGGACTTATCAGCATTGAGCAGGTCGGGGTCGCCCTGTCGTCCCTGAACGACGTCACCATCCAGGCCGCGCTCGACGTGGCGATCGGCAAGGTGGCCGCCGAACGGCGGGGCGAGCTGCCGACCCGCTTCGCGGTGATCGCCATGGGCCGGCTGGGCGGCATGGAGTCCTCGTACGCGAGCGACGCCGACGTGATGTTCGTCCACTCGCCCTTGCCCGGCGCCTCCGAGCGCGAGGCGAGCGACGCCGCCTTCGCCGTCGCGAACGAGCTGCGCCGCCTCCTCGCGCTGCCCGCCCCCGACCCGCCCCTGCTCATCGACCCGGACCTGCGGCCCGAGGGCAGGCAGGGGCCGCTGGTGCGCACGTTCGCCTCCTACCGCGCCTACTACGCCCGCTGGTCCTCCCCCTGGGAGGCGCAGGCGCTGCTGCGCGCCCGCTTCTCCGCCGGGGACGCCGCGCTGGGCGCCGAGTTCACGGCGATGGCCGACGAGCGGCGCTACCCGGCCGGCGGGCTGACCGACGACGTCGTACGCGAGATCAGGCGGCTCAAGGCCCGCATGGAGGCCGAACGGCTGCCGCGCGGCGCCGACCCCGCCCTGCACACCAAGCTCGGCCCCGGCGGGCTGTCGGACGTCGAGTGGGTGGCGCAGCTCCTGCAGCTCCGCTTCGCCGCCGCCCACCCGCCGCTGCGCACCACGCGCACCCTGGAGGCGCTGCGGGCCGCCAGGGCCGAGGGGCTGCTGTCGGAGCAGGACGAGGAGGTGCTGGCGGCCGCATGGCGGTTCGCCTCCCGCATCAGGGACGCGATCATGCTGGTCAAGGGGCGTCCGGGGGACAGCGTCCCGGCCGACGCGCGCGAGCGGCGGATGATCGCCCGGACGCTCGGCTACCCGCCCGACGGGTCGGAGGACTTCCTGGACGACTACCGCCGCGGCACCCGCCGCGCCCGCCAGGTCGTCGACCGGGTCTTCTACGGCGCCTGAGACGCCGATGCGGCCGGGCATCCGCGCTCTCGTTGCGGGTGAGACCCCGCCGGGTGTATCAAGGCGCGGGGTGATCGAATTTGCTGTCCACTTACGTAGACCTCGCCTTAGGGCTCGTGCTCTCGTTCCTGCTGCTGTCCTTGCTGGTCAGCGGCCTCAACGAGGCATTCGTACGGCTGCTGGCCATCCGCAGCAAGTTCCTGTGGGCCTACCTCAGGGACACCCTCGACGGCAGCGACGCCGAGGGCAGGGCGTGGCTGCCCGCCAGTGTCCGGGGCGTGTTCGCGTCCCTGCCGTTCGTCCGCGACCCGCGGCCCAAGCACAGCGACCAGCCCGCGCCCGCCGAGGCGGCCGAGGCCCCCGTGCGGGAGACCAAGGCGGAAGACGCCATGACGAACCTGCTCTACCAGCGGGTCCAGGAGATCGACCACCCCACGAGAGGCCGCACCAGCATCGCGAACCTGCCGCCCGGCCGCTTCGCCGTGGCGATGATGGAGATGGCGGCCACCGAGAAGGACGGCGTCGAGGGCCTGCTGGAGAAGCTGAAGGCCGTCCGCAGCCCCCTGTACGGCCACCTCAAGGGCGTGTGGGAGACCGCGCAGCGCGACATGGACCGCTTCAGGCAGGGCGTCGAGACGTGGTTCGACTCGGAGATGCAGCGCCTGTCAATGCTGTACAGGCGCTACGTCAAGTGGGTGGTGGCCGTGCTCGGCGTGGCGGTGACGCTGCTGTTCACGATGGACGGGCTCGAGTACGGCAAAACACTGCTGCGCGACAACGCCTTCCGCGCCTCGGTGACGGCCGTGGCCGAGGCCGGTCCCGACGCCTACAGCGAGCTGAAGGCCTCCTGCGCCCAGTCGAACCCGGTCCCCTGCATCACCGACACGCTGAGCCAGCCCGCGCTGGTCAAGGTGTTCGACCACGCCATCGTCAGCGTGTCGATCCCGGCCGAGGGCGACCCCAGCATCCACTGGAACGGCGCCCTGTGGTGGGACCGCCTCACCACGCTCAGCCACTGGCCCGGATACCTGCTGACGTACGTGGCGCTGCTGTTCGGCGCGCCGTTCTGGTGGGACCTGCTGCGCCGCCTCACCGGCATCCGGGGGCACCGCTAGATGGGCGCCGCCGGGATGGACACTGAGCGCCTCGTCATGCGCAGATGGCGTGAGGCCGACCGGGAGCCGTTCGCGGCCATGAACGCCGACCCCGAGGTGATGCGTTACTTTCCCGCCGTGATGACCAGGCGGCAGAGCGACCTGCTGGTGGACCGGATCGAGGAGGGCTTCGAGACCCGCGGGTACGGGCTGTGGGCGCTGGAGGTGCGCGGGAGCGGCGAGTTCATCGGGTTCACCGGGCTGGCGTTCCAGACGTTCGAGGCGCCGTTCACGCCCGCGGTCGAGGTGGGGTGGCGGCTCAGGCGGACGGCCTGGGGGCACGGGTACGCGATCGAGGCGGCGCGGCGGGCCGTACGGTACGGGTTCGAGGAGGCCGGGCTGGCGGAGATCGTCTCCATCACCACCGTCGGGAACACCCGCTCCCGCTCCGTGATGGAACGCCTGGGCATGACCCGCGACCCCGCCGACGACTTCGACCACCCGGACGTGCCGGCCGGCAGCCCCCTGGTCCCGCACGTCCTGTACCGCCTGAGACCGGCCCGCTGAGCTCGCAGGGGCTCAGACGCTCATCGCGTACAGGACGTCGCGCAGGGCGGACTCCCGGCCGCGCTGCCAGACCAGGCGCACCGCCAGCACGGGCGCGTCGAGGTCGAGCGGCACCAGCGCCCCCGACGCCAGGTCGGCCTCCGTCACGAAGTCCGGCAGCAGCGCCCGCCCGAGCCCCTGCCTCGTCCACTCGCGGGCGGTGGCGAGGCTGGTCAGCTCCCTGCGCGGCACCTCGGCCCCGAACACCTGGTCGGCCGCCAGCCGGATCGAGCAACCCGGCGCGCTGACCAGCAGCGGATCCCTGTCGCCGCCGGGGGCGGCGACCAGGAACAGCCGCACCTCGTCCACGTCGGCGAAGTCCAGGCCGGGCGGCGGGACGAAGCCGAGCCCGCCGATGGCCGGACCCGAGTCCACCAGCAGCGCCGCGTCCAGGCCGCCGCGGGTCACCTCGGCCAGCAGGTCCTGCCGGGTCAGCGCGCGCACGTCCACGTCGAGGTCGGGGCAGCGCTCGGAGAGGCGGCGGATCACGGCGGGCAGCTTGACCGCGGCCAGCATCTCCAGCGCCCCGATCCGCACCCGGCGGCGCCGGCCGGTCACCACGCGCCGCACCTCCTCGGCGTGGTCGAGCAGCGCCTGCGCCCGCGCCAGCAGCGTGGCGCCGGGCTCGGTCAAGCGCATCCCCTGGGGCGTACGCTCGAACAGCGCGACGCCGAGGCTGTCCTCCAGCCGCCGCACCTGCTCCGACACCGACGCGGGGGCGAGGCCGAGCCGGTCGGCGGCTCCCGTGACGGTGCCCGCCCCAGCCACCGCCACGAACCCCCGCAACTGACGCAGATCCACAGAAGCAGCATACGGTTTTCCCGAACGCCCCCCGCGGCTGGGCCTGTTGAGGGTGAACGCCCTGTTTCAGCAGGCTGACGGCATGAAGCTGTTCGGTTTCTCCCTCGCCTACTTCCTGGTCATCCTCGACGCGACCGTCCTGACGATCGCGCTGCCCGACGTACGCGCCTCGCTCGGCGGCTCGCTGGCCGGACAGCAGTGGGCCGTGAACGCCTACACCGTCGCCTTCGCCGCCGCCCTGCTCACCGCGGGGGCGGTCGCCGACCGCTACGGCGCGGCCCGCGTCTTCAAGGCCGGCGTGGTGGCCTTCGGCGTGGTCTCGCTCCTGTGCGCCGCGGCCCCCGGCCTCGCCGCGCTGATCGGCCTGCGCGCGCTGCTCGGCCTGGCGGGCGCCCTGTGCACCGGCGGCTCGCTCGGCCTGCTCGCCCAGCTCTACCCCGACCCGTCCCGGCGCGCCCGCGCCACCGGCGTATGGGCCGCCGTCACCGGCTCGGCCCTGGCGGCCGGCCCGCTGCTCGGCGGGGCGCTCGTCGGCCTGTACGGCTGGCGCGCCGTCTTCCTGCTCAACCCGCCCATCGCCCTGGTCAGCCTCCTGACCATGCGGAAGGTCCGCTCAGCCGCCGGTCACCGCCACATCGACTGGCCCGTCCAGGCCCTGGCCTGCCTCCTGCTCGGCCTGGTCGCCGGGGCCCTGATCAACTCCTCGTGGATCGCCGGCCTGCTCGCCGTGCCCGTCCTGCTCGCGCTGGTGACGACGGAACGCCGCAGCCGCACCCCGAGCCTGCCCGGCGGCCTGCTCGCCGCGACCTGGCCCGAACTGCTGGCCGGCGCGGTCGCCAACTTCGTCTTCGCCGGCGCCCTGTTCGTCCTCACCCTGCTCATGCAGGACACCCGCCACCTGACCCCGATGGCGGCCGGGCTCGCGTTCCTGCCGATGACCCTCCCCATGACCGTGAACCCGCTGCTCACCGGCCGCCTCGTGGCCCGTCACGGCGCCCGCCCGCCGATCCTGGCCGGCCTCGCCCTGCTGACGGCCGGCCTGGCGGGCCTCTCCTTCACCGACTCGCCGGCGCCCTGGCTGGTCGTCATGGGCTTCGGCCTGTCGTTCGTCCTGCCCGCGCTCATGGCCGGGATCGTCGGTGCCGCCCCGCCGGGGACGGCCGGGACGGCGGGCGGCATCCTGAACGCCTCCCGCCAGGTCGGCGCCACCCTCGGCGTGGCAGTCCTGGGCGGCCTGAGCCACCCGCTGCCGGTCGCGGCCGCGCTGACGGCCGCCACCACCGCCTGCTACGCCCTCACCTCCCGCCGCGCCCTCGTCTCCCGCTAACCGCTCTCCTCGCCGGGCCAAGCGCGCCGGGCGGCCAGCAGTTCGGGGAACTCGGGCCGCAGCACGCAGAACTCGTTCCCCCACGGATCACGCAGCACCCAGAAGTCGCCGTCGCGGTAGCTCTGGCGGTCGTGGCGGGTCGCGCCGAGCCGCTCCAGCCGCCGCACCTCCGCCTCGACGTCGTCCGACTCCAGGTCCAGGTGCATGCGCTCCTTGGACGTCTTGGCGTCCCCCGTACGCTGCAGCAGGACGCGGATGCCGGAGTCCGGCAGGACGAGCCTGCGGTAGACGCCGGAGACGTCCGGGTCCAGGGGCTCCTCGGCGGCGTCCAGGGCGGCGCGCCAGAAGACGACGGCGGCGTCGAGATCGCCGACGTCGATGACGAGGTGACAGAGACGGCTACGGTGCATCGCCGCATTCTGCACGCGACCCCGCCGCACGCGAAAGGCCACCGACCCGCGGATCGGTGGCCTTTCCCGCTACGGCATCAGATGTCGTAATACAGCTCGAACTCGTGCGGGTGCGGGCGCAGGCGGATCGGGTCCACCTCGTTGGCCCGCTTGTAGGCCACCCACGTCTCGATGAGGTCCGGCGTGAAGACGCCGCCCTCGAGGAGGTAGTCGTGGTCGGTCTCCAGGGCGGCCAGGACCTCGGGCAGGGAGCCGGGCACCTGGGGCACCTGGCGGGCCTCCTCCGGAGGCAGCTCGTACAGGTCCTTGTCGACCGGCTCCGGCGGCTCGATCTTGTTGCGGATGCCGTCCAGGCCGGCCATCAGCATGGCCGAGAAGGCGAAGTACGGGTTGCAGGAGGGGTCGGGGACCCGGAACTCGATGCGCTTGGCCTTCGGGTTGGAGCCCGTGATCGGGATGCGGACGCACGCCGAGCGGTTGCGCTGCGAGTAGACCAGGTTGACCGGCGCCTCGTAGCCGGGCACCAGACGGTGGTAGGAGTTGACCGTCGGGTTGGTGAAGGCCAGCAGCGACGGGGCGTGCCGCAGCAGGCCGCCGATGTAGTAGCGGGCCGTGTCGGACAGGCCCGCGTAGCCGACCTCGTCGTAGAAGAGGGGCGAGCCGTCCTTCCACAGCGACTGGTGGCAGTGCATGCCGGAGCCGTTGTCACCGAAGATCGGCTTGGGCATGAACGTGACCGTGTGGCCGTACTCCAGGGCCGTGCTCTTGATGACGTACTTGTAGAGCATCAGGTTGTCGGCCGTCTTGAGCAGCGTGCCGAACTTGAAGTCGATCTCCGCCTGGCCTGCCGTGCCGACCTCGTGGTGCTGCATCTCGACCTCGATGCCGGCCTCGATGAGGTTGCGCACCATCTCCGAGCGCAGGTCGGTGAAGTGGTCCATCGGCGGGACGGGGAAGTATCCGCCCTTGTAGCGGGGCTTGTAGCCGAGGTTGCCGCCCTCGGTGGCCGCGCCGGTGTTCCAGGCGCCCTCGATGGAGTCGATGTAGTAGTAGCCCGCGTTCTCCTTGGTCTCGAAGCGGACGTCGTCGAAGATGTAGAACTCCGCCTCGGGCCCGAAGTAGACGGTGTCGGCGATGCCGGTGCCCTTGAGGTACTCCTCGGCCTTGCGCGCGACGTTGCGCGGGTCGCGGCTGTAGGCCTCGCCGGTCAGCGGGTCGTGCACGAAGAAGTTGAGGTTGAGCGTCTTGTGCTGGCGGAAGGGGTCCACGACCGCGCTGGTCGGATCGGGCAGCAGGAGCATGTCCGACTCGTGGATGGCCTGGAAGCCGCGGATGGACGAGCCGTCGAACATGAGGCCGTCGGTGAAGACGCCTGCGCCGAAGTTCTCGACCGGGAAGGTGAAATGGTGCGTCGTCCCCGGCAGGTCGGTGAACCTGACATCGACGAATTGCACTCCCTCGTCTCTGATGAATTTCAGGACGTCGTCGGCGGAGCTGAACACTCTACGAACCTCCCTGGGGACATGGGTATCAAACTGACGCTAGGTCGGAGCCGTTTCCGGTTGGTGTCTCGTTTGTTTCGCGGGTGTTAAGCGGGGTCAGGTGCTCTCCGATCGGCGGCACCCGCCGCCCTTCTCCGGCTGGTCCAGGTCGTAGGGGTTCTCCTGCGGACCGGTCGGCACCGAGGTGTCGGGCACGGAGTCGTCGAAGGAGGGGTGGACGTAACCGTCGTCCGTGTCGCACCGGGCGGGCGTCGTGCTGCCGCTCCAGTCGTCGATCCAGGTGATCAGGCGGCCCGACTCCCGGTAGATCTGGAAGGTGCCGGTCTGGTGGGCCACGAGCCGGATGGCGGTGCCCGGCCGCCCGGGGCTGCGGACGGCATAGACGACCAGGTACTTGATCGTGGCCTTGGCGCCTTCGAGCCCCTTCTCCTTGAAGGCCGACAGGGTGGTCGTGCCGTGCACCTTGATGACGTCACCGGCGAGTTCGACGGTCCCGGGCGCGAAGCTGGTGACCCAGCCGCGGGTGTTGTCCTCGCCCTTGCCGCGCAGCCCGTCGCGGAACCAGGTGCGCTGGTCGCGGTCGAGCAGCTTCGTGAAGGCCGCCGGTTCGCCGCCCAGGAGCGTCTGACGGTCGAGGAAGGCGGCGCCGAGGAGGTCGCGGGCGCGCTCCAGGCCCTTGGCGACGTCCTTCCCGGACAGGCCGCCCAGCGCCTTCGCCTCCGGCATGGCGAAGCCGGCGATCCCGTCCGCGTACCTCTCGGCGGGGGACCCGGCGAACGGCGACACGGCAGCGGACGCGCGGTCCTGCACCGGTTCGCCGAAGGCCACCGGGGCCGGCTCCGAGGTCACCCCCGGCCGAGGCGTCAGCAGGTCAGGCCGGAACACCACGACCGCGCCCGCCCCGGTGATCACCGCCGTCACCGCCGCGACCGCGAGCAGCCCCCGCCGCACCCGTCGCGGCCTGCCGGCGGCCCTGGCGTCCTTGGCGGCCGACGCGCGCATCCTGCGCTGCTCCCCGGCGTCGAACTGCGCGACCAGCTCGCTGAACCGCGAGTCCAGGTCGTCCCCTAAGCCGTCCCCGTTCTGCATGGCGAACATCATCGGGCAGGAAAAGCGCGGTTGGGTCACAATCCTGACCGGCCTCCCCGGCGGATACCGTGGAGGCATGAGCAAGAATGAGCCGCGCTGGACGCAGACCTGGCTGGGGGGCGTACGGGCGGCCGGGGTGGACCTCGGGTACCCGGGCGAGCGCCTCGGGCTGCCCGAGGAGGGCAGCGGCGCGATCGCCGGGTGGGGCCGGCGCATCGCCGCCCTGGTGATCGACTGGATGATCTGCACGTGGGTGGTCGTGCAGCTGGTGCTGCGGATGAACCCGGCCGAGTCGCCGTGGGCGCCCGCGCTGGTGTTCGCGCTCCAGTACCTGCTGCTGGTGGCCTTCATGGGGCAGACGTTCGGGCACCGGCTGGCGGGGATCAGGGTGGCGGCGATGGACGGAGGGGCTCCGCGGCTGCTGCCCGTCCTGGCGCGTACGGTGCTGCTCAGCCTGGTCGTGCCCGCGCTGATCTGGGACCGCGACCACCGGGGGATCCACGACCGCAGCTCCAACACCATGGTCGTGCGCATGTAGCTCCTGTGAGCGGGCGCGTTCGCACAGGGCACGGGCAAGCCCTGTGAGTCGCCATTGACAACGTTGTCGTCTCGGAGTCTGCTGTTGACAACGTTGTCAGGAGGCGACATGCGGAGAGTTCGTCTTGCGGTCATGGCGGCCGCTTCCGTTCTTGGATTCGCCGGTTTATCCGGCGTGGCGGTGGCCGGCCCACCGACCGGCGTGGCGGCCGATCCGCCGCCGTCACCGCTGCCGTCGGACGCCCCGTCGGCGGCCCCCACCCAGCCCGCGCCCATCGAGGAGGTGACCCCGCCGCCGGGCGCCGCCAGGCGTGAGCCCGTGCGCACCGCCCCGCCGGGCGCGCTTTTCCATTCCTCGCTGGAGAGCGCCGACCCGCAGCCGGCCTGGCTGAACACGGTCGAGGAGGGCAGGAAGGCCGAGGGGATCACCGGCAGCACCACGGGCGGCATCCCCGGCAACATCACCGACGAGATCGTCGACATCGCGGCCAGCGGCGAGTACACCGCCGCGGGCGAGGTGAAGGAGAACCTGCTCGACGGCGACGTCAACACCAAGTGGCTGGTCTTCAGCAGCACCGGCTGGGTGTCGGTCAAGCTGTCCAAGCCCATCGCGGTCGCCCGGTACGCCATGGCCTCGGCCAACGACGCGGCCGAACGCGACCCGCGCGACTGGGCGCTCGAAGGCTCCAGCGACGGCGAAGCCTGGACGGCCGTGGACACCCGGGCGGGGGAGGTGTTCGACGCCCGGCTGAAGACCCGTGAGTTCGACGTGGCGAGCCCGCAGTCCTTCCTCTACTACCGGCTCAACGTCACGAAGATCGGCTCCGGCTCGATCGTGCAGCTCGCCGAGCTCCAGCTCTCGGACGGCGACACCTCGCCCAAGCCGCCCACCGACATGCGCACCCTGATCGGCCCCGGCCCGGGCAGCGGCTACACCGCCAAGCCGCGCGCCGGGTACACCGGCCTCAAGGCGCTGCGCTACTCCGGCAGCACCACCACCGCCACGGGCGGGCACTCCACCAACAAGGTGTTCGAGACCGACATCCCGGTCACGGCCGACACCGAGCTGTCGTACCTGCTGTTCCCCGAGTTCACGGGCGCGTCCCTGAGCTACCCCAGCACGTACGTCAGCGTCGACCTGGCCTTCTCCGACGGCACCTACCTCAGCGACCTCAAGGCCAAGGACCAGCACGGGATCAGGCTGAGCCCGCGCGCGCAGGGCGAGTCCAAGACCCTCTACGCCGACCAGTGGAACCTCAAGCGCTCACGCGTCGGCGAGGTCGCCAAGGGCAAGCGGATCAAGCGCGTCCTGGTGGCCTACGACGGTCCGGCGGGGCCGCTGCCGTTCAAGGGCTGGGTGGACGACATCACGCTCACGAACGCCAAGCCGCAGCAGGTCAAGAGCCTGGCCGACCATGTCGTGACGACCCGCGGCACCCAGTCGACCGGCGGCTTCTCGCGCGGTAACAACTTCCCGGCCACGGCGGTGCCGCACGGGTTCAACTTCTGGACGCCGATGACCGGCTCCGGGTCGAACTCCTGGCTGTACGAGTACCACCGCAACGGCAACGCCGACAACATCCCGACCATCCAGGCGTTCGCCGCCGGCCACGAGCCGAGCCCGTGGATGGGCGACCGGCAGTCGTTCCAGGTCATGCCGTCGCTGCTGGCCAAGCCGGACCCCGACCGGGTCGCCAGGGCCACCCAGTTCCTGCACTCCGGCGAGACCGCCAAGCCGTACTACTACGGCGTGGACCTGCTCAACGGCATCCGCACGGAGATCGCGCCCGCCGACCACGCGGCGATCTTCCGCTTCACCTTCCCCGGCGAGGGCGGCAGCCTGATCTTCGACAACTACGACAACAACGGCGGCCTGAGCATCGACCAGGGCGTCGTCACCGGCTACACCGACGCGCGCAGCGGCCTGTCGGCGGGCGCGACCCGCATGTACGTGTACGCCGTGTTCGACCAGCGGCCGGACGACGGCGGCAAGCTGACCGGGGCGGGCCGCGACAACGTGACCGGGTACGCGCACTTCGCGGCCAAGCAGGTCACGATGCGGATCGCGACCTCGTTCATCGGCGTCGAGCAGGCCAGGCACAACCTGGAGCTGGAGAACGGCACGTTCGAGGAGGTCAGGGCCAGGGCGCAACGGGCGTGGGAGGACCGGCTCGACGCCGTCGAGGTCGAGGGCGCCACCCAGGACCAGCTCACCACGCTGTACTCGAACCTGTACCGGCTCTTCCTCTATCCGAACTCCGGCTTCGAGAACACCGGCACCGCCGCCGCCCCCGCCTACAGGTACGCCAGCCCGGTGTCGGCGCGGACCGGCCCCGACACGCCCACACGGACCGGGGCGAAGATCGTGGACGGCAAGATCTACGTCAACAACGGCTTCTGGGACACCTACCGGACCACCTGGCCGGCGTACTCGCTGCTGTCGCGCGACGCGGGCGAACTGGTGGACGGCTTCGTGCAGCAGTACCGCGACGGCGGCTGGATCGCCCGCTGGTCCTCGCCCGGCTACGCCGACCTGATGGTCGGCACCAGCTCGGACGTGGCGTTCGCCGACGCCTACAGCAAGGGCGTGCGCGGCTTCGACGCGAAGTCGGCGTACGCGGCGGCGGTCAAGAACGCGACCGTGGTGCCGCCGAACTCCGCCGTCGGCCGCAAGGGGCTGCAGACCTCGATCTTCCGCGGGTACACCGCGCTGAACGAGGTGGGCGAGGGCCTCTCCTGGGCCATGGACGGCTACATCAACGACTACGGCATCTCGACCATGGCCGCGGCCCTGGCCAAACAGGCGACCGGCGCCGAGAAGACCCGCTACCTGGAGGAGTCCGAATATTTCCGTAACAGGGCCCTGAACTACGTCAACATGTTCGACCCGGAGGTGGGCTTCTTCCAGGGCCGCGACTCCACCGGCAAGTGGCGCCGCACCAAGGCCGACTACGACCCGCGCGTGTGGGGCTTCGACTACACCGAGACCAACGGCTGGAACATGGCCTTCCACGCCCCCCAGGACGGCGCCGGCCTCGCCTCGCTCTACGGCGGGCGCCAGGGCCTGGCCAAGAAGCTCGACGCCTTCTTCGCCGACCAGGAGACGGCCACGTTCGGCGGCTCGTACAACGGGGTCATCCACGAGATGCGCGAGGCCAGGGACGTGCGCATGGGCCAGTACGGGCACAGCAACCAGCCCTCGCACCACATCATCTACATGTACGACTACGTCGGGCAGGCCGCCAAGACGCAGGCCAAGGTCAGGGAGGCGCTGTCGCGGCTCTACCTGGGCAGCGAGATCGGGCAGGGCTACCCGGGCGACGAGGACAACGGCGAGATGTCGGCCTGGTACGTCTTCGGCGCGCTCGGGTTCTACCCGCTGCAGGCGGGCAGCCAGGAGTACGCGATCGGGTCGCCGCTGTTCAGGAAGGCGACCGTGCACCTGCCCAACGGCCGCGACGTGGTGGTCAAGGCCCCGGACAACAGCGCGCGCAACGTCTACGTCCAGGGGCTGAAGGTGAACGGCAAGGCGTGGAGGTCCACGTCGCTGCCGCACGACGTGCTGGCCCGCGGGGCGGTGCTGGACTTCTCGATGGGGTCCAAGCCGTCGTCGTGGGGCGAGCCGCCGGAGTCGATCACGCCGGAGGGGCAGGCGCCGCGGCCGTTGCGCGACATCGCCGTCTCGGGCGGGCCGGCGGAGCTGTCGGACGACACGTCCGCCACCTCCACCGCCTTGGCCGGGAACATCGCCCTGAAGGCGGGTTCGCGGGACAAGGTCACCTTCTACACGCTGACGTCCGCGGCCACCGGCGCCCCGGCGTCCTGGAAGCTCGAAGGCTCCTACGACGGCGCCGCCTGGACGGTCATCGACCAGCGCGACGGCCAGGCGTTCGAGGCCAGGCAGACCAGGCCGTTCAAGATCGGCCGTCCCGGCCGGTACGCCCACTACCGCCTCACCGCCACCGGCACGCTCGCCGAGCTGGAGCTGCTCGCCGCGCCCGCCCCCACGTGCACGCGGACGATCAGCGGCACGCACAACGGCTCGCTCACGGTGAGTTCGGGCGTGACGTGCCTGGCGGCGGGCGCGCACGTGACCGGCTCGGTGGTGGTGCGCGGCGGCGCCTCGCTGGCCGGGCTGTCCGCCACCGTGGACGGGGCCGTGGCGGCGACGGGCGCCGAGCAGGTGACGCTGGCCGACACCACCGTGGGCGGCCCGCTCGCGGCCACCTCGGTCAAGGAGCTGTCACTGGAGAGGTCGTCGTTCGGCGGGCCCGTGGCGCTCGTCGGCAACACCGGGCCGGTGATCGCCGCCAGCACCGTCAAGGGGCCGCTGACCTGCGCGGGCAACACGCCCGCGCCGGTCGGCAACGGCCTGCCGAACACGGTCTCCGGACCGGCGCTGGGACAGTGCAAGGGGCTCTAGCCCGAGGATGAAAGGCCTGCCGGGGGCCGTCGCGCACGGTCCCCGGCCCGCCGTACGCCCGGCGAGCGGCCAGCGGGTCAGGGGCGGGCGCAGCTGAAGATGGCCGTGCCGGGGAGGTGCCGGCCGCGCAGCGGGCTCCACCCGCCCCACACCCGCTCGTGCCCCCGCGGCCACTCGGGCTCCAGCAGCCCCGTCACGGTCAGCCCCGACGCCACGACCAGGCCGATCCAGTCGCCCATCGTGCGGTGGTGCTCCACGTACGTGCGCGTCCCGTACTCGTCCACCTCCTCGTACGGCGTCCGGTCGAAGTAGGACCGGTCGGAGGTGAGCCCGCGCGGCCCCGGATCGTCCGGGAACGCCCACCGGATCGGATGGCTGACCGAGAACACGAACCGCCCGCCCGGCCGCACCACCCTGCGCACCTCGCGCAGGACCGCCAGGGGATCGGCCACGAACGGCAGCGCCCCGAAGGCCGAGCAGGCCACGTCGAACACGCCGTCGCCGAACGGCAGCGCCTCGGCGTCCGCCTGCACCACCGGGACGCGCAGCCCCGTGTCGAGATCGATGCGCTGCGAGTGGCGCAACTGCCGGTGCGACAGGTCGAACGCGGCCACCTCGGCCCCCTGGGTCACCAGCCACCGCGCGCACTGCGCCGCCCCGCAGCCGATCTCCAGCACCCGCCGGCCGCGCACCTCGCCGAGCAGCCCGGCCTCGGCCTCGTCCACGCCCTCCGGGCACCAGACGAACCCGGCGTCGCGCAGGAAGTCGCCGTGTTCGAGCTGGTAGTCGTCGGCGTTGCCGTCCCACCAGCCGCGGTTGGCCAGCGATGAGCCGGACGTCACTAGCGCATCTTGGGCCCGCGCGGGACCCGGGTGCCCTTCGGCATCGGGCCCTTGGGCATCGGCATGTTCTTGGGCAGCGAGCGCAGGCGGTCTTTCACCTCGTTGACCGCGGGCTTCTTCAGGTTGCGCGGCAGCTTCATGATGTGGCGCTGCAGCTTGGCCAGCGGCACCTGCCCCTCACCGTCGCCGCACTGGACGTCATAGATCTCGACGCCGAGCACCACCCGCGCGACCCGCTTCTTCTCGGCCGCCAGCATCCGGGCCACCCGGTTGCCCGGCCCCTCGGACACCAGCACCACCCCGGGGAAGCCGATCACGAGGTGGACCAGGTCCTGGTCACGGTTGACCGCCATGGCCGGGGTGACCTGCCAGTTGCCGCGCATGCCCTGCAGCACCGCGGCGGCGGCCCCGGTCTGGCCGTGCAGGATGGAGTATTGTGCCCGCTGCGCGAGCTGCCCGAACACCACCAGGCCCACGGTGAACGCGGCCATCACGCCGAGGAACACCGAATACCACAGATAGTCCGTGACCAGCCCGATCACGACGACCACAGCGAGCGTGCCGACCGCCGACAGGAAGACGATCGGCAACCCCTTGGGGTTGGCCTGCTTGATGATCTGCGCGATCATGCGGAGCTGCTTGATGCGCCCCGGCTTCTCTGGGTCCTCGGACTTTGCCATGCTCGAAGAATACAAACCCGAGCCGCCATAGACGAAAACGGCTCTGCCCAAACTGGGATTCTTTTCCGTATTGTGCGCAAAGCCCGCCGAGGGCCGGCCGTCCAGCAAAAGACCGCCCCCTGAGGAGGGGACGGTCCTCGTACGGGGGAGCGCGGCGCTCAGGCGGTCTGGCGGGCCTCGATGGCCTGCTTGTACAGCCTGCCCGCGCGGTAGGACGAGCGCACGAGCGGCCCGGACAGCACGCCCGCGAACCCGATCGCCTCGGCCTCGGCCTGCAGCTCCACGAACTCCTCCGGCTTGACCCACCGCTCCACCGGGTGGTGGCGCGGCGAGGGCCGCAGGTATTGGGTGATCGTCAGCAGGTCGGTGCCGGCGGCGTGCAGGTCGCGCATCGCCTCGACGACCTCCTCACGCGTCTCGCCCATGCCCAGGATCAGGTTGGACTTGGTGACCAGCCCGGCCTCGCGGGCCGTCGTGATCACGCCCAGCGACCGCTCGTAGCGGAAGGCGGGACGGATGCGCTTGAAGATCCGCGGCACGGTCTCGACGTTGTGCGCGAACACCTCGGGCTTGCTGGAGAAGACCTCCTCCAGCTGCTCGCGGTTGCCGTTGAAGTCGGGCACCAGCAGCTCGACGCCGCAGCCGGGCAGCAGGGCGTGGATCTGCCGGGCGGTCTCGGCGTACAGCCAGGCGCCGCCATCGGGCAGGTCGTCGCGGGCCACGCCGGTCACGGTCGCGTAGCGCAGGCCCATCTGCTGGACCGACTCGGCCACGCGGCGCGGCTCGTCGCGGTCGTACTCCTTGGGCTTGCCGGTGTCGATCTGGCAGAAGTCGCAACGGCGCGTGCACTGGTCGCCGCCGATGAGGAACGTCGCCTCACGGTCCTCCCAGCACTCGAAGATGTTGGGACAGCCCGCCTCTTCACAGACCGTGTGCAGGCCCTCCCGGCGCACGAGCGATTTCAGCTCGGTGTATTCGGGGCCCGTCCTCATCCTGGTCTTGATCCACGGGGGCTTGCGCTCGATAGGGGTCTCGGCGTTGCGCACCTCCAGGCGGAGGAGCTTTCGGCCTTCAGGAGCAACGGTCACGTTTCCAGCTTACGTCTCCGCCGCACCTGACCCGCCACCAGGCCCAGGGGTCGCGGTGGTCAGGTGATGAGGCCGAAGCCGCGGATCGCGCGGGTGTAGTGCCGCAGCAGCTCGTCGTCCAGGCGGTCGGACTCGGCCGAGCCGAGCAGCTCGGCGCCCGGCGGGGTGGTGTAGACGCCGTCGCGGGTCAGCAGGGCGGGCGCCAGCGCCGACCGCCTGATCGCCGCCACGCTCTCCCCGCGCAGGAAGGCCGCCTGCATGGGGGCGACGTACCGGCCGCCGGCCAGCAGCGCGTTGATCTCGGCCAGCTCCGCGGCGGTCAGGATCCGCCGCGCCCGCGTCGCGCGGCGCTCGGCGCGACGGGCGTCGCCGGAGCGGGCCAGCCTGGTCAGGCCGTACTCGACCAGCATCAGCGGGCCGCCGATCAGCCGGCCGAGCACACGGCCGAGGAAGCCGGCCACCTCGTAGCCGGTGCCCACGGTGTCCAGCGTGCCCAGGGACGAGGCGATCTTCGTCTGCGCCTCGTCGCGCACTTGGAGCGGGGCCGCCCCCATGAGCGCGCCGCGCCACTCGGCCAGCGTGGACAGGGCGCCGCCGACGAACAGGTCCTCGCCGCTCGGCAGGTCCGCGTACGCCCTGGCCAGCAGCGCGACCCGCTGCCTCGGCGCCAGCGCCAGCCACGTCGGCAGCCCGACGACCAGCACGGGGGTCCTGAGCAGGCCGTTGCGCGTGTACGTCGTGTCCAGGGCCAGGTCCCTGACCGCCACCTTCGCGGGGCGCCTGACGCCGATCCGGTCGGCCACCCGGTCCGCCATCCCGTACAGCTGGAAGGCCTCGGAACGGCCGAGCACCTCGGCGTCGGCGGGCAGCCGGCCCAGCCGCGGGCGCAGCAGCCAGCCGATGCCGAGCAGCAGCGCGCCGAGCGCCCACGACAGCACGAACTGCGAGCCGGAGGCGATCGTCCACCCGCCGAGCACGACGAACGCGAGAGTGAGCGCGTGGACGACGAGGGCGAGGAGCAGAGCCGCGATCCGCTTCACAGGGGGATGGTAAGCAGCCCGGCGCCCGGATTCCACCTCCAGACCTCAGAGCCGGCGTCGTCTCAGCGGCGCAGGAGGTCTTCCTCGTGCAGCTCGTACGGCTCCAGCCCCAGGGCCTCGGCCAGCCGCTTCTCGGCGATCGGCATGACCTCCTCGACCACGATCCTGCGCCCGGTCTCCGCCGACAGCGAGGAGACGCCCACGTCGGGGATGCCGCACGGGACGATCCTGCTGAACCAGCGCGGATCATTGGCGCAGTTCAGGGCGAACCCATGCATCGTCACCCCGCGCGACACCCGGATCGCCACCGCGCCGAGCTGCCGGTCCGGCAGCCCGAGACTGGCGTCGCCCGCCGCCCAGACGCCTGGCCGCCCGCTCACCCGCCTGGCCGTGACGCCGAAGTCGGCGCACACCTGGATCATCGTGTCCTCCAGGCGGCAGACGTAGCCGGTCACGTCATCGACCGAGACGATCGGGTACGCGACGAGCTGCCCGGGACCGTGCCAGGTGATGCGGCCCCCGCGGTCGACGTCGATCACGGGGGTGCCGTCGGAGGGGCGTTCGTGGGGAGCGGTGCGCTTGCCCGCCGTGTAGACGGGCGCGTGCTCCAGGAGGAGGGCCGTGTCGGTCAGCTCACCGGCCACGCGCTTGCCGTGCACCCAGCGCTGCAGCTGCCAGGCCTGCTCGTAGGGAACGTCGACACCGAGGCGGACGATGGCCAGTGTGTGGGGATCGACCCCGTGCTTGGGGCGCATGGGTCTATTGTGCCGTTCCCTCACCCATCCAGGGTAATTCAGGATGCGGGCCGACGAGGCTCGATCGGTGATTCAGGACGTGAGCAGCCGGGGCTCGATCCGGAACTCCTTGGCTCCTCCGGCCCCGTCGTGCTCGACCTTGTAGGCGTAGCCGGCCGGGTCGGTGGTGACGGCCTGGATGAAGTCGGTGCCCACGTAGTGCAGCGCCACCCCCTCGTCGGCCGCGTAGCCTTCGGGCAGCTCGCCGCTGGCCACCGACTCGTGCAGCAGCGGGCGGCGCTGCGGCTCGGCGTTGTAGTGCACCCCGCACGAGTACGGCAGCAGCGCCAGGCCGTCGGCCCACACGCGCAGCTCGGGCCCGAAGGAGTCGGTGTTGCCGCCGACGTGCCAGCACAACGCGCCCGCGCTCTGCCCCGACAGCACCACCCCCGACCGCCAGGCCTCCTCGAACGCCTCGTCAAGCCCGTGCAGCCGCCACAGCGCCGCCAGGTTGGCCACGCTGCCACCGCTGACGTAGATCATGTCCTGTTCGAGGATCCAGGCCCGCGAGTCCTCGACGTTCGGCATCGGGAAGACCGTCAGATGGCTCACCTCGACGTCCCACCCGGCGAACGCCCCGTACATCTTCAGGATCCAGTCCGCGTTGTCGCCCATCGCCGTCGCGACCAGCCCCAGCTTGGGCCGGTCCTGGCCGGTCAGGTCGAGACCGTAGCGCAGCAGCGGGCTCGCCTCGACGAAGCCGTAGCGCGCTGTCGGGCGGAACGAACCGCCGCCGATGGCAAGAATGTGCGACTGTCCCGATCTGCTCATGTCGATGTCTCCCCGTGTGTGAAGGACGAACGGCCCACTGGATTACGACCTAGATTACGCCCTGGATCACGGCCCGGAATACGGCTCAGATTACGGCGCTGAACGCCTCGGGGAGATGGCTGTGCGTGAAGCCGTAGCCGCTGCCGAGCAGTTTCGCGGGTGTTATGCGATGGCTGGGCAGCAGGGCCTCATGGGCGAACTCGCCGACCCCGAGAGCGAGCGCGAAGGCGGGCACGGGGATCGGAACAGTGCCCTTGCGCAGGGCTTTTCCGAGGGTCGTGGTGAATTCAGCGTTGGTGACCGGGTTCGGGGAGGTGAGATTAACCGCCCCCACCAATTCCCGATTTTTCAGGATATGTAGGGTCGCTTGAACCCAGTCCTCTTCCGAAATCCACGACCAGAACTGCTTCCCGCTGCCGAGCGGCGCCCCCAGCCCGATCCGGAAAATCGGCAAAATCCGCCCGAGCGCGCCACCCCGCCCGCTCAGCACCAATCCGGTACGCAACTGGACGGCCCGCACCCCCAGCCGGCCCGCCGCCGCGGCCTCACCCTCCCAGCGCTCGCACAGCTCGGCCAGGAACCCGCCGCCCTTGCCCTGCGACTCGTCGATCACCCGGTCCCCGGTGTCGCCGTAGAAGTCCACCCCCGACGCCGACACCAGCACCTCCGGCGGGCTCGACACCTGCCGCATCGCCTCCACGAGCACCCGCGTGCCGTCGACGCGGCTGTCCACCAGCTCGCGCTTGTACGCCTCGTTCCACCGCCGGTCACCGATCGACGCCCCCGCCAGATGCACGACCGCCTCGGCGCCCTCGATCACCGAAAGATCGATCACGTCCTCCCGGGGCTGCCAGTAGGCTTCGTCGTCGGCCTGCGGAGGACGCCGCACCAGTCGTACGACCTGCCGCCCGTCAGCTCGCAGAGCCTCTACCAGGGGCTTGCCCAGCAGCCCGGACGCCCCTGTAACGATGATCGCCATGCCGACCACCCTACGCCCCGGAGCCGAAGGGCTCCGTAGGGGCACGCTCCGCCCCGCCCTCGATGCCGGTCACCAGCCATGTGCAGGACAGCGTCAGAAAAGGCTCCGGCCGCGAATCACCGTGCCGTCCCGCATGCGGCACTCGATGACGTGCGAAAGCATGCTCGCGTACGACTCGAACGCTGGACACCCTGATTCAACGCCCGGCCCGCCTTCATGAAGATCATCCATGATGTCCTCATCACACAGGTCGGCAATGAGCCCGTTCGACGAATCGCGAAGATCGGCGGCGAGCAGATACTCCACTCCGGCGGTGGCGGACAGGAGCGGATAACACCCGGCTCCCACCATCAGCAGTTCACGATCTTCATCCTGCAGATAACCGGCAGAACGATCCCCGTACCACAGGTCGACGAAGCCGTCGTCACCCGTTCTGTCCGCGCGCGGGCCGCGCGAGTCGTCAAAAGCATCGAACCGGATCTCGACGTCCGGCCCCGGCCCGGCCAGCGTTTGCCGGATCTCCCGCAGCCATGACGGCAATACCACCGCGTTACGCCGTTCCAGCTGATCCAGAAGAGCCGCGTCGTCACGGTAGAAGGCAATCCCGGGAAACCTGCCGACAAAAACGCGTAGCGCGGCTTTGTCGATCTCGGCCAGCGACGACTGTTCGACCCAATCCAACGCTTCGGCGGCCGAACCGCGCACGCGGTGGGCCGGATAGTCGAACGCGTCGTGGACGAAATCCTGAATACCGGCGGAGGGGAAGCCTGAGCCGGCCTCTGGATCCTCGGACATGGCGCCTGCCTTGATCGACCGTCACGACTCCGGAGACTGTACTGATCCCGCTCGACGAGCAGCCACCCGACCGAGACGGCGCCCACCCGTCCGAGAGCCGGCGAAAGGCGACCGGCCGGGTCCCTACAATCATCCGAATGCGCCAGACCGACCCCTACTGGAACACCAACGTCGCCCGCCACCCGGGCATCCTGCGCGCCGTTCCCGAGGGATGCGGCGACGCGCTGGACGTCGGCTGCGGGGACGGCCTGCTCGCGCGGAAACTGGCCGGGCGGGCGAAGCGCGTCACCGGTGTCGACAGCTCGCGCCAGATGATCGCCAGCGCCCGCGAACTCGCGGCCGGCCACCCGGATCTCACCTTCGTCGAGGGCGACTTCCTCACCGCCGACCTGCCCGCCGCGGGTTACGACTTCGTCTGCTCGGTGTCCACGATCCACCACATGGACTTCGAGTCCGCCCTCACCCGCATGCGCGGGCTGCTGCGTCCCGGCGGCACGCTGGTGGTGGTCGGCCTGGCCCGCGAGACGACCCCGGCGGACTGGGCGGCGACGATCGCGGCCGCCCCGGTCGTGCGGATCGCCAAGGTGCTGCGCCGTGCGCGCACCCCGGCGGGGATGCCGGTCGCCGACCCGTGGATGAGCTACGGGCAGATACGCGCCGCCGCCCGGCGACTGCTGCCCGGCGTGCGCTATCGCCGGCACGTGCTCCGCCGGTACTCGCTGACCTGGCAGCAGCCCGCCCTGTAGCCGTGCGCGTGGGAACGTCGGAAGCTTCTCCGGGCCGGGCGCTCAAACGCGGAGTACACGCAGGCAGAGCCCCTTGAGGACTGCTCGTCGATCCGCCCGGCCACGGCGGCAGCAGCCCTCTGACGCGGCCCTTCACCTTCACCGACTGCGCCCGCGTCGTCGAGCAGATCCTCGACGACCTGGGGGTCGAGCGCGCGCACGTGATCGGCAACTCCTGGGGCGGCATGATCGGCGGCACCTTCGCCGCGCTGCACCCCGGCCGCGTCGGCGTCGCCGTGCTGATGAACGCGACCGCCTCTCCCGCCGGGCGGGGGCAGAAGCTGCAGTACGCGCTGCTGAACCGGGTCGCCAGGCTGGTCGGCGCGATCCGGCCCCCGCTGGTCAAGCCGGTGATCGACGCCTTCCTCGGCCCCACCGCCAAGTCCAGGCCGCACGTCGTCGCCGCCGTCACCGACTCCGTCCGGCGGGTCGCGATCGGCTCGGCCGCCTGGGCCGTGACGAGCGTCGTCCCGAACCGTCCCGACCAGCGGGAGCTGTTCGGCCGGATCTCCGCGCCGGTCCTCGTCGTGGCCGGCGCGGAGGACGCGACCTTCCCCGTCA
>NZ_JAHKRL010000446.1 GCF_019396405.1 Nonomuraea rhizosphaerae | reverse complement strand
GGAGGGCCTCCGCTTCGCTCCGGGCGCTTGTCTTCGGGGCGCGGGCTTCGCCCGCGCGTTCCCCGTTGACCGATCGAGTGAGGTTGGAGATCTCGACCCAGACATCGATCATCCTCGATCTGCGCCGAGGAGACCTCAGTGGTCAGACGATCAGGCGTACGGGGCGTCAGGCGTACAGGGCATCAGACGCTCGAACGTGAACCTTCTTCTCTTCGCGCCAGGGAATGAGCGGGCGACATACGCCCCGTCCGGAAGTCGATTTCAGCGCACCAGCCCATCGGCAGCGCAGCTCATACCGCCCCACTACATGCCAGAGCGTCCATGAGCGGCTTCCTCAATCTTGAGGGCGGTTCCTTTCGGCGCCGGTACGCCTGATGAACCATCGGCCGCCGACATGGCACAGCCGGCCATCCACCCGTCATCCTGAATCGTCCTGGATTTGATGGAGGCTACGGTGTGCTTGGGGTCTGCGCGGCCGTCATCGACCGACTCGCCTACGGTGGCTACATCATCGAGACCGGCACCGAACTCGGCTGACTCGCCCAGACTGGCGCCCAGGCCGAAGCCGCTGCCGTCGCGAATGGGCCGCTGGCTGACCTGTCTTCCGCCTTCCTCGGCAACGCTTGCTCCCGCCGCTGAAGAACTTCTGACCGGTCGACCGTCGCTGCGACGCTCGGTGTCGGCCGCGAACGCCGCTGGCTATGTCTCTCGGCCGGAGCGGCTCCGCTGGGTCAAGCCGCTACCGGCCCGAACAGGCGGTCCAGTTGGTAGTTGATGATCTTGGTGGCGGCTTCGTGGCTGCGCTGACCGCTGAGGACGCTGGAGGTCAGGCCGTTGGCGAGAGCCAGCAGGCCGGCGACCTCGGTACGCGGGTCTCGATCGGGGGCGATGTCCCCGGCCTGCTGGGCGGCGGTCAACCGTACGGTGAGGAAGTTTTCCAGCACGTTGGGCAGGGTGAGCCCGACCGCGGCGAGCGCCGGGTCGGTGAGGGCGGCGGTGTAGTAGGCGGTCCAGGCCATGGAGTCCAGGCGGCTCTGCTCGTCAGAGGGAAGAGCCGCGTCGAGGACGACGGCGAAGACGTCTCGCGGTGTCAGCTCGCCCGCGGCAGCGGCGGCCCGCTGCTTGACCCGGCGGTCCATGCGGGCGCCCAGCTCGGTGAGGCCGGATTCGAGCAGGGCTTGCTTGTTGGTGAAGTAGTACTGGACGACCCGCAGCGAAACCCCTGCCTCGGCGGCGATCTCACGCATCGACACCGCCTGAAGGCCGCGGGTGCTGGCGATGCGCAGCAGCGCCTCGGTCAACTGGCGACGCCGCTCGTCATGATCCACCTGTCGGGGCATGCCCGATTCTAGCTGTTGTTCGTGCTGTGCTTCGGCGTTGCGGTCGCGGGTGGCGCCTGTCCGGGAAAGGTGAGGATCCGCTGGGCGACCAGGTCCGGAGCTTCGACGGGGAGCGAGTGCCCGGTGCCGGGGACGATCTCCACGCGCCAGGACGGCGCGATGTCGGCCAGCCTCGCGGCTACCGCCTGCGTGTTGTGCAGTGTGCTGCGGTCGGCCAGCAGTATCTGTACGGGCACGGACACCTCGCGTATCTCCGCGTCGGTGTAGGCGGGCGGGATGAGCACATGCCGGCGGAAGAACCATCCGCCCGCCCGCGCCAGCCTGATCAGCCCATCCTCGCGCAGCACCCCGTTGCCCACGACGTCGGCCAGGCGGTGTCGCAACATACGCGGAAGCATGGAGGTGACGGCGCCGAGGGCGGCCCACCGGACGAACCGCCCGGTGATCGGCGCGAAGCCGCCCGGATCCACCAGCGTCAGCGCCGCGACTCTACCGCCCCCGCCGGGTTGCTGTTGCGCCACGGCGGCCCATACCGAGGTCCAGCCGCCGGCGGAGAAGCCCGCCAGGTGTGCGCGCTCGGCCCCGACCGCGGCCAGGACATCGGTGAGCCAGCCACCGACCTCGGCACCGGTCGCGAGCGTCCGCCTCTGAACCGAGCGGCCGGGCTCGCCGAGCGGGTCAAGCGCAAGGACCGGGCGAGTGCGCGCCAGCGGCTCGATGTAGCGGTACCAGGACAGCGCGTTTCCGCCGGCGCCGGCCACGAGGACTATGGGTCTCCTGTGGCGGATCCGGCCCGGTGGATCCGCACAGTGCCGGCGCGGGTCTCCACGTCAGTGACATCCACCGGCACCGGCCACAGCTCGCCGAGCACTCGGTCGTAGACGGCGTAGTACTTGTCGCGGGCAGAGTCGCTGGTGAAGGCGGACGGCCGGTCAGGAACACGCATGGTGACCCCATCTCCGGAATAGATACAATTGTATCCTAACGGGTGTTTGCCGACCCTGCTACCTGCCGACACCGCGCTGTGGGTGATTACCGAGTCTCGGGAGCTACTTCTCGCCGGCATTCCGGGCCCGAGCAACTCCTGGCCACTGTCACCTCTGAGCGGCAAACGCTGCTGCTGCTCCCCAGCAGAACCAGCGCACAGCGCCGCGCCGGTGCAGGAGCGTGCGAGCTGTTTCGCCGCGATGTGTCGTAAATGGCCATGTGCGTCTATCGCCGTGGTTCAGGAGGCGGGAGCTTTCACGTGCTGATCGCTTAGCGTGGTACGCCGTGGTACGGCGATGTAGCATCGAGTCATGGATGCTCGGAGGTCTCGTCCGACCGAAGTGAGCGTGCGACAGTTCGTCATCGATTCCGGCAGCGTCACCCGTGGGCTGCGTGAGGGCAAGTGGTACATTCTCACCCTCAACGGCGAGCCGCTTGCCGAGGTGAAGCCGATCAGGCGTCGGCGGTTCGTTCCCACGGCTGAGGCGCAGGCCGTGTTCGCCACCGCTCCGGCTGTTGATTGGGATGAGGTGCGGGCTGATCTGAATGCGGTGATCGATGACGATCTGCGTGATCCGTTCGAGGGGACCGACCTGTGAATCGGTATGAGCGGGGCGTCCTGGACACCAATATCGTGGCCGCCTTCAAGCTCTTCGACCCCGCCGAGTTGCCCGTGGAGTCGGCGATCACCGCTGTCACGCTCGGTGAGCTGTCGCGGGGGCCGTACGCGACCGATGATCCGGTCAAGCGGGCGGGGAGGGTCGCGGTCCTTCAGCATGCCGAGGCGGCGTTCGGCGATCCGCTGCCCTACGACGCCGAGGCGGCCCGGATGTTCGGGCAGCTCTGTGTCGTCGTGTACGCCCAGGGCCGGCAGCCGCGAAGCCGGACCGCCGGCTTGATGATCGCCGAGACTGCCGCCAGTAATGAGTTGCCGTTGTTCACCGCGAATCCCAAGGACTTCGACGGCTTGGCGCGGCTGGTGGACGTGGTCGCCGTGATGCGCCCTCACGGCGCGACGGGGTAGGCGTAAGAGGATGTACCTCGCGGAAGGTGATGGCGAGTGCTCGTTCGACGGTCTTCCTGAGGGGCGGTTCGTCGCGCCCGGCTCGGTCAGGTCCGATCGGCCTCTTGGGGCGTCAGATCATCCGGTACAGCTTCACTGCCCGTGACATGGCGTTCGAGTCGGTGGTGAGCAGGTCCACTGTTGATCAGGAAAACGGCGGCACCCGGTTTCAAAGGACTTCGCAGGGGCGCTTCGCGCTTGAGGGCCTCAGGCGTTGTTTCCAGTCGCGCCGGAGCCGCGACCCCTGCAGGGCCTCCGCTTCGCTCCGGGCGCTTGTCTTCGGGCGTGGGCGTCGCCCGCGCGTTCCCCGTTGACTGATCGAGCAGTCCAGGGGGCCGGCATTGGGGCGTTGATCGCGGGTGATCTGTGTAGGAAGGGTTCGATGGCCAGGGGTTCAGGCGATGCACCTCCCTTCGGTAGAGGTGCGGAATGCAATGGTTGCTGAGAGCCCTGAGGCAGCGGTGGGCTGATTTCCGGAGCTATAAGGATGGCATGGCGGTTACGGAAAGTTAAGGTCGCTTGCTCTACGCCTACGATTCTGCCTGACGCTACGCATAGATGGGTGATGACTTCCATCTATGCGTAGTGAGCTGCCTCCCTTGTTGCCGATCTTCCGGTCGCGCCATCAGGCGGAGCTGCTCACTCTGCTGTACCTGCATCCCGCTCAGGAGCAGACGGTAACCGAGCTCGCCGAGCATGTCGGGGTGCCGCTGACGACGATGCAACGGGAAGTGGGGCGCCTGCTACGGGCCGGTCTGTTGAGTGGACGCAAGGTGGGCAGGGCCTACCTGATCCGGGCCATGGTGCCCGGTTGCTACGCCAGGCCGCTTACGGAACTTCTGACGCTGGCGTTCGGGCCACACCTTCTCATTGAGCAGGAATTCGCCGCGCTCACCGATGCGGACGCCATTGCCATATTCGGTTCCTGGGTCAGTCGATACCTCGGCGAGTCCGGTGCCCCTCCGAACGATATCGATGTCATGGTCATCGGCCGTCCGCCTAGATCCGAGGTGTACGAGGCCGCTGAGCGAGTGGAAAGGAGACTGGGGATCCAGGTCAACCCCGTTCTCATCACTCATGATCGTTGGACGCAAGCCGTCGATCCCCTTGTCGAGCAAATCCAGTCATCGCCGATGGTCTGGGTCAAGGAATTCCCCAAGGAGGCCGAGTGAGACGCTGAAGCCGAGGCGAAGCGTCGGTGGAACGCCTTCTCGCGGAGGGACGACTCCAGAAGATCACGGGTGCGGCCGCTCGCAGCCCACCGAAGTCTTTACGTTCACGCAGGTTGCCAACAAATACCTGGCCACGCTCGTGGACGTCGAGCGGCGAACCATCGCCCAGTACCGCAAGACGCTAGAGGATCACTTCCTGCACGCGGTCGTCGCGTTGCCCGATGGCAGCATGGTCGGCCCGCTCGGTCGGCAGCAGCCGCAGCCGCAGCGCGAACACCGTCACCAGCAGCATCCCGATCCAGAACACCGGCACCGCGATGCCGAACTGCGCGAACCCGCTGAGCAGCGGCCCGTACCAGCGCCCGGCCCGATGGGCGGCCAGGAAGCCGACCGGCACCGCCACCACCACGGCCAGGACGAAGGCCAGCAAGGTCAGCGGCACGGTGACCGCCAGCCGGTCGGCGATCTGGCCGCC
>NZ_JAHKRL010000445.1 GCF_019396405.1 Nonomuraea rhizosphaerae | reverse complement strand
CGCGCCCGCCGCGGCGGCGCGCGAGCGGGGGCTGCGGATCGTCCTCGACGGCGTGTTCAACCACGTCGGCCGCTCGTTCCAGGCGGACGAGCGGTGGTTCAGGAAGGGGCCGGGCGGCTACGAGGTGTTCGAGGGCCATCCCGGGCTGGTCGCCCTCGACCACAGCGAGCCGGCCGTGCACGAGCACGTCGCGGCGGTGATGGACCACTGGCTCGGCCGGGGCGCCTCGGGCTGGCGCCTGGACGCCGCGTACGCCGTCCCGCCGCAGTTCTGGCGGGCGATCCTGCCGGGAGTGCGCGAACGGCATCCCGAGGCGTGGTTCGGCGGCGAGGTGATCCACGGCGACTACGCCGGATACGTCGCCGAGTCGGGCCTCGACTCGGTCACCCAGTACGAGCTGTGGAAGGCCGTCTGGAGCTCGCTCAACGACGGCAACCTCTTCGAGCTGGCCTGGGCGCTCAAGCGCCACGACAAGTTGCTCGATACGTTCGTGCCGCTCACGTTCGTCGGCAACCACGACGTCACCAGGCTCGCCACCCGGCTCGACGACCCGCGCCACCTCGGGCACGCCCTGGCCGTGCTGTTCACCGTCGGCGGCCTGCCCAGCGTCTACTACGGGGACGAGCGGGGGCTGCGCGGCCTGAAGGAGGAACGGGCGGGCGGCGACGACGCGATCAGGCCCGCCTACCCGGACGGGCCGGGCGAACTGCCGCCGGACGGAGCCGAGGTATACCGGCTTCACCAGCGGCTGATCGGTTTCCGCAGGCGTCACCCCTGGCTGGTGAGGGCGCGCACCACGACCGAGCACCTGACGAACACGACGGCCGCCCTGCGCGCCTCCCACCCGGACCAGGGGCCGGACGTCGTCACCCTGCTGAACCTCGGCGACGAGCCGCACCGCTTCCCCGTCGAGGCCACCGCCGCCCTCTCACCCGGGCGGCCGTCCCCGGACCCGGCCGTCATCCCGCCCCACAGCTGGGGCATCGTGACCCAGATCACCGAGAAGGCGGGAAATGCCGGCCGGTGAAGGCGCTGCGCAGGCTGAGCAAGACGTACGGTGACACGGTCGCGCTCGACGGCGTCGACCTGCACGTACGAGAAGGCGAGATCTTCGGCGTGCCCGGGGCCGAGCGCGAGCGCCGCGTGGCCGAGCTGCTCGACCTGGTCGGGCTCGGCGGCAGGGGCGCGGACCGGCCGCACCAGCTCTCCGGCGGGCAGAAGCAGCGCGTCGGCATCGCCAGGGCGCTGGCGGGCAACCAGAAGAAGCTGGTGTTCAAGCTGCTGGAGGCCGCGCAGCTGCCGCGCTCGCTGGACGACGTGGACGCCGCCGTCATCAACGGCAACTACGCCATCGAGGCCGGGCTCAACCCCGCCACCGAGGCCCTGGTGCTGGAGAGGACCGACGCCAATCCGTACGTCAACGGGCTCGTGGTGGCGGCCGGGCACGAGAACGACCCGAATATCGTCAAGCTCGGTAAGCTCCTGCAAGACCAGAAGGTCAAGGATTTCATCGAGGAGAAGTACGCGGGCGCCGTGATCCCCGCCGGATAAAAATCGGTAAGATCACTTATAAGATCAAATGTGGTGTCACCTGGCGAGTTAAGCGAATTGTAAGCGGGCGGCAATAGGGCCGACGTACCAAGACGGGGTCAGCAACACCTCTCCCGAGGAGGCCCCAAAATGCGATTCGTTCCGCGAATCCTGATCGGCGTAGCGGCCACCGCCATTGTGGCCGTCGCCGCGCCGGCAGCC
>NZ_JAHKRL010000444.1 GCF_019396405.1 Nonomuraea rhizosphaerae | reverse complement strand
CCCGGCCGGGCGGCGCCGCGCTGCCTGGACAGCTCGGCCTCGCGGTCGGACAGGCGGCGGCGCAGCGCGGCGTACTCGGGGAAGTCGCCCAGGTGGCAGGTCATCGCCTGCTGGTAGCCCTCCAGGGCCTCCTCGTGCTTGCGCAGCTGCTTGGCCAGCCCGACCACCGCGCGGTCGGCCTGGAACTGGGCGAAGGACTCCTCCAGCAGCGTGCGGGCCCGCTCGCGGCCGAACTGGCCGACGAGGTTGACGGCCATGTTGTACGAGGGCTGGAAGCTGGAGCGCAGCGGGTAGGTGCGCGTGCTGGCCAGGCCGGCGACCGACAGCGGGTCCATGCCCGGCTGCCAGATGACCACGGCGTGGCCCTCGACGTCGATGCCGCGCCGCCCGGCCCGGCCGGTGAGCTGGGTGTACTCGCCGGGGGTGAGGTCGGCGTGGGTCTCGCCGTTCCACTTGTCGAGCTTCTCGATGACCACGCTGCGGGCGGGCATGTTGATGCCCAGGGCGAGCGTCTCGGTGGCGAAGACGGCCTTGACCAGCCCGCGCGTGAACAGCTCCTCCACCACCTCCTTGAAGGCCGGCAGCATGCCCGCGTGGTGGGCCGCCAGGCCGCGCTCCAGGCAGTCGCGCCACTCCAGGTAGCCGAGCACGGCCAGGTCCTCGTCGGGCAGGTGGGCGGTCCGCTCGTCGACGAGCTGCCTGATCTCGTGGCGCTCCCGCTCGTCGGTGAGCCTGATCCCGGCGTACAGGCACTGCTGGACGGCCGCGCCGCAGCCGGCGCGGGAGAAGATGAACGTGATCGCGGGCAGCAGCCCCTCGGCGTCGAGCTTCTCGATCACCTGCGCCCGGTCGGAGGGCCGCGAGCGCGGCACCCGGCCGTAGCCGCGCTTGCCGCGCCCGGCGGTGAGCCGTTCGGCGTCGCGGGTGACGCGCATCAGCGTGGGGTTGATGCGCGGCGTCAGCTCCTCGGTCATGAACAGGTCGTAGACGCGGTTGCCGATCATCATGTGCTGCCACAGCGGCACCGGCCGGTGCTCGTCGACGATGACGGTGGTGTCGCCGCGCACCTCGCCGAGCCACTCGCCGAACTCCTCGGCGTTGCTGACCGTCGCCGACAGCGCCACCAGCCTGACCGACTCGGGCAGGTGGATGATGACCTCTTCCCAGACGGCGCCGCGGAACCGGTCGGCCAGGTAGTGGACCTCGTCCATGACGGCGAAGCCGAGCCCGGCCAGGGTGGCCGAGCCGGCGTACAGCATGTTGCGCAGGACCTCGGTGGTCATGACGACGATGGGCGCCTCGCCGTTGACGCTGTTGTCGCCGGTCAGCAGCCCGACCTTCGCGGTGCCGTAGCGTTTGACCAGGTCGTTGTACTTCTGGTTGGACAGCGCCTTGATCGGGGTGGTGTAGAAGCACTTGCGGCCCTGCTCCAGGGCCAGGTGGACGGCGAACTCGCCGACGACCGTCTTGCCCGAGCCGGTCGGCGCGGCCACCAGGACTCCGTCGCCCGCCTCCAGCGCCCGGCAGGCGTCGATCTGGAAGTCGTCGAGCTCGAAGTCGTACAGGCGCCGGAACGATGCGAGCGCGGCCCCGTCGTCGCCGTACTTGTCGCGGAAGGCCGCGTACCGTTCCGCTGGACTCGTCATACCGCCAGCCTACCGAAATCGATATTCCGGTCCGTCCCGGCCGGCTCCCCGACAGGCCCCGCTCAGCTGATCACCCGCAGCGCCCCGGGCTGGATCTCGCAGGTGACGGGGGCGGGGCCGATGCGTTCGCCGTCCGCGTACGCGACGACGCCGGGCGCCTCCAGGCGCACGCTCCTGACGCGTTGCACCGTGACCGACGGGTGCCCGACGTGCACGCCGCGGTAGACGCGCGGGAACAGCCGGACGAACGTCGACTTGCTGACGGCCCCCAGCGTCATGACGTCCAGCAGCCCGTCGTCGGGCCGGGCGTCGGGGCAGACCTTCATGCCCGCCCCGTAGGAGGAGGTGTTGGCGACGGCGACCAGCATGGCCTCCCGTTCGACCGGCTCGCCGTCGTCGAGGGTGACCCGGAAGGGGACCGGCTCGAAGCCGCGCAGCTCCTGGAAGGTGGCCAGCAGGTACTTGGCCATGCCCGGCGGCCAGGTCATGGCGTTGGCCCGCTCGTTGACCCGCGAGTCGAACCCGCAGCACACCACCCCGGCGAACAGCTCCTCGGCGCTGCCGCCGCCGTCGCCGGTGCGGATGCGGGCGGCGTCCACCAGCCGGGACCTGCCGCGCAGCACGGCGCCGGCGGGCGCC
>NZ_JAHKRL010000050.1 GCF_019396405.1 Nonomuraea rhizosphaerae | reverse complement strand
GGCGGCTGCGGGACAGAAGCGCCCGTACCGGTGGTTACTCGGAAGCTTCCTCGGCGGCCGGAGCGGCATCCTCGGTCGCCTCGCCCTCGGCGGCCTCCTCGCCCTCCTCGGGCAGCTCGACCGGCTTGGCGATGACCTGGAGGATGACGACCTCCGCGTCGGCGGCGAGCGTCGCGCCCTCGGGCAGCTTGAGGTCACCGGCGGTGATGACGGTGCCGATCTCCAGGCCCTCGACGTCGACCTCGACGCCGGTCGGGATGTGCGTGGCCTCGGCCTCGACGGCCACCGCGACGAGCTGCTGGTCGAGCAGGCCCTCGGAGTTGACGTCGCCGACCGTGGTCACCGGGATCTCGACCGTGACCTTCTCGCCACGCTTGACCAGGAGCAGGTCGACGTGCTCGATGAAGCCCTTGATCGGGTCGCGCTGGACGCCCTTGGGCAGCGCGAGCTCGTCGACGCCGTCACCCTTGAGGTGGATCAGCACGTTGGCCGTGCGCAGCGCGAGGAGCACCTCGTGGCCGGGCAGGGTCAGGTGCTTGGGGTCGATGCCGTGACCGTAGAGGACGGCGGGCACCTTGTTGTCGCGGCGGATCTTGCGAGCGGCGCCCTTGCCGAACACGGTGCGCGGCTCGGCGGCGATACGTACTTCAGACACGACATCTCCTAGGGATGCATTTTCGGGGTTCTTGTGCGCTCTCCCTGATCCGCCCTAGCGGAAGGCGTTACGAACGCAACTTGGCGATTCTACCGGCTCAGGTGTCGCCCTCGAACAAGCTGGTGACCGAGCCGTCGGTGAACACCTCGGTGATCGCGCGGGCGATCAGCGGCGCGATGGACAGGACGGTCAGCTTGTCGAACCTGTTGGCCTGCGACAACGGCAGCGTGTTGGTGACGATGACCTCGGAGATCCGGGAGTTCTTGAGCCGGTCGACGGCCGGGTCGGAGAACACGGCGTGGGTGGCGGCGGTGATCACGTTGGTGGCGCCCTGCTCGTAGAGCGCGTCGGCGGCCTTGCAGATGGTGCCGGCGGTGTCGATCATGTCGTCGATCAGCACGCAGGTGCGCCCGCTCACCTTGCCGACGACCTCGCTGACCTTCACGGAGTTGGCCACGTCGAGGTCGCGGCGCTTGTGGATGAAGGCCAGCGGCGTGCCGAGGGTGTCGGCCCAGCGCTCCGACAGCCGCACCCGGCCCGTGTCGGGCGAGACGATCGTGGTGGTGGCCAGGTCGAGCTTGTTCTTCAGGTAGTTCTCCAGGACCGGCATGGCGAACAGGTGGTCCACCGGGCCGTCGAAGAAGCCCTGGATCTGCGAGGTGTGCAGGTCGATCGACATGAGCCGGTCGGCGCCCGCGGTCTTGAACAGGTCGGCCATCAGCCGCGCCGTGATCGGCTCGCGGCCGCGGCCCTTCTTGTCCTGCCTGGCGTAGCCGAAGAACGGCATGACCACGGTGATGCGCTTGGCGGAGGCCCGCTTCAGCGCGTCGACCATGATGAGCTGTTCCATGATCCACTTGTTGATGGGGCCGGTGTGGCTCTGGATCACGAAGGCGTCGCAGCCGCGTACGGACTCCAGGTAGCGGGCGTAGATCTCGCCGTTGGCGAAGTCGATGAGTTTGGTGGGGGTGAGGGAGACGCCGACGTGCTCGGCGACCTCCTCGGCCAGCTCGGGGTAGGCCCGGCCGGAGAAGAGCATGAGATTCTTCTCGCCGGGCTGCTTGATGCTGGTCATGAGGCCTCCTCCGTCGGCCTCATGACCGAGGTGCTGTGCTTATTGATGAGCTCGACAAGCTCGCTCATGTACCCTTCTCCTGCTTTTCCTGCTCGGCGAGTGCCTTTTCGGCCGCCGCAGCCGACTTCGTGCCCGCGCGCCTGCGCAAGACCCATTTCTCGATGTTGCGCTGCTTGGCCCGCGCCACCCCGATGGCTCCGGGGGGAACGTCGTCCGTGATCACCGATCCGGCGGCCGTGTAGGCGCCGTCGTTCACCGTCACCGGCGCGACGAGCATGGTGTCGCAGCCGACGAACACGCCGTCGCGCACGGTGGTGTGGTGCTTGTTGACCCCGTCGTAGTTGACGAAGACCGTGGAGGCGCCGATGTTGACGTCGTCGCCGAGGGTGGCGTCGCCCGCGTAGGTCAGGTGCGGCACCTTCGAGCGTTCGCCGATGCGGGTGTTCTTCGTCTCGACGAACGTGCCGACCTTCGACCTACGGCCGATGACCGTGCCGGGCCGCAGGTAGGCGTAGGGGCCGACGTTGACCTCGGGGCCGACGTCGGCGCCGTCGGCGACCGTGTTGCGCACGATCGCGCCAGGGCCGACCCGGGTGTCGGTGAGCGTGGTGGCCGGGCCGACCTCGGCCTCGGCCTCGATCACCGTACCGCCGTGCAGTTGCGTGCCCGGGTGGACGATCGCGTCGGCCTCGATCCGCACGCCGACGTCGATCCAGGTGCTGGCCGGGTCGATGATCGTGACGCCGGCGCGCATGTGGCCCTCCAGCAGGCGCTGGTTGAGCACCTTGCGGGCGAGGGCGAGCTGAACGCGGTCGTTGACGCCCTCGACCTCGACGAAGTCGGCCGCGACGCAGGCGCCCACGCGGTGGCCGTCGGCGCGCAGGATGGACAGCACGTCGGTGAGGTACTCCTCGCCCTGCGCGTTGTCGGTGGAGACCCGCTTGACCGCGTCGGCGAGCAGTTGCCCGTCGAAGGCGTAGATGCCGGAGTTCATCTCCTTGATGGCGCGCTGCTCGGGACTGGCGTCCTTCTCCTCGACGATCTCCAGGACGGCGCCGCCGGGGTCGCGGATGATCCGCCCGTAGCCGGTCGGGTCGGGCACCTCGGCCGTCAGCACGGTGACGGCGTTGCCGCCGGCCTCGTGCTGGGCGAGCAGCTCGGCCAGGGTCTCCGTACGCAGCAGGGGCACGTCCCCGTACGTGACCAGGACGGTGCCGGTGATCGTGCCGAGCTCCTCCAGCACGGTGCGCACGGCGTGGCCGGTGCCGCGCTGCTCGCGCTGGACGACCGCCTGGGCGTCGGGGCTCGTCTCGGCCAGGTGCGCGCCGACGCGTTCGGAGGCGTGGCCGATGACGACGATGAGCCGCTCGGGACCGAGGTCGCGGGCGGCGGTGAGCATGTGGTCGACCAGGGCGCGGCCGCACATCTCATGCAGGACTTTGGGGGTCTGGCTCTTCATCCGGGTCCCCTCGCCGGCGGCGAGGACGATGACTGCGGCCGGGCGCGGCACACTCACGGACTGAGGCTCCCTGTGGACTGGTACGGCTGGGGGCTGCGGCTACTGCACCGCCACCCTCCCGACACCGTGAGGATACCCAACCGCCCCCGGCGCGCTCGTCACCGGGTGAGAACCCACAGGCTCCCGGAAGAGGATTCGAACCCCTACAAAGTGGACCAAAACCACTTGTCCTGCCGATTAGACGATCCGGGACTAATCGGACACCAAGGCGTCCGACCCACCTCCTACGATACCGACCCCGCACCCTCGCGCGCGCCCACATAACAGACCGCCCGAAAAGCCGCAAGGCGCGGAACACACCTCTCTCCCCCGCCAAGAAGTCGCCTTCGCCACACTCGCAGCACAGTGCTTCCTAACTTACGATGGCGTAGGTTACGGTTGCGTAGCCCGGACATTCATTCTCAAATCGCTCATGAGAGGTAGCCCATGACCGTTGTCGCCGAGCGCTCAGACCGCGGACCGAAGCCCGACATCGAGCCCGAGCCCCGCACCAAGGCGGAGCTCGTCACCTTCGCGCTGGTGGTGGGTCTGCCGATCATCGCGATCGCGACCGCCGTGCCTTTCGCGTGGGGATGGGGACTCGGCTGGACCGATGTCGTCATCGCGTTCGTCTTCTACGTCGTGACCGGACTCGGCGTCACCGTCGGCCTGCACCGCTACTTCACGCACGGCTCGTTCAAGGCCAAGCGTCCGCTGAAGATCGCGCTCGGCATCGCGGGCAGCCTCTCGCTGGAGATGTCCGTGCTCGACTGGGTGGCCACCCACCGCAAGCACCACAAGTTCTCCGACAAGGAGGGCGACCCGCACTCGCCGTGGCGCTTCGGCCCCGGCTTCAAGTCCCTGTCCAAGGGCCTGCTGTACGCGCACATGGGCTGGCTGTTCGACGCCGACAGGACCAACCGCGAGAAGTACGCCCCCGACCTGGTCAAGGACGAGGACGTCATGAGGATGCACCGGTGGTTCGGCCCGCTGGCGATCGTCTCGGTGCTGCTGCCCGGCGTGCTCGGCGGCCTGCTCACCTGGTCGTGGCAGGGCGCGGTGACCGCGCTGTTCTGGGGCTCACTGGTGCGCATCGGCCTGCTGCACCACGTCACCTGGTCGATCAACTCGATCTGCCACGTGTTCGGCGAGGAGGACTTCCAGGTGCGCGACAAGTCGCGCAACGTGTGGTGGCTGGCCATCCCCTCCTTCGGGGAGTCGTGGCACAACCTGCACCACTCCGACCCCACCTGCGCCAGGCACGGCGCGCTGAAGGGCCAGATCGACCTGAGCGCCGGCCTCATCCGCGTCTTCGAGCGCCTGGGCTGGGTGTACGACGTGCGCTGGCCCACCCCTGAGCGGCTGGCGGCGAAGCGCATTGCCTGAAGCCCCGACGTTGGTGACCGGCGAGTCAGCCGGTCCCGCCATTATGGAAACCGTGACCGAACCCCGATCTCGCAGGCGAATGACCGGCAGGGAGCGAAGAGAGCAGCTGATCCAGATCAGCCGCACGCTCTTCGCCGAGAAGGGGTTCGACGGGACCTCTATCGAGGAGATAGCGGCGACGGCCCAGGTGTCGAAGCCGGTCGTCTACGAGCACTTCGGCGGGAAGGAGGGCCTGTACGCGGTGGTGGTCGACAGGGAGATGCAGAAGCTGCTCGGCATGATCACCGAGGCCCTCGCGGCCTCCCACTCCCTGATCAAGCTGGAGCGGGCCGCCCTGGCGCTGCTCATGTACATCGAGGAGAGCAGCGAGGGCTTCAGGATCCTCGTGCGCGACTCGCACGCCGCCTCGGGCACCGGCACGTTCGCCAGCCTGATCAGCGAGATCGCCAGCCAGGTCGAGGACGTGCTGGCCGACGAGTTCGCGGCCAGGGGCTACGACCCCAAGCTCGCGCCCATGTACGCGCAGATGCTCGTCGGCATGGTGGCGCTGACCGGGCAGTGGTGGCTCGACGTGCGCAAGCCCGGCCGCGAGGAGGTCGCCGCCCATCTGGTGAACCTGGCCTGGAACGGCCTGACCGGCCTGAACCCGCAGCCGGCGATCTCCGCCACCACGCGGGCCGACCCCCCGGCCGTCTCCGCGCCGCGCGCCAGCGAGAAGGAGCTGCGCGAGCTGGAGAAGGCCCGCGACAAGGAGCTGAAGGAGGCCGAGAAGGTCCGCCAGCGTGAGCTGAAGGAGGCCGAGAAGGCCAGGGTCCGCGACCTGAAGGAGCGCGAGCGGCTGCTGAAGGACGCCGAGAAGGCCCGTGAGCGCGAGGACAAACTTCGCCAGCGTGAGGCCCGGCTGGCCGAGCGGGCCGCACGTCTGGAGCAGGCCGACCAGTCAGACTGAGTCGTTGCCGCTTAGTTCACGTTCTGTTCAGCCAAATGGGGCATATTTCTCATATGTCCGCTGAACTCCTGCAGCCCGAAAGTGACCTGCCCCTTCCACAAGAACGATTCCTCAACCGCGAGGAGAGCTGGCTGCAGTTCAACGAACGCGTGCTGGAGCTGGCCGAGGACCCCTCGCTGCCGCTCCTCGAACGCGTCAGGTTCCTGGCGATCTTCGCCAGCAACCTCGACGAGTTCTTCCGCGTGCGAGTGGCCGGCCTCAAGCGCCGCATGGCCACGGGCCTGCTCCTGACGACGAAGAGCGGGCTCAAACCGCGCGAGGAGCTGGCCAGGATCGCCACGATCGCCAGGGAGCTGGCCACGCGGCACGCCATGGCCTTCCACGAGCACATCTGCCCGCAGCTCACGACCGAAGGCATCGAGATCGCCCGCTGGGACGACCTGGGCCGCGAGGAGCGCACGGAGCTGCGCAAACTGTTCAGGGAGCGGATCAGGCCGGTGCTGACGCCGCTGGCGGTCGACCCGGCGCACCCCTTCCCCTACATTTCCGGGCTGAGCCTGAACCTGGCGGTCGTGGTGCGCAACCCCTCGACCGACCACACCGTGTTCGCGCGGGTCAAGGTGCCCTCGCAGCTCCCCCGCTTCGTGACCGCGTCCAAGAACAGGTTCGTACCCCTGGAAGACGTTATAGCGGCGCATCTGGGGCAGCTTTTCAAAGGCATGGAGATAGTCCAGCACCACGTCTTCCGCGTGACGCGCAACGAGGACCTCGACGTGGACGAGGACGTCACCGAGAACCTCATGCAGGCGCTGGAGAAGGAGCTGCTCAGGCGCCGGTTCGGCCCGCCCGTGCGACTGGAGGTCGAGGACACCATCACGCCCGAGGTCCTGGACCTGCTGGTGGACGAGCTGGGCGTGGCGCCGCACGAGATCTACCGCATCGCCGGGCCGCTCGACCTGACCGGCCTGCACACCATCGCCGACCTGGACCGGGGCGAGCTGCACTACCGCCCGTTCGTGCCGTCGGAGGCGCTGAACGCCGACGACGACGTCTTCACCGTCCTGCGTGACCACGACGTGCTGCTGCACCACCCGTACGACTCGTTCGCGACGAGCGTGCAGCGTTTCATCGAGGAGGCGGCGGCCGACCCGAAGGTCCTGGCGATCAAGCAGACCCTCTACCGGACCAGCGGCGACTCCCCGATCGTGGACGCGCTGATCGACGCGGCGGAGGCGGGCAAACAGGTCGTGGTGGTCGTGGAGATCAAGGCCCGTTTCGACGAGCACGCGAACATCTCCTGGGCGCGCAAGCTCGAACGCGCCGGCTGCCACGTGGTCTACGGCGTGCTCGGCCTCAAGACCCACTGCAAGCTGGCCCTCGTCGTGCGCCAGGAGCCCTCCGGCGAGCTGCGCCGCTACTGCCACATCGGCACCGGCAACTACAACCCCAAGACGGCCCGCCACTACGAGGACTTCGGCCTGCTCACCGCGGACCCGCTGGTCGGCGAGGACGTCACGGACCTGTTCATCCACCTGACCGGCTACTCCAACCACTCGGCCTACCGCCGGCTGCTGGTGGCTCCGCACTCGCTGCGCGGCGGCCTGATGGCCAGGATCGAGCGGGAGATCGCCCATCAGGAGGCCGGCCGGCCCGCGCGCATCAGGATCAAGACGAACTCGCTGGTGGACGAGCCGATCATCGACGCGCTCTACCGGGCCTCGCGGGCCGGGGTCCAGGTGGACGTCTGGGTGCGGGGCATCTGCACGCTGCGCCCCGGCATCCCCGACCTGTCGGAAAATATCCGCGTACGGTCGGTGCTGGGGCGGTTCCTGGAGCACTCGCGGGTCTACGAGTTCGGGCTCGGCAGGCGCCCCGAGGTGTGGGTCGGCAGCGCCGACCTGATGCGCCGCAACCTCGAACGCCGGGTCGAGGCCCTGGTCAAGGTGACCAGCCAGCAGCACAGGGCCTACCTCATCGAGCTGATGGACCTGGCCATGGCCGAGACCACCAACACCTGGGTGCTGAACTCCGACGGCACCTGGGCCCGGCACACCGGCGAGGACCTGCAGAACCATCTCATCAGCACCCGCCGTTGGAGGACCGTTGATGACTGATCCGCTCCGCGCGGCCGGGGCCGTGGTGTGGCGCGGCGACGAGCGTCGTCCCGAGGTCGCCGTCATCCACCGCCCCGCCTACGACGACTGGACCTTCCCCAAGGGCAAGCTCAAGCACGGCGAGCACGTGATCGAGGCCGGCCTGCGCGAGGTGCGCGAGGAGACGGGCATGGGGATCGTGCTCGGCCGTGCGCTGCCCCCCGTCCACTACCTGGCCAAAGGCCGGCTGAAACGGGTCGACTACTGGGCCGCCCGCGCCACGGACGACGGCGCGGACTTCGTGCCGGGCGACGAGGTGGACGAGATGCGGTGGCTGCCGATCGACCTGGCCCGCCAGGTCCTGACCTGGGAGTGGGACGCCGGGCTGCTGCGCGCGCTGGTGGCCGCGCCGCTGAGCACCACCCCGCTGGTGCTGGTCCGGCACGGCCACGCGGGCTCCCGGCAGGAGTGGAAGGGTGACGACTCGCGGCGGCCCCTCGACGACGTCGGCAGGGCGCAGGCCGCGACGGTCGCCCGGGTGCTGCCCGCCTACCGGCCCGAGGTGCTGCTCAGCTCGCCCAGCCGCAGGTGCGTGCAGACGCTCCAGCCGTACGCGAGCGGCGTCAAGGCCGACATCAAGCTGGAGCCGCTGCTCAGCGAGGAGGGCCAGGACTGGCACAAGACGCCGACCCTGGTCAGGGAGCTGCGCACGGCCGCGGCCGTGTGCAGTCACGGCAAGGTGCTGCCCGAGCTGATCGGGACGCTCAGCGGGAAGGACGTGCACCTGCGTAAGGGCGCGTTCGCCGTGCTGCACCGGCTCGGTGACCAGGTCGTCAGCGTGGAGCGCTACCCCACGTAGCCCGGGGCGCTACACCCACGTGACGGGCAGTTCGGCGACCCCTTCGGTGATCCTGCCCTCGTTGCGCCGCAGGTTCTCGTACGGCACGGCCACGCGCAGGCCGGGGAACCTCACGTACAGCCTGCTGAACACCGCCTCCAGCTCGACCCTGGCCAGGCTGGCGCCGATGCAGAACCGCGGGCCGTACCCGAAGCTCAGGTGCGGGTCGCCGAGCGGCCGGTCCAGGTCGAAGGTGTCGGGGTGGGGATAGATTCGTTCGTCCCTGTTGGCGACGCCCGGCACGATCAGCACCGCCTCGCCCCTTCGGATCGTCCGGCCGCCCACCCGGACGTCCTCCTGCGCGTACCTCGGCAGGCCGTGCAGGCTCGGCGAGGCCATGCGCAGGATCTCCTCGACCGCCGCGGGCGCGCGGCGGGGATCGGCCTTCAGCAGGGCGAGCTGATCGGGGTTGGTCTCCAGGAACAGCACGCCGTAGTCGATGCGGTTGACCGTGGTCTCGTGCCCCGCGAACAGCAGCGCCCCGACCATCCTGGCGATCGTGCCGTCGTCGTCCAGCTCCTTCGCCAGGTCCGACAGCACGTCCTCGCCCGGCTCGCGCCGTTTGCGGGCGATGAGCCCGGCCATGTACGCGCCCAGCTCCTCGCGCGCCTTCTCCCCGATGTCCTGCCGCGTGGCGTCGGCCATCCGCGCCGACACGCCGCTGAAGTAGTCGCGATCCTCGAACGGAACGCCCAGCAACTGGCAGATGACCAGCACCGGGAGCGGGAACGACAGCTCGGCGTGCAGATCCGCCGGCGGCCTCAGCGTGGCCAGGTGGTCAAGGCGCTCGTCGACCAGCCTGCCCACGTGGTCGCCGAGCGCCTTCATCCGCCGGGCCGAGAACGAGGGCATGAACAGCCTGCGCATGCGCTCGTTGTCGGCCTTCTCGGTGGAGCTGTCGCCCGTGGGGCCGCCGAGCAGCGCGGAACCGGAGATGCGCTGCGCCTTGTCCGGCTCGGGGTGCGAGCGGCCCATCCGGGGATCGTTGAACAGCCTGCGGGCGTCCTCGTACCCGCTGACCAGCCATACCTCACCGCCCGCCTGCGTGCGCACCCGGGCGATGCCCTCCCTGACCCGCAGCTCGCGGTACGCCTCGGGAACCTCCAGGGGGTCGTGCCTCACGAAGGGGACGAGCGGTAACTCGCTCATAGCAGTTTCCTGACCGCCAGCACTGTTTCGGCCCAGACTCTGGGGAAGTCCGCGTGTGCTCGTTCCGCCGTGGCGCGTTCGAGGCCGATGAGCAGCCCGTACGTGAACGTGTCCTCGCCTGCCTGCCGCGCGCTCTCCGCCTCCTTGGCGAGCGTCTCCTGCGCGACCACGCCGTCCTGGTGGGTGCCGAGCACCTCCTGTACGGCTTCGGCGCGTCTGGCCAGTTTGGCCATCCGGCCGCCGAGTGTGGGCTCCAGAGCTTCCGCGGTGTAGCGGGCGCGTTTGGCCGCCTTGCGCACGTCGTGCATGGCGATCTCACGCCGGTCAAGGTCGTCGATCGCCTGCGCGGTGTCGTACGCCTTGGTCACCAGCGCCCAGTTGGCGGCGGCCACGTCGGTGAGCGTGTCCTGTGCGGGCTCGGCCGCGGTCTTGGTGAGCCTCGGCCGGGCCGTCATCGTGTCGAGCGCGTCGAGCAGCGCGAAGTAGCGGTCGCCGCTGAGCGCCTCCCTGATCCGCTCGTACGCCTCCCGCTCGCGGGCGAGCAGGTCGTCGCCGAGCCTGGCCGCGATGGGGCCGGTGACCAGCTCAGGGGCCAGACCGGCCAGCTCGCGGCCGAACCTGGCCCTGATCACCTCCAGGTCGCGCACCTCGCCGAGCACCGTGGCCAGCCAGCGCAGCTCGTCCTGGACGAGCTTGGTGGCGCTGATGACGCTCTTGAACGCCTTGAGCGCGCTCCTGAGCCGGCGGGAGGCGACGCGCATCTGGTGCACGGCGTCGTCCTCCTCCCTGCGGACCCGGGGGTCCTGCGACAGGAGCGCCTTCACCTGGCCGGCCAGGTAGTCCATGATGGCTTCGCCCGCCGTGCCCTCCTTCGTGGGGGGCCGCGGCGGTGGCGGGGGTTCGAGGAGCTTGGCGAGCTTGCTGGTGGCCGCGGACGGCGTGGCGCCGGCCTTCCTGAGCCGTTTGCCGACCTTGGCCAGCAGGGCCTGGTCGCCCTCCAGCAGCTCGGCCTCGACCTCGCGCCACCGTACGACGCGCGGCTCCGGCCCGTGCACGGTGCCCTTGACCCGGTCGTCGGCGATCTCCACCAGGCCGGTCGGGCCGTCGTGCAGCAGCGTGACGCTCCTGCGGGTGTCGAGCTCGGCCACCACCTGCAGCGCGGCGCCGCGGGTGTAGGCACGGACGAGTTCGGCCAGCTCAGCGGGCACGATCTTGGTGCTCCGGGTGAGCGGGTGGGTGATCTCCTGCCGGACGCCCTTGGCCTTCGGCAGCTTCAGATGCCAGCCGGCGTCGTCACCCCCGCGTCTTCGGCGCAGCGTGACTCCCCGGCCGGCCAGCCGCAGATCGGGCGTGTCGTAGTAGAGGGCCACGAGCTGGTAGCTCCTCGGGCCCGACACGTCGGCGAGCTTGGTCAGGTCAGGGACGGCGTATTCCTGGGAGACGTCGAACTTGTCCTCGATTTCGATGCCCACAGCACCTCACAGCGTGTCCGATTTGGACAATCATGCCATCCCTACATGAACTTCACACGCGCTGGAGCAGCTCGATTCGGTTCCCGACCGGGTCGGTGAGGTAGATCCGCCGATATCCCGGGAGCAGGTCCTCGGGCGTCTGCGTGGTGACATATGCGGCGAGGTCATCGACCAGCAACGCGGGGTGCGCCTTTCTGGCCGGCCGGAAATCGTCCTCGATACCGAGGTGGATCTCCACATTGTCACCGCGGAACCACACTCCGCCACGCTTGGCCAGCTCAGGCGGCTTGGGGACCTCCTGGAGGCCGAGTGTCCCGCTGTAGAAGGCCCTCAGCTCCGGCTCACTTCCCGCCGGCGCGGCCAGTTGCACGTGATGCAGCCCCGTGATCATTTCTGCGCCACCACAAAAATGCGCCGGAACGGGAACGGAGTGCCGTAGGGCTTGGCGGGATACACCTCGTCGAGCTTGCCCGCCAGCTCATTGGTGAACCGCTTGCGCTCGCCGTCGTCCAGCCGGTCGAAGATCGGGCGAAGCGCGGTGCCGGAAATCCAGTTGAGCACCGCGTTCTCGCCGGGCAGGACGTGGATGTACGTCGTCTCCCACGCGTCCACCCGGCAGCCGTCGAGCAGGTCCACGTAGCCGGCGGGGTCTTCGACCGGGCTGCCCCTGTCGAAGTCGCCCAGCCTTTCCTGCCAGGCGGGCGAGGCGCACAGCTCGCGGATCGCCACGTGGCTGGGGGCGTCGAAGTTGCCCGGCACCTGGAAGGCGAGCCAGCCGCCCGGGCTCAGCGCGTCGACCCAGTGCTCCAGCACGTCGCGGTGCGTGGGCACCCACTGCAGGACCGCGTTGGAGACCAGCACGTCGACCGGCCGGTCGGGGCGCCACATGGTGACGTCGGCGACCGCGAAGCTGCCCTCACCCAGCTGGCGGGCCTTGGTGATCATCGCCGGGGAGGAGTCGAAGCCCTCGACCGTGGCCTCCGGCCAGCGGCGGGACAGCTCCAGGGTGAGTTCACCGGAGCCGCAGCCGGCGTCCACGACATAATCGGGTTTGTCGGCGCCGATGCGGGCGACCAGGTCGTGGAACGGGCGGGAGCGCTCGTCGGCGTACCTGGCGTACGTGGTGGGGTCCCAGATATCTCTCGACATAAAGATAATTGATATCGAGATATGTATCTCGATGTCAAGACAGTAGACTCTTCGCCATGACTGCGCGGGATTTTCCAGATCCACGGGATTCGCGGGATTCGCGGGCTTTGCGTGACTCGCGGGCCTCTCGCGACCCGCAGGCCCCTTACAACCCGCAGGGCCCTTACGACCCGCAGGGCCCTTATGACCCGTCGGCTCCGCACGACCTGCAAGCTCCGCACGAGTCGCAGGCTCCGCAGGGCTCGCGGGACGAGGTGGATCGGCTGGTGGCGGCCTGGCGTATGGAGCGTCCCGACCTCGACGTGGAGCCGCTTCAGGTGCTGTCGCGGGTCTCGCGGCTGGCCAAGCACCTCGACCGGGCCAGGCGGGCGGCGTTCGCCGAGCACGACCTCGAACCGTGGGAGTTCGACGTCCTCACCGCACTGCGCCGGGCCGGCAAGCCGTACGAGCTGAGCCCGGGAGCGCTGATCCGGGCCACCCTGGTCACGTCAGGAACCATGACGAACCGGATCGACCGGCTCGCCCAGGCGGCACTCGTACGACGGCGGCCCGACCCCGAGGACCGGCGCGGGGTGCTGGTGTCGCTGACGGAGGCGGGGCTGGCCCGGGTGGACGCGGCGTTCGCGGACCTGTTGCGGCGCGAGCACGAGCTGCTGGCGGGGCTGGCGACGGACGACCAGCGCACGCTGGCCGCCCTGCTACGAACGCTCCTGACGCCCTTCGACTCCTGACGATCCGGGCCCGTCGATCCGAGGCGGGCCCGCGAGACCATCCCCCGCCAGGCGAGCCTGCGGGACCAACCCCACAGGCGACCTTGTGCCTGACCTCATAGGAGGTCTTGGAGATCACCCCTCGAACGGCAGGCGCTGGGTCAATCCCCTAGGCGGTCGGCGAGTTCGAGCCATTCCGCCTCCACCGTGTCCTTCTGGGTGAGAACATCCCTGAGCTGGCCGTCCAGAGAGCCCAGCTTCGCGTAGTCGCTGGCCGCGTCCGCCATCGCCGCGTGCAGCTTGGTCTCCTGCTCGCCCAGCTTGTCGAGCTGCCGCTCCAGACGGTTCAGCTCCTTGCGGAGCTCGCGCTCCTCCTTGGCCGACATGCCCGCCGACACCGCCTGGGCCGTCTGGGCCGTCTGGGCCGCCTGCGGCTGGCTTGACGGTGTCGAGGGATTCCCCATGTTCCTGGCCGTGACGGCGGTGCCCTCGGCCCGGCGGGCCAGGTACTCCTCCACCCCTCCGGGCAGGAAGGAGAGCCTGCCGTCGCCCAGCAGCGCGACACTCTTGTCCGTGACGCGTTCGAGGAAGTAGCGGTCGTGGCTGACCAGGACGAGCGTGCCGGGCCAGCCGTCGAGCAGGTCCTCCAGCTCGTTCAGGGTCTCGATGTCGAGGTCGTTGGTCGGCTCGTCGAGCAGCAGCACGTTCGGGTCGTCCATGAGCAGTCTGAGCAGTTGCAGCCGCCGCCGCTCGCCGCCGGACAGGTCGCCGACCACCTTCCACTGCGCCTCACCCTTGAAGCCCAGACGTTCGAGCAGCTGGGAGGCCGACCACTCCTTCTTGCCGACCTGGACGTACTTGCGGATCTCCTCGACCGTCTCCAGCACGCGCCGGGTGGGGTCGAGCTCGGCCAGCTCCTGCGACAGGTGCGCCAGCCGGACCGTCCTGCCCTTGACCAGCCGGCCCGAGTCGGGCCGGATCGACTCGGCGAGCAGCCGCAGCACCGACGACTTGCCCGAGCCGTTGACGCCGATCAGCCCGATCCGGTCCCCCGGGCCGAACTGCCAGGTGCAGTCGTCCAGCACCAGCGGGCCGTTGCCGGGGCCGCCGGCGTGCAGGGTGACGCCTTCGAGGTCGTACACCGTCTTGCCGAGCCGGGCCGCCGCGAACCGCAGCAACTCCACGTTCTCGCGCGCGGGCGGCTCGTCGGCGATCAACGCCTGCGCCGCCTCGATCCGGAACTTCGGCTTCGACGTACGCGCGGGCGGACCGCGCCGCAGCCAGGCGATCTCCTTGCGCATCAGGTTCTGGCGGCGTTCCTCGGCGGCCTGGGCGATCCGCGCGCGCTCGGCCTTCGCCAGCACGTACGCGGCGTAACCGCCCTCGTACCGCTCGACCCGCCCGTCCACGACCTCCCACGTCCTGGTGGAGACCGCGTCCAGGAACCACCGGTCGTGCGTCACGACCACCAGCGCGCTCTTGCGCCCGGCCAGATGCCCGGCGAGCCAGGCGATCGCCTCGATGTCGAGGTGGTTGGTGGGCTCGTCGAGCATGATCAGGTCGTGCTCGTCGATCAGCAGCCGGGCCAGCGCCGTACGCCTGCGCTCACCTCCGGACAGATCGCCCACCTTGGCATCCAGGTCGAGATCACCGATCAGGTTGCCCAGGATGTCGCGGATGCCCTGATCTCCCGCCCACTCGTGCTCCGCCCTCCCACCGAGCACGGTCTCCCCGATGGGGGTGGCGGGATCGAGCGCATCATGCTGCGCCAGCACACCCACCCGCAGGCCTCGCGTATGGGTGACCCGCCCGCTGTCGGGGCGCACCTCGGCCGCGATCACGGACAGCAGCGTGGTCTTACCGCCACCGTTACGACCGACGACCCCGATGCGCTCTCCGGCCTCGATGCCGAGGGAGACGTCGGTGAGCAGCGGCTTGGGGCCGTAGGCATGGGAAACAGACTCGAGATTGACCAGATTCATGGCCTTACCAGGGTATCGGCCTCCACACAGCCCTGAGGACGTCCGTTTCCACGCATATGCGAGACTTCGACGCTCAGTCAGGTGAGACCGCTGCGGAACGCTTCGTCACCCACCGTCCAACGCATCGCGCCACCCCTCATACGCACCGCACGAGGTATTACCGCACTATGCGCAATGGACCGCTCGACCCGGCGTCCTCGATACGACGTCCTCCAGAGGGCACCTCTCAGGGGGCACCTCCAGGAGGTGTTCTTCAGGGGACACCTCTAGGGGAGGTCCTCCAGGGGGAGGTCCTCCAAGGGGCGTCCTCAACACGGCGCGCCCGACACGCCGCGCCCGACACGTGGTCCCCAACACGCCGCGTCTAACACGTGATCCGATACGGGTCCCAACACGAGGCGCCCGAGCCGGGGCGCCCGAGCCGGGGCGCCCGAGCCGGGGCGCCCGAGCCGGGGCGCCCGAGCCGGGGCGCCCAACACAAAGCAGCCAGCACATGGCGCCTAGCGCAAAGCACCCAGCACGAGGTGCCCGGCACATGGCGCTCGATGCAGGCTCATCACATCACTGTCGCCCCAGGGACCGGGCCCTGGGCCGCGATCGCGGAGCGAGCCACGTCAGCCGTCGCCAGCGCGGCCGCCATTCGGTCGGCGTGCGCTGCGTCGGCGGCCAGGAAGGCGCACGTCGGCCCGGACCCTGAGACGATCGCCCCGAGCGCCCCTTGCCGCTGACCGGCTTCCAGCGTCCGCGCCAACTGGGGCCGCAGCGCGAGGGCGGCCGGCTGGAGATCGTTCGTCAGGTAGGCCCCCAACTGGTGGGCGTCCCCTGTACCCAGCGCATCCAGCAACGGGTCGCTCAACTGCGGCCAGGGGACCTTGACCTCTGCGGCGTCCCGTAGCCGATCACACTCCGCGTACACGGCAGCCGTCGACAACCCACCGTCCGCCACCGCGAACACCCAGTGGAACCGCCCTCCGGTCGGCAGCTCGCTCAGCTGCTCACCGCGCCCCGTCCCCACCGCCGTCCCGCCCAGCATCGAGAACGGCACGTCACTGCCCAGGTCGTCGGCGATCTCCATGAGATCCTCGAACGGCAGCCCCAACCCCCACAGCTCGTTGCACGCCACCAACGCCCCGGCCGCGTCGGCACTCCCCCCGGCCATCCCTCCGGCCACCGGAATCGCCTTACGAATGATCAGGTGCGCCCCGTACGTACGCCCTGCGTGCTTCGCCAGAGCCCGCGCGGCCTGGATCGCCAGGTTCTCGTCATCGATCGGAACCCGATCCGTCCACTCACCCTGCACGGTGACGGTGATCGCCTCGGACTCCTTGGCCACCACCTCGTCGAAGATCGACACCGCATGGAACACGTTGACGAGGTCGTGGTAGCCGTCCTCTCGAAGCGGCCCGACGGATAGCTGCACGTTGACTTTCGCGGGCACCCGTACGGTCACCGAACTCATCGATCTTCTGTCACTTTCGTCGCCAGGCTGGGGTCAAGGACTCATGAGCTTATAGGTGCGCGCTGGCCGGTCACGGGTTCTCCGTGGAAGTCCTGACCCCAGTTCGGATCGGTCCACTGCCCCTACCTCCTGAGCCCGTAACCCACGCTGCCCTTGAACCCCCTCAAACCAGCCGAACCCACCAAGCGACCATTTCCACCAACCCTCCAAACCTGCACCAAGCTGCCGCCTCAACTGGTCACCAACTTCCTGCACGCAAGCTCCCGCTCCTGGCCTGGTACAGGCGAGACGGCGTCGGACAAGCAAAAAATTGCCGCCCTGACGATCGGGAGTCGATCAACGGTGAGGGGCCTCCTCCTTCGAGCCACTGAGCCACTGAGCCACTGAGCGACGTCATTGATAACGCTGCCCTTCCACGGCGTCCTTCCTCACCGTTTGCAGTGCCTGCCAAGTGCAAGCTGAGGGTCTGCCCGGCGAACGGCGGAAAGGCAACCGGAGGTGGAGGCGGCAGTGTGACCACCTGCGCAAACACCATCTCCGTCGCTGGCTGAGCTCCGATCGCCGGACAGGCCCCGCCGCAGCGCCGCACGCTGCGGCGGG
>NZ_JAHKRL010000443.1 GCF_019396405.1 Nonomuraea rhizosphaerae | reverse complement strand
CGTACCCCCGCCGGCTCACGGGCCGCCGGTGGCCTTCGTCAGCGAGCCCGAGTGGGCGACGATGTGGGCCGGTGCGGGGGTGCCCGCCTTCGGGACCAGAGTGGCGTACTGCTGGATCTCGGTGGTCTTGAGGAAGCGGCGGGCCACGGGCTCCCTGAAGAGCCAGCGAGCCCACTCGGGCACCGGGACCAGGTCCTCGGTGCTCTTCTCCAGCTCCACCGTGGTGGTCGTGGTGCGGGTCATGGCGTACTGGATGAGCGCGCCGCCGCCGCGCGTGCGCAGGGCGTAGACGGGGTAGTCGCCCGCGCTGAAGATCGAGTCGTAGCTGTAGCCGCGCAACTTGAACGTCGCCTGCTCCTTGGCGATCTGCTCGGCCACGTCCGTCGTGTACGGGCCCTGGGCCAGCAGCCCGGACGTCACGCCCGTCTCCCCGGCCTCGGCCACCGTCGCGTGCAGCGGGCCCATGAACTGCGGGCTGATCGTGACGCTCTTGTCGTCCGCGCGCAGCGACGTGGCGTAACCCTCGGCGTCGCGCTCCACGTCGGGAGGATCCTGCCCGCGCAGTAACTGCGTCATCGCGCCGAGCTGCCAGATGTCGCCCTTGACGAAGGTCAGCAGCGTGGGGCGGCCGTCGCGGGTGGCCAGCGCCATGAACCAGGGCGGGCTCCCGCCCGGGGCGAGGCGGGGCACGTAGAGCGTGGGCGAGCCCCACGTGTAGCGGGGCGGCCTGTTCTTCGCGTAGATGTACACGGCCGGCGTGATCTGGGCCTCCGCGTCGCGGACGTTGAACATGGCCAGCCGCAGGGCGCCGCCGGCCCGCAGCGTGTCGTCGGTGACGGTGAACGTCGAGAAGACCTCGGCCGCCTCCACGGGCGTGACCGCCGGGGAAGGGGCCGCCGACGGGGAGGGGGAGGCGGGCATGGCCGTGGTCGCCGCCACCTGGCTGGGGGTGGGCCGAGCCATGGCGGTGCAGCCCGCGAGGGCGCCTGTCGCCGCGGTCAGCAGGGCGACGGCGAGCGCCAGCGACCTCTGCCGACCGAATCTCCGCACCTGGCCATGTTATTCGGGGCCGCGAGGGTCGCGTACCCTTGGGAGACGTGGCAGGCATGGATCCGGCAGAAGAGATCAACGAGCTCGCGGGCACGCTGCGCAGCATCCAGGACGTGCTCGACCTCGGTGCGATGCAGAAGCAGATCGAGGAGCTGGAGCAGCAGGTAGCCGCCCCGGACCTCTGGGACGACCCTGAGCAGGCCCAGAAGGTCACCAGCAAGCTCTCCCACCTCCAGGGTGAGCTCAACCGCGTCGAGGGCGTCTCGCGCCGCCTCGACGATCTCAGGGTCCTCTACGAGCTGGCGGCCGAGGAGGCCGACGACGACACGCGCGCCGAGGCCGACAAGGAGCTGGAGTCGCTCAAGGGCGACATCGGGGCCATGGAGGTCCGCACGCTGCTGTCGGGCGAGTACGACGCGCGCGAGGCGCTGATCACGATCAACTCCCAGGCCGGTGGCGTCGACGCCGCCGACTGGGCGGAGATGCTGCTGCGCATGTACCTGCGCTGGGCCGAGCGCAAGAGCTTCTCCACCGAGGTCTACGACACCTCCTACGCGGAGGAGGCCGGGATCAAGTCGGCCACCTTCACGATCAAGGCGCCCTACGCCTACGGCACGCTGCGCGGCGAGCACGGCACCCACCGGCTGGTGCGCATCAGCCCGTTCGACAACCAGGGGCGGCGCCAGACGTCGTTCGCGGGCGTCGACGTGGTGCCGGTCGTCGAGCAGACCGACCACATCGACATCAACGAGGACGACCTGCGCGTAGACGTCTACCGCTCGTCGGGCCCCGGCGGCCAGGGCGTCAACACGACCGACTCGGCCGTGCGCATCACCCACATCCCGACGGGCATCGTGGTCTCCTGCCAGAACGAGCGCTCACAGCTTCAGAACCGTGCCTCGGCGATGAACGTGCTGCAGGCCAAGCTGCTGGAGCGCAAGCGGCAGGAGGAGGCCGAGAAGATGTCGGAGCTGCGCGGGGCGACCACCACGTCCTGGGGCACGCAGATCCGCAACTACGTGCTGCACCCGTACCAGATCGTGAAGGACCTGCGCACGGGCACGGAGGCGGGCAACCCGACCGCCGTGCTCGACGGCGACCTCGACGAGTTCATCGAGTCGGAGATCCGCTGGATGCGCCGTCAGGAGTCGGACCCCGCCTAGACGCTCAGGCTCCGGCCGGGGCTCAGGCCCCGGCCAGGTGCTTGAGCACCAGGGTCACGAACAACAGGACGACCAGCAGCGCGACGATCATGGCAGGTGACAGCCCGGCGAAGCCGTGGTTGTGCATCCGCTCACGATTGGCGCGGCACAGGGCGCAGCGGCCCTCGATGACGGGGTGGGCGCACTGCGCGCATACGAGGTGTTGGCAACTCATGTCAGCCCCAAGTCTAGCCGCACAATCGTTTTGTTTCCGTTATGGACGTTCCATGCCAGTCTTCCCCCTAGACTGTGCTCTGGCCAATCGGAACGTCGATCATGAGTAAAGAAAGACGTACCCGGTAGGCGAGCGGCGGGAAGTGGGCATGTGCCACCCTCGCATCCGTCCTGACCCCTAGACTGGCATGCCGTGATGCTCTCGTGATCCATTTCGATAATGTCACCAAGGTCTACGCGAACCAGAACCGGCCCGCGCTCGACCACGTCTCCGTCGACGTGGACAAGGGCGAGTTCGTGTTCCTCGTCGGTCCCTCGGGATCAGGCAAGTCCACGTTCCTGCGACTGGTCCTGAAGGAGGAGCGGCCCAACTCCGGCGCGATCCACGTCGCCGGCAAAGACCTGGGCCGGCTGTCCAACTTCAAGGTGCCGCACCTGCGCCGCCGCATCGGATGCGTGTTCCAGGACTTCAGGCTGCTCCCGAACAAGAACGTCTACGAGAACGTGGCGTTCGCGCTCGAGGTCATCGGCAAGCCCCGGCGGTTCATCCGCAAGGTGGTGCCCGAGGTCATCGAGCTGGTCGGTCTTGAAGGCAAGGCCCACCGCATGCCCGACGAGTTGTCCGGCGGCGAGCAGCAGCGCGTCGCCATGGCCCGTGCCTTCGTCAACCGGCCGATGATTCTCCTGGCCGACGAGCCGACGGGCAACATCGACCCCGCGACGAGCATCGGCATCATGAAGGTGCTCGACCGGATCAACAGGACTGGCACTACGGTCGTCATGGCCACGCACGACGCGGCCATCGTCGACTCCATGCGCAAGCGTGTCGTGGAGCTGGAGGACGGCAAGATCGTCCGCGACCAGTCGCGTGGCGTCTACGGCCAGGCCTACTGACAGGGAGCAGCAGACACAATCATGCGGGCGAATTTCATCTTCTCCGAGGTCTGGATCGGCCTCCGTCGCAACCTGACCATGACGATCGCGGTGGTCATCACGGTGGCCGTCGGCATGGGGATGCTGGGCATCGGGCTGATGATCAACACCCAGGTCGGCATGATGAAGGACTTCTGGTACGACAAGGTCGAGCTCTCGGTCTTCCTCTGCGGCAAGAACACCACGATGCCCTCCTGCAAGGGCAAGTCGATCACCACGCCCCAGACGAACGCGCTGGAGGCCGAGATCAAGGGCATGCCGGGCGTCCAGCAGGTGCTCTACGAGGACCAGGCCCAGGCGTACAAGAACTTCCAGCAGTCCTACCAGGCCAACAAGGCGCTGGTGGAGGCGACCCGGGTCGAGGACATGCCGACCTCGTTCCGGGTCAAGCTGACGGACCCCAACAACTACCAGCCGACCGTCCAGGCGCTCCAGGGCAAACCGGGCGTCGCGCAGGTGACGAACCAGAAGGACCTGGTCAACAACCTGTTCGGCCTGCTCGATCAGCTGCGCTACGGCGCGGTGGGCCTGGCGGTGGTGCTGGTGCTCGCGGCCGCCCTGCTGATCGGCAACACGGTGCGACTGTCGGCCTTCAACCGGCGCCGGGAGACCGGCATCATGCGACTGGTCGGCGCGTCGAACCTGTACATCCAGCTCCCCTTCGTGATGGAGGGGGTGATCTCCGGGTTGATCGGCGGCGTGTTCGCGGCCATCGTGCTGATCGTGGCGAAGGTCTTCCTGTTCGAGGAGATCTCCCGCTACTTCGCGTTCGGCAGCCAGCTCGCCTGGAACGACGTGGCCTGGGTGATCACGCTGACGATGGTGATCGGCGTGGTGATCTGTGTCCTGGCCTCGTTCGTCACGCTCCGCCGCTACCTCAGGGTCTGACCGCCGTGATCGTCAGGTCGCCCCATCCCGGGGGCCGGTAAGGTCAAGGCATGCCACGTGAGACCGGGCGGAAGGTCATCGCCCAGAACAAACGTGCCCGGCACGACTACCAAGTCGAGGACACCTTCGAGGCGGGGCTCGTGCTGCAGGGCACCGAGGTGAAGTCGCTGCGCGAGGGACGGGCGTCCCTCGTCGACGGTTACGCCTCCATCGACGGCGGCGAAGCGTGGCTGCTCAACGTCCACATCCCCGAATACTCCCAGGGGACGTGGACCAACCACACAGCCCGCCGCAAGCGCAAGCTCCTGCTCCACCGCAAGGAGATCGACAAGCTCGCCGCCAAGACCAAGGAGGGCGGGCTGACGATCGTGCCGCTGTCCCTGTACTTCAAGGACGGCCGGGCCAAGGTCGAGATCGGCATCGCCCGGGGCAAGAAAGACTGGGACAAACGGCAGACGCTGGCGGAGCAGCAGGCCAAGCGGGAGATGGCCCGGGCGCTGCGGCACCGCAACCGATGAACCGTCTTCGCCGCGGCCTCGCCGCGACCGCCACCCTGGCGGTCGCGAGCATGACGCTGACCGGCTGCTTCGAGGAGTCCTCGCCGCACGACGCCGTGCGCGACTTCCTGGTGGGCTGGCAGTCCGAGGACTACGACCTGGCCGCGGGGCGCGCCGACGGCGACCCCGCCGTCGTCCGCAAGGCGCTCGAGGACGCCAAGCTGGAGCTCGACGCGGCCTCGTTCCGCTTCAGGATCAGGGACATCACCGTCGACGGCGACCGGACGCGCGCCGACTTCCGCGCCGAGGTGGACCTGGGCGAGAACAACTCGCTGTGGGTCTACGACGGCGCGCTGCCGCTGCACCTGGTCAACGGCGTGTGGAAGGTGCGCTGGTCGCCGTCCGTGCTGCACCCCCAGCTCAAGGACGGCCAGCGCTTCGCGGTCGACACCGACCCCAACCCCCGCCAGCCGGTCACCGACAGAAACGGCACCGCGCTGCAGCGGCCCCAGTTCATCTACGTCGCCAGGGTCACACCCTCGACACTCGGCGGCAAGGCGGAGGAGGTCGTCGAGCAGCTCTCGAAGATCACCGAGTTCGCCCCCGACCGGCTGCTGAGCCGCATCAGGTCGTCGCCGCCGGGCAAGTCCGTCGTGCTGGCCACGTTCGGCGCCGCCCGCTACCGCGACGTCCAGAACGACCTGGCCAGGATCTCGCTGCTCGACGTCGTGAAGGAGCCGCAGAACGTCGCGCCCGACGACCCGCGCGACATCATCGGCAGGGTCAGCGTGCTCACCCCCGAGACCGAGCAGAAGCTCGGCGGGCCGCAGCGGGCCGGCGACTCGGTCGGCCAGGACGGGCTCCAGCAGGCATACCAGGACATGCTCACCGGCTCCACGGAGACCAGGGTGATCACGCTCGACCTCAAGACCGGCAAGGAAGCAGCCGAGCTGAAGAAGTGGTCGGGCCGCACCAACATCTCCGTCCGCACCACCATCGACCGCGCCAAGCAGCGTGCCGCCGAGTCCGCCGTGGCCCAGACCAGCACCAGCGCGCTGGTCGCCGTCGACCGCTCGACCGGCCAGATCCTGGCCGTCGGCACCAAGGGCCTGGACCAGGTGAAGGACGCGCTGGCCGGCAAATACCCGGCCGGCACCGCGTTCTCGATCGTGGCCGCCGACGCGCTGCTCAACTCCGGCATGAAGACCAAGCAGCGGCTCGCCTGCCCCGCCGAGCGCACCGTCGGCGGCGCCCGCTTCGTGACGACGACGGCCCAGCTCGGTGGGCCCTCGCCGACGTTCAAGGACAACTTCGCCAAGGGCTGCGTCACCGCCCTGGCCTCGCTCGCCCGCCGCGTCGACGCCGGTCGCCTGACCACGAGCGCGCAGGCGTACGGCATCGGCAAGAACTGGCGGCTGCCGCTCAAGTCGTTCAGCGGCTCACTGCCCGCGCTGGGCAGCGACGCCGACAAGGCCAAGGCCATCGCCGGCGAGAGCGTCCAGGTCAGCCCGCTCAGCATGGCCCTCGTCGCGGCGGCCGTGGCCTCGGGCAGCTGGCACCCGCCCGTGCTGGTCACCGAGCCCAAGTCACCCGACCCCTCGGCCGAGGTGGTCCCGGTCGCCGCGCCGCAGCCCGTCCCGGTCAACCCCAAGGTCCGCACCGCGCTGACCGCCATGATGCGCGCCGGCGCCACCGGCACGGCCGCGCAGGTGGGCCGCGAGCCGGTGTACGGCGTGCGCGACCCGGGCGTGCAGGACAAGCGGGTGGGCTGGTTCGTCGGCTGGCAGGGCGAGGTGGCGATCGCCGTCCTGACCAAGAACTACGACCCCGCGGCCGTCGCCGGCGAATTCTTCTCCGCCCTCCGCGACGACCTGTGATTTTCTCGTGACAACGAGCAACCTTTCGGGTGGCGTGCTGCGTCTTTCCTGATGACTGGCCCGCTCGGGGGGTTGCGGGCGCAGTCGCCGCGATGAGATCAGGACTTCTTCTCGGGGGAGGTCCTGCCGTCCGGACCGGCTCGACCCTGCCGGTCGGCCCCCGGAGACGCTCGCCGTCTCCGGGGGC
>NZ_JAHKRL010000442.1 GCF_019396405.1 Nonomuraea rhizosphaerae | reverse complement strand
CCACGCTCCGGCGTGGCGGGCCCCGGGCGGCAGGTCACGCCTCCGGCTCCGACACGTGGATGACCTCGCGGACCTCCATGGCCGCGTACTTGGCGTCCGGCCAGCGGGCCGCGATCTCCGTCGCCCGCTCCAGCGAGTCCACGTCCACGATGATGTGGCCCGCGAAGTGCTCCTTCGCCTCGATGAACGGCCCGTCCGTGACGGCCGGGACGCCGTCGCGGACCTTCACCGTCCTGGTCGCCGACGGGTCGGCCAGGGCCTCGCCGCGGACGAACTCGCCCGACGCGGTGAGCTCCTTCATGATGGCCTCCACCTCGGACATCAGCGCCTCGCGGTCGGCGTCGGACAGCTCGCCGACGTAGCCGGGGCGGTTGTGGATCAGCAGCATGTACTTCATCGTTCAGCTCCTTGCGGCGCGTTCCTCGTGTTGTCGTGAGGTGGTCGGAGCCGCGCCGTCGTTCTCGACATCGTCCTGCGGGGAAATTTTCTGGCGGTTGATGTAGAGATGCCAGACGCCGCTCCGACCCTCTCGCGTGACAGAAATGAAGCAGGAGACGACGGGCACGGAGAAGGCCGGGGCGCGGGAGTGGGCGGGGCTGGTGCTGCTGGCGCTGCCGACGCTGCTCGTGGCCATGGACATCACCGCGCTGTTCATCGCGTTGCCCCAGCTCACCGCCGATCTCAGGGCGAGCGGGGTCGAGCAGTTGTGGATCACGGACATCTACGGCTTCCTGGTGGCCGGGTTCGTGACGACGATGGGCACGCTCGGGGACCGGATCGGGCGGCGCAGGCTGCTGCTGATCGGCGGGGCGGCGTTCGCGGCCGCGTCGGTGCTGGCGGCGTTCGCGGGCAGTCCCGGGATGCTGATCGCGGCCAGGGCGGTCCAGGGCGTCGCGGGGGCGACGCTGATGCCCTCCACGCTGGCGTTGATCACGAACATGTTCCGCGACGGCAGGCAGCGGGGCACGGCCATCGCCATCTGGGCGACCTGCCAGTTCACCGGCGGCGCGATCGGGCCGGTGATGAGCGGGCTGCTGCAGGAGCGGTTCTGGTGGGGGGCGGTGTTCCTGCTGGCCGTTCCGGTGATGGTGCTCCTGCTGGTCGCGGGTCCTGTCGTGCTGCCCGAGTTCCGCACCGCGGACGCGGGGCGGCTGGACCCGGCCAGCGTGGCGCTGTCGCTCGTGACGGTGCTGCCGATCGTGTACGGGATCAAGAACCTGGCCGTCGCCGACTCCGGGGCCACCACGGGGCCGATCGTGGCGCTGATCGCGGGATGCGCGTTCGGCGCGCTGTTCGTCCGGCGGCAGCTACGGCTGGAGCGTCCGCTGCTGAACCTGCGGCTGTTCCGCCGGCGGTCGTTCACGCTGGTGCTGACGGCGCTCATGCTGGCCGGGGTGGCCATGGCGGGGGCGGGGATGCAGGTCACCCAATACCTGCAGACCGTCGTCGGGTTCGCCCCGGCCGAGGCGGCGCTGTGGTTCGCGCCCATGGGGCTGGCCGTCGCCGCGGGCACCATGCTCACCCCGGTGCTGGTCCGCCACGTCAGCGCCAAGCGGGCCATCGCGGGCGGCCTGGCGGTGTCCGCCGTCGGGGCGGCGCTGCTGGCCGGGGTGGAGAATGGCCAGGGCCTGGCGGTGGCCGGGGTGGCGGTCCTGGCGCTGGGCACCGGGCCGCTGTTCGCGCTGGGCACGGGGCTGGTCGTGGGGTCGGTGCCGCCGGAGCGGGCGGGGTCGGTCGCGTCGATGTCCGAGACGGCCAACTACCTGGGGGCGACGCTGGGGATGGCGGTCCTCGGCACGGTCGCCGCGGCGATCTACCGCCACGGCATGGCGGGCGCCGTCCCTGCGGGGCTCGACCGGCTGAGCATGACGCAGGCGCGCGAGACCGTCGCCGGGGCCACGGCGCTGGCGGCGAAGCTGCCCGTGCGGGAGGCGTCGGCGCTGCTGCGGGCCGGTCACGACGCGTTCCTGAGCGGGCTGCACACGGTGGGGGTGATCGGCGCCGTCCTGTTCGCCCTCCTCGCCGCCCTCATGGCGTGGGGGTTCAGGGAAGCCGGATGAGGCGTGGCCTGAGGGCTCAAGCGGGCCGGATGAGGCGTTCTGCGAATGCCGTCAGCTCCTTCCGCCGCTCGTCCAGGCCGACCGCGCCCGGGCTCACGACGACCCGGTCCACCCCCGTCGCCGCCAGCGCCTCGACCCGTTCGGCGGTCATGTCGAGCGACCCCCACCGGGTGTACTCAAGGGCGCGGCCACCGGCCCTGGCCGTCTCCCACTGGGCGGCCCGCTCGGCCTCGGACAGCATGCCGCCGGGGAACCAGCCGTCGCCGCGCAGCCCGGCCCGCCGGGCGGCGGCCGGGCTGGAGCCGCCCACGTGGATGGGCAGGTCGCCGAGCGGCTTGGGGAAGCTGCACACGTCCTCGAAGGAGAAGAATTCACCGGCGAAGCCGACCCCCTCGGGCCCGCCGCGCCAGAGCAGCCGCAGCACGTCGATCGCCTCGTCGGCGCGGCGGCCCCGGGCGGCGAAGTCCACGCCCAGCGCCCGCGCCTCGCCCGGCAGCGTGCCGAGGCCCACGGTCAGCAGCCGCATCCGTCCCCTCGACAGCAGGTCGATGGTGGCCAGGCGCTTGGCCAGCGTCACCGGGTGGTGGTACGGCAGCAGCAGCACCCCCGTCCCCAGCAGGATCCGCCGCGTGGCCCCGGCCACGAAGGTCAGGCAGTCGAGCGGGTCGGCGAACGGCAGCGACGGGTCGAGCTCGTAGGGCCCGACCGCCGCCCCCGGATAAAGAACGATGTGCTCGGGAACATACAGCGACTCGAAGCCGCAGTTCTCGGCGTGCTGGGCGAAAGCCACCAGTTCGTCAGGGTCCACCCCGTGGGCGGCTGTGCTGTACGTGATCCCGAACTTCATGACCGAACGCTAAAACCTTGTCACCAGCGTCAAGGCAAATGGGGCCTTGCCGGTCGGGGCAAGTCGGCCTTCACTGATCCCGATACCGGTGATCCAGGAGGAGCCGATGCGTGGTTTACGGGCATCCGCAGTCGTTCTGACGATCGTCCTACTCACATCCTTCACGTCCTTGGAGCCCTCCGTCCCGGCCGTCGCCGGGCTGGCCGACCCCGAGCCGGCCTCGCTGGTGACGCTGTCCGTGCCGGACCAGGCGGGCCTGGAGCGGCTGGTGGCCGCCGGAGCCGACCTGACCGAACGCGTACGGCCGCAGGCCGACGGCAGCATCCAGGTGGACGCGGTGGTCACGCCGACCCAGCTCACCGAGTACACGGGGCTCGGCGCGAGACCGGCCCCCAGCACGCCCCCGTCGAGCACCCCCAGCCAGAGGACGACGGCCGCGGCCGACCAGATCGTCATCGAGCGGGCCGTGTGGTTCAAGACCCGCGACGGGTACTTCCTGTCGGTCGAGGCCACCAGCAACGCGGGCGCGACGTCGGCGCTCACCGCGAGCTGGACGGGCAGACGCGGCACGTCAGGGCAGACCCCGATGGTCCCGTACGTGGACGCGGGCGCGTACCTGGGCCACCAGCTCAGCACCCCGGTCCCGGCGGACGCCCAGCCGCTGTGGCTCACCGTGACCTCGGCGGCGGGCGGCAAGGCGGAGGCGCGGATCAAGGAGTGGCCCGACGGTGAGCGCCCTGACCGCGCCGGACCCGGCTACCAGAAGGACTTCGTCACCCAGTACATGCCTCCGCTGCAGCTCAACGAGCGGATCAAGGCGTTGCACAAGCGCTTCCCCAGGCTGACCGACATCATCGCACTCCCGTACTCGACCAACGGTTACCGCCGCCACGCCCAGGCCCTGCTCGGCGCGCCGCCGAACGCCGTCGTGATCACCTCCAACGCGTACGGCTCGGAGGGCGGCAACGACCTGGCCGCCGAGGTGGTCACCCCGGCCACGCCCGGCAGCCCGCTCCGCGTCACCGTGAGCGGCAGGCGGATCACCGTCAGCCTGGCCACCGACGGCGCGGGCGCGGCCGTCAGCACCGTGGCCCAGGTCGTCGCGGCGATCAACGCGACACCGGGCGTCCGCGTCAAGGCCACCACCTACCGCACCGACCCGGGCGCGGGGGTCATGGCGCCCGTGGCGCTCACCCAGCTCAGCGACTTCCTCAAGGCCCCGGCCGACGTCCCCCGCGCGCCGTGGCGGGTGCTGGCCCTGCGCGTCGGCGTCCACCGCGACGGCTCGCGCACCGGAGTGCTCGCGTACGCGCAGGAACACGCCAGGGAATGGGTGCCGCCACTGGTCACGATCGAGGCGGCGGAGCGGCTGCTGCGCAACTACGACCGTGACGCGGCGACCCGCAGGCTGCTGCAGCGCACCGAGATCTTCATCGTGCCGGTCGTCAACCCCGACGGCGCGAACTACAGCTTCTACGACTTCAACTCCCAGCGTAAGAACATGACCAACCACTGCCCGGCCCAGCAGTCCGACCCGGCGCTGCGCAACACGTGGGGCGTGGACGTCAACCGCAACTACGCCGTCGGCTCGCTGACCGACGGCTACTTCGGCGCCTCGGCCAACTGCCAGAGCGGCACGTACGCGGGCCCCGCCGAGCACTCGGAGCCGGAGAGCCGCAACGTCATATGGCTGGCGCAGCGCTACCGCAACATCAGGTTCGCCATGAACGTGCACAGCTACGGCGGTTACTTCATGTGGCCTCCGGGCGCCTACAAGCTCGACGGCCGCGTCACCCTGCCCCGTCCCACCACCCAGCAGGAGGCGTACTTCCTGCGCTCGGCCCGGACGATCGAGCAGGCCATCGCCGCCGAGCGCGGCACGGTCACCTGGCCGCAGCAGACCGGGCCGGTCACCGACGTGCTCTACTCGGCGGCGGGCAACTCCGCCGACGAGCTGTGGTACGACTACGGCGTCTTCGGCTGGGACTTCGAGGTCGGCAGCGACCTGTGGAACCCCACGACCAGGGCGTGGGAGGGGGTGGGCTTCCAGCCGCCCTTCAGCGAGGGACACGACGAGGCGATGGAGTTCGCCTCCGGCCTGATCTCGCTGATCGGCGTCGCGGCCGACTACCGCGAGCGGTAACCCGCACGGCGGGTCAGCCCAGGCTCCACATCCGCATCGTCCGGTCCTCGCCGGCCCCCACGACCACGGGCCGGCCGGCGAGATCGGCCAGCGCCAGGGCCCGGATCGCGCCGCCGGGCCCTGGGCCGAGCGAGCCGATGATCTCGCCGCTGTCCAGGCTCCAGACCCGGACGATGACATCGCCGCCGGCCGGGCTGTGCGCCACGACCGCGATGGGCACCTTGCCCAGCCGTCCGGCGGCCAGGGCCGCCGCGCCCCGGTCGTCCGGGCTCTGGTCGCTGAACGTCCACTTCTTCCTGCGCTTGCCGGAGGCCAGGTCGTACACGCGCAGGGTGGCGTCCTGGTGCGTGGAGACCAGGACCGGCTTGCCCTTCACCTCACCGCAGGTCAGCAGCTCGATGCCGCCGATCTCGCCGGTGTGGAAGAAGCTGACCACCTCGCCCGTCGCGACGCGGCGCACGCGGACGCGCTCGCGGCCGTCGCCGGTGACGAGCACGTCGTGGCCGCCCAGCCGGCCGAACGCCAGCCCGCGGATGCCCTGGAAGTGCTCGGTGATCGTGGGACCGAGCTGCTTGCCGGTGGAGATGTCCCAGATCCGCACGACGCTGTAGAGGTCTCTCAGGCCGTCGTACTTCTGCGAGACGGCGACCGGCCGGTCACCAATGGAGACGGCGATCACGGGGTCGCCCGCGCGGTGCTCGGCGACGCCGCCGCCGGTCAGGCTCCACAGGCGCATCCTGCCGTCGGCGTGCCCGGAGGCCACCCGCGGGCCCTGGCCGCCGATCGCCATGGAGGTCGCCGCGCCGCCGCCGTCGCCGAGCCGCTTGAGCGGGGTGGCGGCGGCCGCGTCCCAGGCGAGCACCGCTCCCTTGTCGGTGCCGCAGGCGACGGTGGCGCCGAGGGCGGCGACGGCCGTGGCCGCGCCGCTGCCGCCGGTCAGGGTCACCGGGCCCTTGACCTCGGTGCCGAAAGGTTCGGGGGACGGGCTGGGGGTGGGGCTGGGAGTCGCCGGTGTGGTGGGGGGCGTGGACCGGGTGCCGGACACCTTGCGGCCGCCGTCCCCTTCGCCGTTCGGCTGGAGCAGGCCGCCGCCGGGCCGCAGGACGAAGGCGGCGGTCGCCACGGCGGCGGCCGCGGTGACGCCGCCGATCACCGCCCGGCGGCTGGC
>NZ_JAHKRL010000441.1 GCF_019396405.1 Nonomuraea rhizosphaerae | reverse complement strand
CATCCTCACGGACGGGTCCCCCGTCCCCGGCCTGCCGGCGCCGTCGCTGGCGGTGTGGAAGGGGGACCAGGTGGCCGCCTGCGTGGCGGCGGCCTCGATCGTGGCGAAGGTGACCAGGGACCGCATGATGGTCGAACTGGACGGCCAGTTCCCGGCGTACGGCTTCGCCGAGCACAAGGGGTACACCACCCGGGCGCACAGGCTCGCCCTGGGGACGCACGGCCCGTGCTCCCACCACCGTTACTCCTTCGTCACGGTGGCCAGGGAGATGGGGGAAAATGAAATGGGGGCCGGGGTTGCCTGACCAGGCGAACCGGGGGACCGGTACGACAGGAGGACCGCGATGAGCGCAGAAGATCTCGAAAAGTACGAAACCGAGATGGAGCTGCAGCTTTACCGCGAATACCGCGATGTCGTCGGACTGTTCACGTATGTCGTGGAGACGGAGAGGCGCTTCTACCTGACCAACTCGGTGGACCTGGACGTCCGGACGGCGGAGAACGGGGATGTGTTCTTCGACGTGAAGATGCAGGATGCTTGGGTTTGGGATATGTACCGGCCTGCACGGTTTGTGAAGAATGTGCGGGTGGTGACGTTCAAGGACGTGAACGTCGAGGAGCTCGCCAAGGCCGACCTGGAGATGCCGAAGGAGGGCTTCTCGGGGTAGGCGCTCTGCAGTCCTTTGGGGGCTGCTGTCTACCTGCTTGCCTGTTTGCCTGGTGCGGGGCATGGGCCGGTGGTTGGGGTGCGCCCTGGGGGTGACGTGCGGGCATCGGGGTTCTGGGACTTCGGGGAGTCTGGGGCTTCGGGCTTGGGTGGGCGGGGTGAGGTGGGTCTTACTGGGCCGGCCGTGTTTGTGGCGGCTGTGGGGCGTGGTGAGGTCGAGGTGAAGGCCTTATTGCGCTTTTGTGCAGGCTTCGGTGGGGTTCTGTGCGGTTGTGCGCGCTGATTGGGCGCCTGCTCTAGGTTTCGTGTGCACTGTTTGGTGGCTGAGGTGTTGGCTTGCTTGCTCGCCCGGTGGCTGTGACGTCTTTGTCCTTGTAGATCGCAGGCCTTGTTCCAGGCCTTGTGGTCTCTGCTTGGTCCGCTAGCTCGTGCTGCTCCAAGCTCGCCGCCGCTTCCTGGTGCTTGCGCCGCCCGGTCGGTGCCTTTCTGTGCCCGCCCTGCGCTCCACGCCCGCCTTGTACTCCGCGTTCGCATCGTGCTCTGTGTCCGTCTCGCGCTCTGCGCCCGCCTCGTACTCGTGCCTACCTACGCTTCGCGTTTACCTCAGCACCCCCGCATCCCTCCCCGCTGTCGGCCACTGCGCCGTCGCCTCACGCTCCCGTCAATGCGGTGACGTTGCCCTTGCCGTCGCTCGCCACGCCCGCCGCTGCCTCTCACAGCCCCGTTGCCCAGCTAACCTGCGTCCATCTTCTCCCTGTCCTTCGCGCCCCGCTCCTGTGCCCGCGCCTCGCTCTAACGCTCGCCTGCTTTAGCGCCTGAGCCCGTGCGTACCTTGCGTTCCGCCTCCACTCCGTCACCCGCCACCCCGCCGGGACGCCTCGCCACCTCAGCGCTCCACGCTTTCGTTCTCGAACCGCGCTCCACCCCTTTGCCGCCTCCGACTCCGCGACGCTTGTCGTCTACTCCGCCACCTGCGTTCCCTTGGCCACCCAGAATCGCCTAACCGCCCCTGCGGCCCCGCATCTCGTGCCCTCTACGCCCGCCCTGCGACCTGGGACCTTGCGCTCGTGCACCCGCTCTGCGCTCGTGCACCCGCTCTGAGACGCTGCACCTCGTACTCTTCGCCCACCTCGCATCCAGTGGCTCCGCCATGCCGATTCCTGGCTCGCAGTGGGCCCCTGTGGCGCCGAGCCCGTCCTGCCGCGCCGGCCTCTTGCGGCAAGCACCTCATCTGAGCCGTCGCGCCAGCCTGCCGCCGTCAGCCCCCACTCCCGGTCACCTCTTCGCCCCGTACGGCCCTCCACTCCCGAGTCAGCCCTCCACCTCGTCCGGCCTCCCATTTTCGGGCCAGCTCTCCACCCCAGGCGGTCCCCACTCCCGAGCCCGCCCTCCACCAGGCCGGCCCTCTTCATCCGTTCAACCCTCCACCCCGATCAGCCCTCCAGCTCGGCCTTACTCCCCACCTCAAGCCCTTCGCCACAGGCCGTCGCGCCCAGCCCACGCAGTCTCACCCCCCTGAGGACCCTGGTACCCAAGAGCCGCTTCCGCCCGAGCCCAGACAACCGGGCTCAGAGACTCAGCCCTTCCCCTCCCCACCCCGCCGGGTTATCCACACCCCCTCCCATCCTCACCCTCCCCATCCACAGAACCCCGTTCGGCGCCTCCACCCCCCACCCCGATAAGCCAAGGTCATCCCCCAGGAGGTGCACCATGCCCACGAGAAACGACCTCGGCAAACACGGCGAACAACTCGCCGCCACCTACCTGGAGTCCGAGGGAATGACCATCATCGAACGCAACTGGCGCTGCCGCCACGGCGAGATCGACATCATCGCCGAAGAGGGCCCCGCCCTGGTTGTAGTGGAAGTCAAGACCAGATCAGGCAAGTCACACGGCACAGCCCTGGAGTCCGTACGCCCCACCAAGCTGGCCCGTCTCCACATGCTCGCCGCCAAGTGGCTGGCCACCCAGCCCCGCACCTTCCCGACAGTCAGGATCGACGTGATCGCCCTGGAACGGTTCGCAGGCGACTACTCCCTGCTCCACGTACGGGGAGCGAGCTGAGATGGCGGTAGCGCGCACCCGCAGCGTGGCCCTGGTAGGTGTCACGGGCCGCAGTGTCGAGGTGGAGGCCGACGTGGGCAACGGCCTGGCGGGCATCCACCTCATCGGCCTGCCGGACACCGCACTCAGCGAGGCCAGGGAACGCGTCAGATCGGCAATGGTCAACAGCCACTACCCGTGGCCCGACGCCCGCATCACGGTGAGCCTGTTCCCGGCCAGCCTCCCGAAGCGAGGAAGTCAGTTCGATCTCGCGAAGCGCAAGATAAGGCTTACCTAGAAGTGAATAGGGCGGGCCCGCCAGGTGGTTGCACACCGAACGGGCCCTTGATCCACAACCTGCGTGAACAGGAAGAGATCCAGTGACCAACCGTACCTGCGTCACCCCTGACGCGACCACCACCCCGGGCTGCTCCGACGCCGAGACGGCGCAGACCGGGATCGAGACCCACGGCGCGGTCGAATACCGCGTCACCCCCCGCGCCGACGGGCTGGTCTCCTACATCCCCACCAGCACCCCCACGACGAGCTGCCCGCCGTGGTGCTCCACCGACCACGCCAACGGCATCGACGTCGAGCACGAGAGCAGCCCCCGCGACTTCACCGGCCTGACCGTCCAGCCGGGCGCCGGGGAGCGCGCGGCGGTCGCCGCCAGCCTGCGCCAGATGCCCGGCCAGGCCGCGCACGTCGCATTCGCCGTGTGCGAGCCCGTCGAGGCGCAGCTGGAGACCGAGTTCGAGGTGACGTTGGAGGAGGCCCTGCGCATCGCGTACGGCCTGCTCAACATCGTCCACGCGGCCCGCGCCGCCGCCCGGACGCAGGAGTCCGCCATCGACCAGACCACGTGCCCCGACTGCGGCGGCACGCCCCAGCTCGGTCTGTGCGACGCCCACCCGCACCACCCGAAGTGCCCCGACTGCGCCTGCGCCCTGTGCGAGGCGGAGCCCGAATAGCGCAGCGCCCCGTGCCGGGAATCCGACCTCCCGGCACGGGGCTCGACCCATCCCCTGCC
>NZ_JAHKRL010000049.1 GCF_019396405.1 Nonomuraea rhizosphaerae | reverse complement strand
GAGTGCCCGCGAACACCGCGGGGGCGCCGCGGGGCGGGTCCCGCCCGCCCCACACGCGGCCGCCCGCCTCGCCGGCGCCCAGGAACGCCCATGCCGGGGCAGGACCGTCCGTACCGGTGCTCAGGAACGCCCATGCCGGGTGCTGAGGAGCGCCCATGCCGGGTCGGAGGCGCCCCGCCCGGTGCTCAGGAGCGCCCGTCCGGCGTCGTGCGGACGATGAGCACGTCGCAGGGGGCGCGATGGGTGACGTGCGAGGGCACCGAGCCGAGCAGCCGCCCGGCCAGGCTGTTGAGCCCGCGGTTGCCGACGACCAGCAGGTCCGCGCGGTGCCGGCCGGCCAGGGCGACGAGCACGTCCACGGCGTCGCCCTCCTCGGCCGCCAGCACGATGCCGGCCGCGCCGTCCGCGCCCGCCGCGACGGCGTGCCCGCGGGCGGCGCGCAGCGCGTCGTCGGCGGGGGTCGAGCCGCCCACCTTGTACGCCAGGTCGCCGAGCCGGTCGGCCGCGGCGGCGCGCTCGCTCTCCCGCATGGGCAGGTACGCGCACGCCAGGACGAGCGTCGCGCCCATGGCGCCGGCGAGGGAGGCCGCGGCGGAGACGGCGCGGAAGGAGGACGTGGAGCCGTCGGTCCCGGCCATGACCGTGCGATAGACCATGTTGGAGCTCCTATTGGACGATATGTGTAATACGTCTCGAGCAGCATAGCCCGGCCGATAAAGTCGCCCCGGCGCAGCCGATAAGCTGTGGACCATGAGCAGCCGTCCGTCCTTCCGAGAAGTGTTGTCCCAGCGAGTGATCGTCGCCGACGGCGCGATGGGGACGATGCTGCAGGCTCAGGACCCCACCCTCGACGACTTCCACGGCCACGAGGGCTGCAACGAGGTGCTCAACGTCACGCGTCCCGACATCGTCCGCGGCGTCCACGACGCCTACTTCGCGGTGGGCGTCGACTGCGTGGAGACCAACACCTTCGGCGCCAACCTGGCCGCCCTGGGCGAGTACGACATCCCCGAGCGGGTCTTCGAATACTCCGAGGCGGGCGCCAGGATCGCCCGCGAGGCCGCCGACCACTGGGCGACGCCGGAGCAGCCGCGCTTCGTGCTCGGCTCGATGGGGCCCGGCACCAAGCTGCCGACCCTGGGCCACCTGCCCTACGAGCGGCTGAGGGACGCCTACGGCGACAACGCGGCGGGCCTGATCGCGGGCGGCGCCGACGCGCTGATCATCGAGACCTGCCAGGACCTGCTCCAGGTCAAGGCCGCCGTCGTCGGCGCCAGGCGGGCCATCGAGGAGTCCGGGCGCGACGTGCCGGTCATCGCCCAGGTGACGATCGAGACCAACGGCGCCATGCTGCTCGGCTCCGAGATCGGCGCCGCGCTGACCGCGATCGAGCCCCTCGGCGTCGACCTGATCGGCCTCAACTGCGCCACCGGCCCCTCCGAGATGAGCGAGCACCTGCGCTACCTGGCCCGCCACTCCCGGCTGCGGCTGTCGTGCATGCCCAACGCGGGCCTGCCGGTGCTCACCTCCGACGGCGCGTACTACCCGCTGAGCGCGGAGGAGCTGGCCGACGCGCACGACCACTTCGCCCGCGACTACGGGCTGTCGCTGGTCGGCGGCTGCTGCGGCACCACCCCCGAGCACCTGCGCCAGGTCGTCGAGCGGGTGCGCGGGCGTGAGGTCGCCGCCCGCCGCCCCCGCCCCGAGCCGGGCGCCTCCTCGCTCTACCAGACGGTCCCCTTCCGCCAGGACACCTCCTACCTGGCCATCGGCGAGCGCTGCAACACCAACGGCTCCAAGGCCTTCCGCGAGGCCATGCTGGAGGGCCGCTGGGACGACTGCGTGGAGATGGCCCGCGACCAGGCCCGCGGCGGCGCCCACCTGCTCGACCTGTGCGTCGACTACGTGGGCCGCGACGGCGTGGCCGACATGAAGGAGCTGGCCTTCCGGCTGGCCACCGCCTCCACGCTGCCGATCATGCTCGACTCCACCGAGCCCGCCGTGCTCCAGGCCGGCCTGGAGATGCTCGGCGGCCGCGCGGCCGTCAACTCCGTCAACTACGAGGACGGCGCCGGCCCCGACTCCCGCTTCCAGCGGATCATGCGGCTGGTGCGCGAGCACGGCTCGGCCGTCGTGGCGCTGACCATCGACGAGGAGGGCCAGGCCCGCACCGCCGACTGGAAGGTGCGCGTCGCCACCCGCCTCATCGAGGACCTGACGACCAACTGGGGCATGCGGGTCGAGGACATCATCGTCGACTGCCTGACCTTCCCCATCGCCACCGGCCAGGAGGAGACCAGGCGCGACGGCCTGGAGACCATCGAGGCCATCCGCGAGCTCAAGCGCCGCTACCCGGGCGTGCAGACCACGCTGGGCCTGTCCAACATCAGCTTCGGCCTCAACCCGGCCGCCCGCGTCGTGCTCAACTCCGTCTTCCTGAACGAGTGCGTCAACGCCGGGCTCGACTCCGCGATCGTGCACGCCTCCAAGATCCTGCCCACCGCCCGCATCCCCGACGAGCAGCGCCAGGTCGCGCTCGACATGGTCTACGACCGGCGCCGCGAGGGCTACGACCCGCTGCAGCGGTTCATGGAGCTGTTCGAGGGCGTCGACAGCGCGGCCACGGCCTCGGCCAGGGCCGAGGAGCTGGCGGCGCTGCCGCTGTGGGAGCGGCTCAAGCGGCGCATCGTCGACGGCGAGAAGAAGGGCCTGGAGAGCGACCTCGACACCGCGCTCGACCAGCGGCCCGCCCTGGAGATCATCAACGACGTGCTGCTCGACGGCATGAAGACGGTTGGCGAGCTGTTCGGGTCCGGGCAGATGCAGCTGCCGTTCGTGCTGCAGTCGGCCGAGGTGATGAAGACCGCCGTCGCCCACCTGGAGCCGTACATGGAGCGGGTGGAGGGCGAGTCCAAGGGCCGCATCGTGCTGGCCACGGTCAAGGGCGACGTGCACGACATCGGCAAGAACCTGGTCGACATCATCCTGTCCAACAACGGCTACCAGGTGGTCAACCTCGGCATCAAGCAGCCGGTCTCGGCGATCCTGGAGGCGGCCGACGAGCAGCGGGCCGACGTCATCGGCATGTCCGGCCTGCTGGTGAAGTCGACCGTCATCATGAAGGAGAACCTGGAGGAGATGAACTCCAGGGGCATCGCCGAGCGCTACCCGGTGCTGCTCGGCGGCGCCGCCCTCACCCGCGCCTACGTCGAGCAGGACCTGGCCGAGCTGTTCGCGGGCGAGGTCCGCTACGCCCGCGACGCCTTCGAGGGGCTGCGGCTCATGGACTCCTTCATGGCCGTCAAGCGCGGCGTCGCCGGGGCCACGCTGCCGCCGCTGCGTGAGCGCCGGGTCAAGACCGGGGCCGTGCTCACCCGTACCCCGGTCGCCGAGCTGCCCGCGCGCTCGGACGTGGCCGCCGACAACCGCGTGCCCCAGGCGCCCTTCCACGGCGACCGCATCGTCAAGGGCATCGCGCTGAACGACTACGCCGCCTTCCTCGACGAGCGGGCGCTGTTCCTCGGCCAGTGGGGGCTCAAGCCCACCCGCGGCGGCGACGGGCCCGGCTACGAGGAGCTCGTCGAGACCGAGGGACGGCCGCGGCTGCGCATGTGGCTCGACCGCATCCAGACCGAGGGGCTGCTGGAGGCGGCCGTCGTCTACGGCTACTTCCCGTGCGTCAGCGACGGCGACTCGCTGATCATCCTCGACGAGGCCGGCACTGAGCGCACCCGCTTCACCTTCCCCCGCCAGCGGCGCGACCGGCACCTGTGCCTGTCCGACTTCTTCCGCTCACGCGAGTCGGGCGAGGTGGACGTGGTCGGCTTCCAGGTCGCCACGATGGGGCCCAGGATCGCCGAGGCGACGGCCGAGCTGTTCGCCAAGGACGCCTACCGCGACTACCTGGAGCTGCACGGGCTGTCGGTGCAGCTCACCGAGGCGCTGGCCGAATACTGGCACGCCCGGGTCCGCTCGGAGTGGGGCATCGGCGGCGACGAGTCGCTGGACGACATGCTCAAGGTCAACATCGAGGGCTGCCGCTACTCCTTCGGCTACCCGGCCTGCCCCAACCTGGAGGACCAGGTACAGCTGTTCGAGCTGCTGTCGCCGGAGCGGATCGGGGTGACGCTGTCGGAGGAGTTCCAGCTGCACCCGGAGCAGGCGACGTCCGCGCTGGTGGCCCACCACCCGGAGGCGAAGTACTTCAACGTCTGACCCGCTCCCGCGCTGGTGGGGGCGGGATCCGGCCGCCGGGCGTGACAGACCATCCGCCCGGCATGAGACGACCGGCACCCGGCGGCACAGGCCCGACGACGCAGTGCCTGACAACATGGCGCCAAGGCTGCTGGTGCCGCGCGGAGGCGGTGGGCTGGCTCGACGGCGCGGTGCGGTCGCGGCGGCATGGTCGCGGCGTAGCGGCCGGGTGCGGTGGCGGCGCTCACGGGCGGCCGGCTCAGGGGTGGCGGTGCCCAGGAGAGGGGGGGCGAGGCGAGCGACGCACGGCGCCGGGGGCCGGAGCCTGGCACTCCTGCACGCCGACCGGGGCGTGATGTTCCCGCACGTCGCCCAGGGCGGTGGGGCGGGCCAGGGGGTGGCGTTCGCGCGCTGCCCAGGTGGTGGTGCGATCGCGGGCAGTCGTGCTCGGGCGACCCGGTTCACCCGTTCCCGCCCGCCGGTGGCGAGAATGGCGGGACGGGGCGTCATCGCGGGCGGCCCGGCGAACCGATCGGGGGATGCATGGAAGCGGTCTTCTTCGACATGGACGGCCTGCTGGTCGACACCGAGCGCGTCTGGCTGGAGATCGAGACCGGGGTGATGGCGCGGCTCGGCGGCCGGTGGACGCCCGAGCACCAGGCGCACCTGGTCGGCGGCTCGATGGAGCGGACCGTCGGCTACATGCTGGCCGTCTCCGGCTCGGACGTGGACCCGGCCACGCTCACGGAGTGGATGACGGCCGGGATGGTGGCCCGGCTGGCGGACGGGGTGGAGCTGATGCCGGGCGCCTCCGAGCTGCTCGACGCGGTACGCGCGGAGGGCGTCCCGGTGGGGCTGGTGACCTCCTCGCTCAGGGAGATCGCCGACGCGGTGCTGAAGGGGGTGGGCCGCGACCGGTTCGACGTGGTCGTGACGGCCGGTGAGGTCACCCGCACCAAGCCGGACCCGGAGCCGTACCTGACGGCCGCGCGGCTGCTGGGCGTGGAGCCGGTGCGGTGCGTGGTGCTGGAGGACTCGCCCAACGGGGTGGCCGCCGCGACGGCCGCGGGCTGCGCGGTGGTGGCCGTGCCGAGCGTGCTGCCCGTCGAGGCGGCCCCGGGGCGGCTGGTCGTCGAGTCGCTGGCGGGCGTCACGGTCCCGGATCTTCGCGCTCTTGTCCCGTGAGAAACCCCTAGTGGAAACCTCGTCCGAAACAAATACCCCTTAGGGGATGGAAGAGGTACTTGGGGAGGAGGGCGGGAACGGCGAGACGTGCCAGGATGGATGGCATACCGATGTGGCCAGGACACGAGGGGCGGCCGGAAATGGACTTCAATCAGATCGCGTGGTTGCCGTTGTGCGTCGGCGTGACGATCGCGGGCTTGGTGCTCAGCTTCCTGGCCTTCCGGCGCAGGGGAGCGGCGGCGGGGATGCGGACGACGGCGTGGGCGCTGCTGCCGCTGGCCGCCTACCTGACCGGCGCGCTGCAGGCGCTGTGGACCATCGGCACGACCATCGTCGGGTTCGTGACGAGCCTGGTGTTCAACCCGGTCGTCTGGGCGGGCGTCGCGGTGACGGGCCTGTCCGTGGTGCTGTTCGTGGTCTCGGGCGTGATGCGCGGGCGCAAGCTGGCCAGGGCCGACGGGCCGCGCAAGGCCAAGGGCAAGGACGGGGTGCCGGCGGCGCAGCAGCGGCCGGCCGCCGGGCAGGGCGCCACGCAGCCCGCCGTCGCGGCCTCACAGCAGCCGGCCTCCCCGCAGGCCAAGAAGCAGGCG
>NZ_JAHKRL010000440.1 GCF_019396405.1 Nonomuraea rhizosphaerae | reverse complement strand
CGCTGCCCAGACCCGTCGACCTGGCCCCCGGACCGGCCAGGATCGACGCCGCCACCGGTGAGGTCACCGACCTGCCCTCGCCCGCCCCGCGCCCGCAGGTCCCCGGAACGCTCACCGAGATCACCGCGACCGCCGACGACGGCGCCACGATCCGCGCCTGGCTCGCGCTGCCGGAGGGCGCCTCGGCCGACAGCCCCGCGCCGTTCCTGCTGTGGATCCACGGCGGCCCCGTCGCCTCGTGGAACGACTGGCAGTGGCGCTGGCAGTCCTGGGTCATGACCCAGCACGGCTACGCGGTGCTGCTGCCGGACCCGTGCCTGTCCACAGGGTACGGTCAGGAGATGATCGACCGCGGCTGGGGCGACTGGGGCCCGCGCACCCTGGCCGACCTCGACGCGATCGTGGACGTGGCCGTGGCCAGGGACGACATCGACGGCGACCGGATCGGCGCGATGGGCGGCTCGTACGGCGGCTACATGGCCAACTGGGTCGCCGGCCACAGCGACCGCTACAGGGCCATCGTCACCCACGCCTCGCTGTGGAACCTCGACCAGTTCGCCGGCACCACCGACGCCTCCATGTACTGGCAGCGGGAGTTCGGCGAGCCGGGCTCCGAGCGGTACGCCAAGCTGTCCCCGCACCACGCGCTCGACAGCATCAGCACGCCGATGCTGGTCATCCACGGCGACAAGGACTACCGGGTGCCGATCGGCGAGGCGCTGCGCCTGTGGTGGGACCTGCAGCGTAAGAACGTCGAGTCGAAGTTCCTCTACTTCCCCGACGAGAACCACTGGATCCTCAAGCCCGGCAACGCCGTCGCCTGGTACGAGACCGTGCTCGCCTTCCTCGCCCAGCACGTCCTCGGCCAGGAGTGGAAGCGCCCGGACTCGGTGGCGTGATGAGCGACCTGCTGAGGCTGGCCGAGGAGATCGCCCGCGAGGCGGGTGACATGCTCCTGGCCAAACGCCCCACCATGTCCGAAGAAGTCGCGACAAAGTCCAGCCCTACCGACGTGGTCACCGCCCTGGACACGGCCTCCGAGGAGCTGATCCGCGCCCGCGTCAAGGAGGCCAGGCCCGGCGACCGGGTCCTGGGCGAGGAAGGCGGCGAGGAAGGCGGTGAGGAGGGCGGCGACTCCGGGGTCCGCTGGATCGTCGACCCCGTCGACGGCACGGTCAACTTCCTGTACGGGCTGCCGGAGTGGGCGGTCTCCATCGCCGTCGAGGTGGACGGCGAGATCGTCGCCGGGGTGGTGAACGTGCCGCCGCGCGGCGAGGTGTTCACCGCGGCGCGCGGCGAGGGCGCCTGGCTCGGCGGCGAGCGGCTGCGCTGCAACACCGGCGTGCCGCTGTCGCGGGCGCTGGTGGCGACCGGGTTCGGCTACCTGAGGGAGCGCCGCGCGGTGCAGGCCCAGGTGCTGGCCTCGGTGCTGCCACGGGTGCGCGACATCAGGCGCGGCGGCTCGTGCGCCATCGACATCTGCTCGGTCGCCTCCGGCCGGGTGGACGCCTACTACGAGCGGGGCACCAACTACTGGGACTTCGCCGCGGCCGGGCTGGTGGCCACCGAGGCCGGGGCCAGGATCGGCGGGCTGAACGGCCGGCCGTACAGCGTCGAGTTCGGGATGTGCGCCGGGGCGAGCCTGTACGACGAGCTGCACGACCTGCTCGTCACGCTCGCCCCCGAGCGCGACTCCTGAGACCCGGCGGGTGGGACACGGCGGATGACACGCGGCGGCCGGAGCCTTCCTCCATGGCGCATGGCGCCGGCCGGCGCGTCACCGTTCAAATGTCACCGTTCAAATGTCACCGTGCTTCAGGTGTCACCGTTTCACTGGGGCAACGGGATGCCGTGATCGTCCGCAAGACGGCGCAGGTCCTCGATCTCGGCGGTGAGGGTGTCGGCGAGGTAGTCGTCACCGGCGCTGCGGGCCTCCCGAAGGCCCTTGTAAGCCTGGTCGAGGCGGCTTTCGATCGTGGTCGTGAACTCGCCCATCTCACCTACTCTCATCAGGGGTTCGCATTCCGGGCGATGGGACCACCCGTCGCGCACACGTAGCCTGCGGAAGGCACGCGACGATGGGTGTCCAGCACCCATACCCAGCCCCGTCGCTTACCGAAACATGAATCTTGCCGCCGCTTGCGCGACGGATCCCCTGACATGCCTTACCGTGCGCTTATCGCGGGTGTGGGCAGAATGAGGCAGCAGAACCGGAGAGAGGTGTGCCAGGCGTGCGAGTGCTGGTGGTGGAGGACGAGCGGGTTCTCGCGGACGCAATCGCGACCGGTCTGCGGCGCGAGGCCATGGCGGTGGACGTGGCCTACGACGGGGGCGGCGCGCTGGAGCGCACGTCCTACATCGACTACGACGTGATCGTGCTGGACCGCGACCTGCCGGTCGTGCACGGGGACGAGGTCTGCCGCCGGCTGGTGGAGCAGCGCACGGCCTCGCGCATCCTCATGCTGACCGCGTCGGGCGACGTGGACGACAAGGTGGAGGGTCTGGGCCTGGGCGCGGACGACTACCTGGCCAAGCCGTTCGTCTTCGTCGAGCTGGTCGCCCGCGTGCGGGCGCTCGGCCGCAGGTCCGCGCCCGCCCTGCCGCCCGTGCTGGAGCGGGGCGGGATCCGGCTCGACCCGGGCAAGCGCCTGGTCGAGCGCGAGGGCAAGGAGATCGTCCTGACCAAGAAGGAGTTCGCGGTCCTCGAGGAGCTGATGCGGGCGGAGGGCGCCGTCGTCAGCCAGGAGGACCTGCTGGACAAGGCCTGGGACGAGAACATCGACCCCTTCACCAACGTGGTGCGGGTGACGATGATGACGCTTCGCAAGAAGCTCGGTGATCCGCAGGTGATCGAGACGGTGCCCGGAGTGGGATACAAGTTGTGACAGAACGGCCTGATCGCAAGGCGGTGCCGACGCACCCGATGATCAGCCCGCATTCGGAGCGGAGCGGGTCGGTTCCGCCTCCGGTCGGGCCGCCGGTGTGGGACGGCCCCCCGCCGCCCATGTACGCCAAGTCCCAGCCCGGCACGATCGAGCTGGTCAAGATGCTGCCGGGCAAGGTCAGCATCCGGTGGCGGCTCACCATCGCCTACAGCGCGCTGTTCTTCGTCGCCTCGTGCGTGCTGCTGGCCTCCATGTACGCGATCGTCGGCACGGCGATCGACTCGGCCTGGCCGGAGCTGAACACCGAGGGCGTGGACGCCATCGACGCGGCGATCGTGCACGCCCAGTGGGTCACCGCCCAGAAGCAGACCGTGGCCCACGCCCGCGACGCGCTGCTGCAGAGCTCGTTCCTGGCCCTGCTGGGCGTCGGCCTCCTGGCGCTGATCCTCGGCTACTTCGTGGCCGACCGGGCGATGCGGCCGGTCAGCCAGATGACGGCCACGGCCAAGCAGCTCTCGGAGAGCACGCTGGCCCACCGGCGGATCGACCTGGAGGGCCCCAACGACGAGCTGAAGGAGCTGGCCGACACCTTCGACGCCATGCTGACCCGGCTCAACCTGGCCTTCGACACCCAGCGCAGGTTCGTCGCCAACGCCTCGCACGAGCTGCGGACCCCGCTGACCATCAACAGGACGGTGCTGGAGATCGCGCTGTCCGACCCGGAGGCGTCGGGTGACCTGAAGACGCTGGGCCGGACTCTGCTGGAGGTGAACGCGCGCAACGAGAAGCTCATCGAGGGGCTGCTGCTGCTGGCCAGGAGCGAGCGGGAGCTGGCGGTGCGCAAGCCGCTGGAGGTCCAGGAGGTGGCGCGGACCGCCGTCGAGCAGGTCACGCCATTCGCCGAGGAGAACGGTGTGACGATCACCACCGAACTGGTCAGCGCGCCTACCGTGGGCGATCCGGTGCTCCTGGAGCGCTCTGTCAGCAACCTGCTGGAGAACGCCATCAAGTACAACATTCCCGAAAACGGAAAAGTATGGATCCGTACGGGAATGGTGGACGGGGCACTCGTTGTTCAGGTGGCCAACACGGGGCAGCACGTCCCGGCGTACGAGGTGAACAGCCTGTTCGAGCCGTTCAGGAGGCTCCACGCCGACCGCGTGGAATCGGCCAAGGGAGCAGGTCTGGGGCTGTCCATCGTTCGTGCTGTCGTGCAGGCGCACGGTGGAAATGTGACCGCCGTGCCACGGGAGGGCGGAGGACTTGTCGTGACCATTCGGCTGCCGAGACGCTGATCCGGCGTGTTGCACCATGGCAGGCGTCTCGTTGACGGCGCACATGTGGTTGGATGTGCCGTCGAACACGGTGGTGCATGCCGCCAAGGCTGTGGGTTTCGCCATATTTGGCTAACTCGCCGCCGGCAGCAGCAGGGCCTGACGTGTTGGGAGGTTCACAGTCCCTTGCCGCTGGGTACCGAAGCAAAAATTCCCCCGGCGGAACGGGCACAAGATGAACCTCCTGGACGTTAGAAGACGCGCGATGAGCGCGAAGACGTATAGATGAGGGGGATGGAGCAAGCACAATGGCTACCGATTACGACAGCCCGCGCAAGACTGACGACGACCTGGGGGAAGACAGCCTCCAGGAGCTTCAGGCGCGGCGCACCGACAAGTCGTCCGGCAGCATCGACATCGACGAGACCGACCTGGCCGAGTCGCTGGAGCTGCCCGGCGCCGACCTGTCGAACGAAGAGCTCAGCCTGCGGGTCATCCCGCGTCAGGCCGATGAGTTCACCTGCTCACGATGCTTCCTAGTGCACCACCGCAGCCAGCTGGCCTCGGAGAAGAACGGCCAGCAGGTGTGCCGGGAGTGCGCCGCCTGACGAAGGAGGCAACGCGTGGCTGTACCTGAGAAGGACCATCAGCAACCAGGACACGAGAACGCCGACCCCGACCGCGAGGTCGGCGAGCTCGTGGGCAGGCTCACCGAACCCGGTGAGCTCGAGCCGGCCGAGCGGCGCAGGCTGCTCGGCCGCCTAGCCCGCTCCTTGGCCTCAGGCGCCGCGAAGGCGCGCGAGGCCGGAGTCGGGCGTGGCCGCTGGCTGGCCGATGTGTTCCTGAACATCGCGCCCCGCATCCCTATCAGAGACCTGCACACGCTGTCGGAGCATCATCACGGCCTGACCGGTGAACAACTCGCCGACGACCTGGTACGCACCGCGCAGAAGGCGACGATGACCGTCGGCGCCATCGGCGGGGCGCTCGCCGCCGCGGAGTTCGCGGCACCACCCCTCCTCCTCTCCGCCCCCGCCCAGCTCGTCGCCGAGACCATCGTGGTCGCGGCCATCGAGGTCAAGCTGCTGGCGGAGCTTCACGAGGTGTACGGCGTGCGCGTCCAGGGCACCGGCACGCAACGAGCGGCCGCCTTCGCGGCGGCCTGGGCCAGACAGCGCGGGATCGACCCCCTCGCCCCCGCTTCCGTCTCGCTCGCGCTCGGCGCGGCCACCAAGTCAGCTCTTCGTAACCGTCTCATGCGCACACTCGGGCGCCATCTCACCACGCTGGGCCCGTTTCTCACCGGAGCTGTCGCCGGTGGCGCTCTCAACCGCATGGCCACCAAGAAACTTGGCGAGGCCATCCGCGACGACCTGCGGGGCAAGCTCCCGCCGGGCCAACGCTCGAAGGAGCTAGACCCTTAGGCCGTCGAAGGTCATCTTGAGCAGCGCGTCAGCCAGATCGTCCGCCGAGCCCCCGCGGACAGGCTGGTACCACTCGGTGATCGAGTTCACGGTCCCGAACAGCAGCCGCGTCACCAGTGACGGATCCACGTCCGCGCGGATGCGGCCGTCGGCCGCCGCCTCCTTGACCAGCCGGCTCACGAACCTGTCGAACTCCCGCCGCCGCTCCAGCGCCGCCTGCTCGGTCACGCTGTTGCCGCGCACCCGCAGCAGCAGCGTCACGTACGGCAGCCGGTCGACGAGGATGCGCACGCTCTGCCGCACCACCCACTCCAGGCGGTCGATCGCCGGGCCCGCGGCGGCCCGTTCGTCGGCGATCATCGCGAACAGGCCGTCCAGCGCCCGGTCCAGCGCCCGCGACAGGATCTGCTCCTTGCCCGGCACGTGGTAGTAGATCGCCGACTTGGTCACGCCGAGCGCCCTGGCCAGGTCCTCCATGCTGGTGCCGTCGTAACCGCGCTCGTTGAAGACGCCCACGGCGATGGAGAGCACGGACTCGGGGTCGTGCCCGCGCTTGCGCCGGCGGGTCGCGGTGGTGGACATATGGTCAAGTATCCCGCTTGTCGATGACCCGTTTGAGCTTGCCCACCGAGCGCTCCAGCGTCTCCGGGTCCACGACCTCGACCTCGACGTGCACGCCGACCGTGTCCTTGACGGCCCGGCGCACGGCCTCGGCGGCCTGCCCGCGTCCCTGGAAGCCCGGCCGCGCCTCGACCCTGACCGTCATCACGTCCAGCCGTCCCGGACGGGTCAGGTGCACCTGGAAGTGCGGCGACAGGCCGGGCACCCGCAGCACGACCTCCTCGATCTGGGTCGGGAAGACGTTCACCCCGCGCAGGATGATCATGTCGTCGGTGCGCCCGGTCACCTTCTCCATCCGCCGGAACGCCGGCCGCGCGGTGCCCGGCAGCAGCCTGGTCAGGTCGCGGGTGCGGTAGCGGACGATCGGCATGGCCTCCTTGGTGAGGCTGGTGAAGACCAGCTCACCCGCCTCGGCCGGCTCGCCCGTGAACGGGTCCACGGTCTCGGGGTAGAAGTGGTCCTCCCACACGTGCAGGCCGTCCTTCGACTCCACGCACTCGTTGGCCACGCCGGGCCCCATGACCTCCGACAGGCCGTAGATGTCGACCGCGTCCAGGTCGAAGCGCTCCTCGATCTCCGCGCGCATCTCCTCGGTCCACGGCTCGGCGCCGAAGATCCCGATCCGCGGCGAGGAGGCGCGGGGGTCGAGCCCCTGCCGCTCGAACTCGTCCAGCAGCGCCAGCATGTACGACGGCGTCACCATGATCACGCGGGGCCGGAAGTCCTCGATCAGCCGCACCTGCCGGGGCGTCATCCCGCCCGAGACCGGCACCACGGTGCAGCCGAGCCGCTCGGCCCCGTAGTGGGCGCCCAGGCCGCCGGTGAACAGGCCGTAGCCGTAGGCGACGTGCACGACGTCACCCGGCCGCCCGCCCGAGGCGCGGATCGAACGGGCCATCACGCCGGCCCAGACGTCGAGGTCGGCCTTGGTGTAGCCGACGACGGTGGGCTGCCCGGTGGTGCCGCTGGAGGCGTGGATCCGCGCCACCCGCTCCCTCGGCACGGCGAACATCCCGAACGGGTAGCCCTCGCGCAGGTCCTGCTTCGTGGTGAACGGGAACTTCGCCAGGTCGCCGAGGTCCTTGCAGTCGGCGGGGTGCACCCCGTGCTCGTCGAACTTCCTGCGGTAGGCGGGGACGTTGTCGTAGGCGTGGCGCAGCGTCCGTTGAAGGCGTTCGAGCTGGAGCGCCCTCAGCTCGTCGCGGGAGGCGCGCTCGATCGGGTCCAGGCTGGCGGGATCAGGGGCGGTACCCAGTCTCATCGTGACAGCTCCCTGCTGCGTCCTCTGAACTCGGCCACGACCTCGCCGCCGGCCTTGCGGACCGTGACGTCGTAGATGCCGCTGCGCCCGTAGCGGGTGCGCTCGACGGCCTCGGCCGTCAGCTCGTCGCCGGCGTGGGCGGGAGCCACGAACGTGACCTCCGCGCCCGCGGCGACCGTCACCGGACCGTGGCTGTTGCACGCGCACGCGAACGCCGTGTCGGCCAGCAGGAAGACAAAGCCGCCGTGGCACAGCGCGTGCCCGTTGATCATCTGGCCGGTCACCTTCATGCGGCACACCGCCCGGCCGGGCCCCAGCTCCGCCAGCTCGATGCCCAGGGCCGCGGAGGCGGTGTCGGCGTCCATCATGCGACGCGCGCTCTCCAACGCAAGTCTCCCTTGTCAACTGACCGAATGTTCGGTAAACACTTCACCGTCCGGCCTGATCCCTGTCAAGGGAGGTGCCCATGGCCAAGCCCTTCGCCTCGTCCACGGACCTGGGCGAGAAACGGCAGTCGTTCGAGGTCCTGGCGGAAGGCGTGTACGCGCTCACCGCCGAGGGCGATCCCAACGTCGGCGCGATCGAGGGCGAGGACTTCCTGGTCTGCTTCGAGGCGCTGGCCACCCCGGTCGCCGCCGGGGAGTGGCTCGCCAAGCTGCGCGAGCACACCGCCAAGCCGATCCGCTACCTGGTCCTGTCGCACTACCACGCGGTACGCGTGCTGGGCGCCTCGGCGTTCGGCGCCGACGTGATCGTCACGCACGACCGGACCAGGGCGCTGATCGCCGAGCGGGGCGCCGAGGACTGGGCCAGCGAGTACGCCCGCATGCCCCGCCTGTTCAAGGAACCCGCCTCGATCCCCGGCCTGACCTGGCCCACGGCGACGTTCAGCGACACCTTCACCATCGACCTGGGCGGCGGGCGCGGCGACCTGGTGCTGGCCCACTGCGGGCGCGGCCACACCGAGGGCGACCTGGTGGCCTGGCTGCCACGACAGCGGATCATGTTCGCCGGCGACCTGGTCGAGTCGCAGGCCGCCCTCTACACCGGCGACGCCTTCCACCGCGACTGGTCGGCCTCCACCCTCGACCGGGTGGCCGCGTTCGGCGCGCGGACGCTGGTCGGCGGCAGGGGAGCGGTGGCCAGGGGCGAGGAGGAGGTGGCCGCCGCCATCGCGCAGACCAGGCACTTCCTGGCCGTGATGCTGCGCGAGGTCGGCGCGGCCCGCGAGGCGGGCGGCACGCTCAGGGACGCCTTCGCCGCCACGCACCGGGCCCTGGAGCCCCGCTACGGCTCCTGGCCGATCTTCGAGCACTGCCTGCCGTTCAACGTCTCGCGCCTGTGGGACGAGCTGGACGGCGTCGAACGGCCCCGGATCTGGACCGCCGAGCGGGACCGCGAGGTATGGGAGCAGCTCCAGTCGTGAGCGCCAGGCCTGCCGGTGGACCGGTCATCGTGATCGGCGCGGGGCCCGTCGGCCAGACCGCCGCGCTGCTGCTGGCCCGCTGGGGCCTGTCCGTGCTCGTGCTCGACCGGGCCCACGGCCGCTCGCGCGAGGGGTCGAAGTCCATCTGCCAGCAGCGCGACGTGCTCGACATCTGGTCGTCGGTCGGCGCGGGCCGGGTCGCCGAGGAGGGGCTGACCTGGACCACCGCCCGCACCTACTACCGGGGCCGGGAGCTGTTCTCCTGGTCGTTCGAGCACCAGGGGCCGCTGCCGCCGTTCGTCAACATCTCGCAGGCGCGCACCGAGCGCATCCTCGACGAGGCCATCGCCGCCCAGCCGCTCATCGAGGTCCGCTGGGACCACGAGGTCACCGCGATCACCCAGGACGCCGCCGGGGTCACCGTCCACTGCGGCGAGCGGGAGCTGCGCGCCCCGTACGCGGTGGCCTGCGCGGGCGCCGGCGCCAGGGCCGTGCGCGAGTCCCTGGGCGTCTCCTTCGACGGGGAGACGTTCGCCGACCAGTTCCTCATCTGCGACATCAGGGCCGACCTGCCCGGCTGGGAGCACGAGCGGCGCTTCCACTTCGACCCCGACTGGAATCCTGGCCGCCAGGTGCTCATCCACCCCTGCCCGGAGGGCACGTTCCGCATCGACTGGCAGATCCCGCCGGGCGCCGTGCCCTCGGACGCCGAGGTCGGCGAGATGATCAGGCGGATCATCGGCGAGCGCGACCACGAGCTGCTGTGGCGCACCACCTACCGCTTCCACTCCCGCCTGGCCTCCCGCATGCGGGTCGGCCGGGTGCTGCTGGCCGGGGACTGCGCGCACCTCATGGCGCCCTTCGGCGCCCGGGGGCTCAACTCCGGCGTGCCGGACGCCGAGAACGCCGCCTGGAAGGTGGCCTTCGTCGCCAACGGCTGGGCGCCGGAGGAGCTGCTGGAGACCTACCACGACGAGCGGCACGCCGCCGCCCGCGAGAACCTGGAGGTCACCGGCACCACCATGCGCTTCCTCGCGCCCCGGGACGAGCGCGAGCGGGCCCGCCGCCGGGCGGTGCTGGACGGGGGCGTGCGCGAGGAGATCGACTCCGCCCGCTTCGCCGAGCCGTACTGGTACGTGGACTCGCCCCTCACCACGCCCGAGCCGAGCCGCCCGTTCGCGGGCAGGCCGCCCAAGGGGACCGTTCCGCCGCCCGCGCCCGGTGTCGCGCTGGCGGACGTGCCGCTCCCGGGAGGGGGCAGATTGCGGGAATTCTGCCGGGCCGGAATCCTCGTACTACTGGGGGATATGTGTAACTTGAGTTTGTTTGCGCAGGTCCTGGGCAAGGTCACTACGGCGCCGCTCGCCGTTCGCGAGCTCGCGGCATTGGACCGCTCCGGCGGCCTGGCGAAGACGCTGGGCGCAGAGCCGGGCGACGCCTGGATCATCAGGCCTGACGCCCACATTGCCGCGATCATCCCCCAGGCGGGGCCCGAGCGGGTGGCGGCCGCCGTGAGCCGCGCCTTGCGGCTCTCGCACGAAAGAGCCTAGGAGGACTTGGGTGGATGGCCGTAGCTCGTTCCTGATCGTCGCGAACCGGTTGCCGGTGGATCGCACGGTCGAGCCCGACGGCACGGCCTCATGGCGCAGGAGCCCGGGCGGGCTCGTGACCGCGATCGCCCCGGTCATGCAGCGCCGCCACGGCGCCTGGATCGGCTGGCACGGCGCGCCCGACGAGGAGCTGGAGCCGCTGGAGCAGGACGGCATGAACCTCATCCCGGTCCCGCTGTCGGCCCGCGAGGTGGAGCTGTACTACGAGGGCTTCTCCAACGCCACGCTGTGGCCCCTCTACCACGACGCGATCGCGCCGCCGATCTTCGAGCGCGAGATGTGGGACGCCTACCGCGCCGTCAACCAGCGCTTCGCCGAGGCCGCGGCGCGGACCGCCGACCGGAACGCGATCGTCTGGGTGCAGGACTACCAGCTCCAGCTCGTGCCCGCCATGCTGCGCAAGCTCCGGCCCGACCTGAAGATCGGGTTCTTCCTGCACATCCCGTTCCCGCCGGTCGAGCTGTTCTGGCGGCTGCCGTGGCGCAAGGAGCTCGTCGAAGGGCTGCTCGGGGCCGACCTGGTCGGCTTCCAGCTCCCCGGCGGCGCCTCGAACTTCCGCCGGCTGTGCCGCAGGCTGCTCGGCCTGCCGTACAAGGGGAACGAGATCTTCCTCGACGACCGGATCGTCACCACGCAGGCCTTCCCCATCTCGGTGGACTTCGGCGAGCTGGACGACATGGTGCGCCGCCCCGACATCGTCACCCGCGCCAAGGAGATCCGGGCCGAGCTGGGCGACCCCGAGCACGTGCTGCTCGGCGTGGACCGGCTCGACTACACCAAGGGGATCGGCCTGCGGCTGGAGGCGTTCGGCGAGCTGATCAAGGAGGGCAAGGTGGTGCCCGGCGAGGCGGTGTTCGTGCAGATCGCCACGCCGAGCCGGGAGCGCGTGGACGAGTACCGCCGGCTGCGCGACGACATCGAGCTGCAGGTCGGCCGGATCAACGGCGAGCACGCCATGCTCGGCACGCAGCCGATCCAGTACTTCCACCAGTCGTACGGCCGGGAGGAACTGGCCGCCCTCTACCTGGCCGCCGACGTCATGGTGGTCACCCCGCTGCGCGACGGCATGAACCTGGTGGCCAAGGAGTACGTCTCCTGCCACCACGACCTGCGCGGCGCCCTCGTGCTCAGCGAGTTCGCCGGGGCCGCCGACGAGATGCGGCAGTCGTACCTGGTCAACCCGTACGACGTGGAGGACGTCAAGCGCCAGATGATGGCGGCGATGCGGGCCACGCCGCACGAGCTGGCCCGGCGCATGCGCACGTTGCGCCGCCGGGTCGCCACCTACGACGTGGACCGCTGGGCCGGCGAGTTCCTCAATGCCCTGGAGTCACCTGCTTCACAGCCTTCCACGCGTCATAGCGCTTCTTGGCGGTCCGGTTGACCACGATCTGGGCCACGGACATCCCGACGCCCATCACCACCGCGTAGCCGATCGCCTCGGCCATGCTGACCTCGGGTGACTCCGAGTCCACCGGCGGTTCCTTGCCGGTGGTCTTCACCCAGACGATCCCGAGGATCTTCCTGGCCGCCCACGCGGTCACCAGACCCACCAGGCCGCCGATCACCCGCCAGGCGATATCGGGCTTGTCGTCTGCCATCCGAACGTCTCCTTCCCCTGTGTAACGAACACTAGTCTCTACCGCTCCGAGGCCCGGTGACGCCGTACCATAAGGAGGCATGAATCAGCAGCGTCTACACCATGCGCCCATGCCGGAGAAACCGACTCTCGACGGCTTGGAGCAGGTATGGGTAGCCCGCTGGGAAGACCAGGGCACCTACCGGTTCGACAGGTCCAAGGCGCGCGAGCAGGTCTACTCGATCGACACGCCGCCGCCCACCGTCTCCGGGTCCCTCCACGTCGGTCACGTCTTCTCCTACACGCACACGGACACCATCGCCCGCTTCCAGCGGATGCGCGGGCGCGAGGTCTTCTACCCGATGGGGTGGGACGACAACGGCCTGCCCACCGAGCGCCGGGTACAGAACCACTTCGGCGTCCGCTGTGATCCTTCGGTGCCCTACGACCGCGACTTCACACCTCCGGCCAAGCCCGACCCCAAGCGGCAGGTGTCGATCTCGCGCGGCAACTTCATCGAGCTGTGCGAGCGGCTGACGGTCGAGGACGAGCGGGCCTTCGAGGAGCTGTGGCGGCGCCTCGGGCTGTCGGTCGACTGGACCATGACGTACGCCACGATCGACGGCGCGTCACGGGCCGCCTCCCAGCGGGCGTTCCTGCGCAACCTGGCGCGCGGCGAGGCGTACATGGCCGAGGCACCCACCCTGTGGGACGTCTCCTTCCGCACCGCCGTCGCCCAGGCGGAGCTGGAGGACCGCGAATGGCCGGGCGCCTTCCACCGCCTGTCCTTCTACGGCGAGAAGGGGCCGGTCTGGATCGAGACGACCAGGCCCGAGCTGCTGCCCGCCTGCGTCGCACTGGTGGCCCACCCCGAGGACGAGCGCTACAAGCCGCTGTTCGGCACCTCGGTGCTGACGCCGCTGTTCGGCGCCGAGGTGCCCGTGCTGGCCCACCGCCTGGCCGAGCCCGACAAGGGGTCCGGCATCGCGATGGTCTGCACGTTCGGCGACATCACCGACGTCACCTGGTGGCGTGAGCTGGCGCTGGAGACCAGGCCGATCATCGGCAAGGACGGGCGGCTGCTGCCCGAGCCGCCCGAGGGCGTGGAGGCGGAGCCGTACAAGGAGCTGGCCGGCAAGACCGTCCACAGCGCCCGCGAGCGCGTCGTGGAGCTGCTGCGCGAGTCCGGCGACCTGGACGGCGACCCGCGCCCGACCCAGCGGCAGGTGAAGTTCTACGAGAAGGGCGAGCGCCCGCTGGAGATCGTCACCACCCGCCAGTGGTACATCCGCAACGGCGGGCGCGACGCCACGCTGCGTCAGCGGCTCCTGGACAGGGGCGCCGAGCTGCGCTGGTTCCCCCAGCACATGAAGGTCCGCTACGACAACTGGGTGCAGGGCCTGGCCGGTGACTGGCTGATCTCCAGGCAGCGCTTCTTCGGCGTGCCGATCCCCGTCTGGTACCCGCTGAACGGGGCGGGCGAGCGCGACTACTCGCGCCCGCTGACCCCCTCGGAGGACCAGCTCCCGGTCGACCCGTCCTCGCAGGTGCCCGAGGGGTACACCGAGGAGCAGCGGGACGTCCCCGGCGGGTTCGCCGCCGACCCGGACATCATGGACACCTGGGCGACCTCGTCGCTGTCGCCGGAGATCGTCGGCGGCTGGGAGCGCGACCCCGACCTGTTCGGCCGGGTGTTCCCGATGGACCTGCGGCCGCAGGCGCACGAGATCATCCGCACCTGGCTGTTCTCCACCGTGGTCAGGGCGCACCAGGAGTTCGGCACGCTGCCGTGGCGCGACATCGCCATCTCGGGCTGGATCCTCGACCCCGACCGCAAGAAGATGTCCAAGTCCAAGGGCAACGTCACGACGCCGCTGGGGCTGCTGCAGGAGTACGGCTCCGACGCGGTCCGCTACTGGGCGGCCGGCGGGCGGCCCGGCACCGACACCGCCTTCGACACCGGGCAGATCAAGGTGGGGCGGCGGCTGGCCATCAAGATCCTGAACGCGTCGAAGTTCGTGCTCGGCTTCCCGGCGCCGTCCGGCGGATCTTCCGGTGAGGTCACCGAGCCGCTCGACCTGTCGATGCTGGCGGCGCTGTCCGGGGTGGTCGAGGAGGCCACGCGGGCGTTCGAGGGTTACGACTACACCCGCGCCCTGGAGAGCACCGAGCGGTTCTTCTGGGCGTTCTGCGACGACTACCTGGAGCTGGTCAAGGCCAGGGCGTACGAGAGCGGCCCGGAGGCGGCCTCGGCCCACGCGGCGCTGCGCCAGGCGCTCGACGTGATGCTGCGGCTGTTCGCTCCGTTCCTGCCGTTCGTCACCGAGGAGGTGTGGTCCTGGTGGCGCGAGGGCTCGGTGCACCGGGCCTCCTGGCCGGTCCTGGAGGCCGGCCCGGGCGACCCGGCGGTGCTCACCGTGGCCGCCGACGTGCTCGCCCGGATCCGCAAGGCCAAGTCGGCGGCCAAGCTGTCGATGCGCGCCGAGGTGTCCCGCCTGACCGTGTCCGGGCCCGAGGTGGGCCTGGTCCGGCTGGCGCAGGACGACCTGTGCGGGGCGGGCAACGTCGAGGAGTTCGTGCTGGAGGACGGGCCCGAGTTCGCCGTCGAGGTCGTACTGGAGGAATAGCTCCCGCCGGTGTCGTGTCCGGCCGCGCGCCGATCGTCTAATGACCGGGGGGCATCTGCCCCCGGTAGCGAACAAGACGGAGGGCATCGTGCCGGACGAGGACGACAAGCAGGCAGCATTCCGGGCCCTGGCGGACCGGGTGCTGAACGGGGAGGGCCAGGCCTCCGCCCGGCAGCGGGCAGGGGCATTCCGCAACCACGGCCTCGCCCCGCCGCTGGCCGCGCTGATCGGCAAGGTCGCCGACCGGCCGGCCCAGGTCACCCGGGAGGACCTGGCGGCGGCGCGGGCGTCCGGCTGCACCGAGGACCAGCTCTTCGAGCTGGTGATCTGCGCCGCGGTCGGCCACTCCGCCCGCCTGTACGAGGCGGGGCTGTCCGCCCTGGCCGAGGCGACCGGCGAGGGGAGCCCGGGCCATGTGGCTTGACATCCTCGACCGCGGCTACCGCCCCGGCACCAAGCTGCTCTTCGCGCTGATCCGGCTGCTGTCCGGGCAGCCGCTGCCGGACGCCGCCAAGGTGGTCTTCTACCGGCCCGACTTCTACGGCACCCGCGCCAAGGAGTTCACCCACGAGGCGATGCGCGGGCCGTCGGCCTGGTCGGTGGGCGACCGGGAGCTGATGGCGGCCTACGTGTCCCAGGTGAACGAGTGCGCGTTCTGCGTCGGCGCGCACACCGCGACCGCGCGGCAGGCCTGCCACGACGCGTCACGGGTCGCGGCGGTGCTGACCGACCTGGACTCGGCCCCGATCGAGGAGCCGCTGCGGGCGACCCTGCGCATGCTCGGCAGGCTGACCCGGGAGGGGAAGGCCGGCGCCGAGGACATGCGGCAGGTGCTGGCCGCCGGCGCCTCACCCGAGCAGGTCAAGGACGCGCTGGCGGTCTGCGCCGCCTTCAACGTCACCAACCGGCTCGCCGACGCCTTCGGCTTCGAGCGACTCACCCCCCAGGGGTACGAGGCGGGAGCCCGGCACCTGCTCAAGCGGGGCTACCGGTAACCGCCGAGCACGGCGTGCTGCGCGAGCAGCCCGGCCCGGGTCCGGTTGGGGCAGCCCAGCTTGACCAGGACGCGCGACACGTGCCCCTTGACCGTCGCCTCGGACAGGTGCAGCCGGCGGGCGATCTCGGCGTTGGACAGACCCTCGCCGAGGCAGCCGAGGACCTCCCGCTCCCGCCCGGTCAGGGCTTCGATCAGCGTGAGCCTGCCGTCCTGGTCCGCCCGCCGGCCGGCGGCCGCGTTCAGCAGCCGCCGCGTCGTGGCGCCGGACAGCACGGTGTGGCCGCCGGCCGCCACCCGGACCAGCCCGATCAGGTCCTCGGGCGGGGTGGACTTGAGCAGGAACCCGGCCGCCCCCGCCTCCAGGGCCCGCAGGACGTGCTGGTCGGTGTCGAAGGTGGTGAGCGCGACCACGACGGGCGGCTCACGCAGCGCCGCGATGTGACGGATGGCGGTGACGCCGTCGACGCCCGGCATCCGCAGGTCCATCAGCACGAGGCCGGGACGGTGCCGGGTGACGGCGTCGAGCGCCTCGGCGCCGTCGTACGCCTCGCCGGCGATCTCCACGTCGGCGGCGGTGCCGAGGATCGTCCGCAGGTGCGCGCAGACCAGCGGGTCGTCGTCGACCAGAAGGACGCGGATCATGGGCCCCGTCCTGTCACTTGCGGTCCTGTCACTTGGGGTCCTGTCACTCGGGGTCCTGTCGCTCCTGGGGCCGAGGGCAGGTCCGCCTCGACCCGGTAGCCGCCGCCGGCGCACGGTCCGGCGCGCAGCGTGCCGTCGATCAGCTCGATCCGCCGCCGCAGGCCGAGCAGGCCGGTCCCGGAGCCCGCCGACGCCAGCACGGCGTCACCCGCCCCGGTCGGCGCGGTGTTGCTGACGCTCACCCGGACGCCGCCGGCGGAACACCGCACCTGGAGCCGGACCCGCGCCCCGGGCGCGTGCTTGCGCGCGTTCGTCAGGGCCTCCTGGACGACCCGGTACGCGGTACGGCCGACCACGGGCGGCAGCAGGCACGGCCCGTCCGCGCCGTCCACCTCGACGATCGTCCCGACCGACCGCGCAGACTCCACCAGCGCGGACAGATCGGGCATCGGTTCGAGCGCTCCCGCGCCCGCCGGGTCCGCCGGGGCGGCGGCGTTGAGCAGGCCGACGAGATCACCCAGCTCGCCGAGGGTCTGGCAGCCGGTCGTCCGCAGCTGTCCCGCCGCCTGCCTGGTCGCCTCGTCGGCGGCGGTCAGCTGCAACGCCCCGGCCTGCAG
>NZ_JAHKRL010000439.1 GCF_019396405.1 Nonomuraea rhizosphaerae | reverse complement strand
GGCGTGTTCGGTACCGGCGGCGACCGCGCCGCCGCCGCCGGTACCGAAGATCACGTCGGAGCACGAGTAGTACGTGTCCGGAGTGTCAGAATTCTGCCAGATTGTGTAGATCAGGTGGCGTCCCGACTTGCCGGAGGGCAGCGTGCCCTTCATCACGTAGGAGCCGTTCGCCATCTTGGGGTCGGTGACCGTGAGGAAGGGCTTGCGCTCCAGATCGGACCACTTCAGCGGCCGGGTCGCGGAGTAGCCGTTCTTGGTGACGTACATTCGGAACGTTCCCTTGTGCGGGATCGTCCCCCGGTACTTGAACGTGTACCGAGCCCCGGAGGCCAGCCTGGTGGACGGCCAGTCGGCGCGAGCCAGGTCCAGCCCCTTGAACGCGGGGATCCCGGCGCTGCACAGCTTGCCGTTCGGGATCATCGCGCGATCCCTGCCGTTGACGTAGGCCACCCTGAGGTTGTCCCACTGCTGCCGCAGGCCGGCGCCGCTCGCCCGCACGGCGGCCTTGCAGGCGGCCGACCTGGCGGTCCTGGCGTTCTCGCTGCCGCACGCGGCCGCGCGGCTCATCGGGTTCTGCGGCGCTCCGTGCGCGCCGGCCGGCAGCGGCAGCAACGCCGCGCCGCCGAGGACCGTGCCGCCGAGGACGACAGCGGCCAGTCCCGCGATCCGATGACGCACGAGGCAGCCCTCCTTGGTGTGGAACAGCCCGTCTTGGTACTGGTACGCACCGTTGTCCCCCCAGGTTCATCGGTTCGCCCAGGTTCATCCGTTCGCCCAGGTGCACCTCGAGAACCGGAAGTACTCCTCGGCCGGACGCTCCTTGTAGTGTCTGGGCCGTGCCCGATGTGATCACGGTTCACCCGGCGGCACCCGGTGACGGCGACATCCTCGGCGAGATCCACGCCCTGTCCTGGGGCGTCTCGCACGGCCCGCTGTGCGCGCCGAAGGTCGCCGCGGCCGGGATCGAGGAGCGGCGCGCCAAGTGGCACAGCGTTCTGGCGGAGGGCGCGGACACGATCCTGCTGGCCCGCCTGAACGGGCGTCCGGGAGCCTTCGCCCGGTTCGGTGCCTCCACCTTCCGCCCCGGCCTCGCGGAGATCCACACCTTCTTCGCCCACCCGGACGTCTGGGGCAGCGGCATCGCGACGGCCCTGCTGGCGGCCGTCCTGGACCGGGTGCGAGACGCCGGGTACGGCGACGTTCACCTGTGGACGCTGCGGGACTCCGCCCAGGCCCGCCGCTTCTACGCCAAGCACGGCTTCACCGAGACCGGCAGAACCCACGACCACATCTTCGACGAAGGCCCGCCGCTGGTCCTGATCGAGCTGGAGCGAGCCGTGCCTGACCGCCGACCCTGATACGACATATTCCATCACTCAGGGTTATGGGTATGCAACAATGCGTGCCATGCCGTCCCCTCGCCATGACGCTCTCATCCGACTGTTCACCGACCGCCCGCAACTGGCGGTGGAGATCCTGCGCGATCTCATGGGGGTGAACCTGCCGGACACTCCGCTGGTCGGCCTGGAGAAGAACACCTTCAACACCCGCCGCTCCGACGACATCGAGGCCGACCTCATCATCGTCCTGGGGCCGCCGCAGATGCTCGCGCACGCGATCGTCGTGGAGATCCAGCATGACAAATCCAAGGCCCCCCGGCAGCTGACCCGCTACGCCGCCGCGCTCTGGCTGCTGCTGGGCTGTGATGTCACGGTCCTGGTCGTCTGTCCCGACCGGGCGGCCGCGGCCTACTACGCGCAACCGATCGAGTCGGGATTGACCGGGTATCGACTGCAGGCTCGTGTGCTGGGGCCGGACGGCATTCCCGTCATCACCGACCCCCAGGAAGCCGCTGCCAACCTGCAGCTCGCCAGCATGTCGGTCATGGTTCACGGGCGCGATCGCAAGGTCGTCGAGGCCTTCGTCGCGGCGATGGCGGAGACCCGCGACGAACACGCTCCGAAGTACACTGAATACGCCTACAGCATGGCCACCCCCGAAATCCGCCGCCTCATGGAGGAAATCATGATGTCCACCGACTGGCCGGTCCACAGCCCGTTCGCCCGTGAGCACTTCGGCCGCGGCCTTGAAGAAGGCAAGGCGGAGGGGAAGGCGGAGGAAGCGGCTCGGATGGTGTTGGTGGTGCTGGCCGCTCGGGGCCTGGAGGTCACGGACGAGGTGCGGGCTTTGATCAACGCCTGCACCGATCTTGCCCAGCTCGAGGCATGGGGCATGCGCGCGGCCACCGCTCAGTCCCTCCAGGATCTGTTCGCCGAGTAGCGGGGGGCCGTACCGGAAGCGTGATCGCGTGTGTGGCGCTGATCACGTGGTATCTGTGCAGTCCTCCACAGTTCGGGGCGCCGGGCGTTCGTAGTGTCCTCCTCGTCGGAACACACCGGCGCACTGAAACGGGGAGGAACCCACCATGCGTAAGAGCTTCGCGGCGGCCGCTCTTGTCGGCTCGATGGCGCTGACCGGACTCGCGCTCGCGCCGACCGCTCAGGCGGCCACGCAGAGCCAGGCGCAGAGCCAGGCGACCGTCTCGGCCGGCACCATCACCATCGTCAACTGGGGCAAGTTCTTCTCCAGCGACCGCAAGGCGTACACCACCGGCAGGACGTGGAAGTCGGGCGGTGTGGTGCACACGACGTGGCACGGCTTCGACAAGGTCGGTGGCAAGAAGGGCTGGGTGTGGTTCGAGTACTACAAGAACGGCGGCTGGCACAAGTTCAACCGCTCCTGGGACGGCAAGTTCACCGGCGGGTTCAACCTCAAGGGCGCCAAGAAGGTCTACACGTTCACCTGCTGGGCCGGGAAGTTCGACAACTGCGGCCGTAAGTTCCGCATCTACTAAGTCCGCATCTATCAAGAACGTATGTGGCGGGCGAGGAAAGTCCCGATGAGGCGGTCGTAGCGGGGGCGGTCGACGTTCCAGGCCTCGGTGTGGTCGCCGCCGTGGAACTCCTCGTACTGGATGTCCCAGCCGAGGCGGGCGCGGGCGGCGAAGAGGTCGCGGGCCACCCCGACCGGCACCTGCCGGTCGGCGTCCGTCTGGATGAGCAGCAGGGGCGGTCGTACGGCGGGCGGGTGGGTGCGGAGGTTCATGCTCCGCAGGTCGATCCCGGTGCGCCACTCGGCCACCCGATTGCCCAGCCAGCCGGTGAACGCGGGCGCGTGCATCCGCGTCGCGGCGAACGCGGCGACCCGCTCGTAGTCGGACGGTGGCGCGTCCATGATGACCGCGGGCACGACACGGGCCAGCGGCGACCTGGCCAGGAACCGGCCGATGACGACGCCGCCCATGGAGGTGCCGTACAGGATGACGCGCCGCGCTCCCATGCCCTGCGCGGTGCGCACCGCCGCCTCCAGGTCGCGCCACTCGGCATCGCCCATGTGCAGCAGCCCGTCGGGTGAGGCGGGAGCGCCCTCGTCGTTGCGGTAGGTGATGTTGAGGAACGGCAGGCCGAGCCGGTGAACGGCCGGGAGCGCGTTCTGCGCGGCCTTGCGCCGGCCGTTCTGGCCGTGGACGGCGATCACCCAGGTGTCGCCCTTGCCGGGGACGTACCAGGCGGGGGCCGGGCCCAGCTCCGTCCTGACCACGATGTCGGAGTAGTCGAGCCCCCAGGAGACCTTGGGGTCGGCCGGCGGGATCGCGCTGAAGGAGCCGGGGGTGCCGGTGGACGGGACAGCGCCGCCGAGGATCCTGCGGGTCACGCCGCCCGGGGTTCGCGACACGACGTCGCCGATCTGGGTGTGCGCGCCGCCCCATTCGAGCCAGTACGTGCCGGGCCTGCGGGTGTCGGGGGAGTCCGTCAGCGTCACGGTGTCCTTCGTGGCGGCCAGGGTCATGGTGTTGCCGGTGCCGTAGTGGACGACCTTGATGACCTGGTCGCTGCCGTACCACGCGCCGTAGCCGGTCGCGCCGATCAGGACAGCGAGGACGGCGGCGAGGGCGATCGCCCATTTCCTGCGCATGTTTACACCGTACACGCCTGATGTATACGCCGTAAACGTGCGGGGGGTCCGAAGGGCAAGCTCGCACTTACCCGGAGGCAAGGTCACCAGGTGCGAAAGCCCGATTTATGGGCAGATGACCGCTATACGGATGGGCTTTGGGGGGTCATCATGGCGGGAATCGCGCTCGGCGTCGAAGAGGAGTTCCATATTGTCGACGCCAGGACCAGGCACCTGGTGTGCCGGTCGCAGCTGCTGCTGGACACGTTGCCGGAGGACCGGTTCGCCGAGGAACTGCAGCGCTCCACCGTGGAGTCCAACACCAAGCCGTTCGCGAACCTGGAGGACCTGGCCGGCGACCTGCGCGTGCTGCGCGAGACCGTGATCAAGGCGGCCGGTGAGCTGGGGCTCGGGATCGTCGCGGCGGGCAGCGCCCCGCTGGCCGACCTCCAGGCGATGAAGGTCTCGCCCGACCCCCGGTACGAGCAGATGCTGGACGACTACCAGCTGCTGACCCGCGAGCAGCTCATCTGCGGCACCCAGGTGCACGCCGAGGTCGCCGACCGGGACCTGGCCATCGCCGTCGCCCACCGGCTGGGGCCGTGGCTGGCGCCGCTGGTGGCGCTCAGCGCCAGCTCGCCGTTCTGGCTCGGCGCGGACACCGGGTACGCCAGCTACCGCACGCTCGTGTGGCAGCGCTGGCCCACCGCCGGCCCGATGGCGCGCTTCGGCTCCGCGAAGGAGTACGAGCAGATGATCAGGAACCTCATCCGGACGGGCGTGATCACCGACCCGGGGATGATCTACTTCGACGTCCGGCCGTCGGCGCACGTGCCGACGGTCGAGCTGCGCGTCTGCGACTCCTGCCCGCGCGTGGAGGACATCGTGCTGATCGCCGGGCTGTTCAGGGCGCTGGTGACCAGGGAGCTGGCCGAGATCGAGCGCGACCCGGGCCGTGAGGTGCTGCTCGACCCCGTACGGGCGGCGACCTGGCAGGCGGCGCGCTCCGGCATGGAGGGCGAGCTGGTCGACCCCGTCGAGGGCGTGCCGCGACCGGCCGCCGAGGTCGTCCGGCGGATGGTGGACGGGCTGCGGCCGCAGCTGGAGGAGACGGGGGACTGGGCGCTCGTGTCGGAGCTGGCCCAGGACGTCATCCGGGGCGGCAGCTCGGCGGCCCGGCAGCGCCAGGCGTTCGCCCGGCGCGGCAACCTGGCCGACGTGGTGGACCTGCTGCTGGACGAGACGCGCTCCGGCGTCCTGCCGGGGGACGTGCGCGCCGCCTGAGCGGGAAGAGCGCCGCCTGAGCGGGAAGAGGGAGAACCCGTCTGAGCGGGAAAGAGGAGAAAGGGAGCGAGAAGGAGTAGGTATGTGTGGCCTGAGCGGAGAGTTCCGGTTCGACGGTGAGGAGGCCGACGTCGGCGCCGTAGGGCGGATGACCGAGGCGATGCGGCAGCGCGGGCCCGACGGCTCGGGGCTGTGGTCGCAGGGACCCGTCGCGCTCGGCCACCGCCGGCTGAAGATCATCGACCTGTCGGAGAAGGCCGCCCAGCCGATGGTCGACGGTGACCTGGGCCTGGCGGCGGTGTTCAACGGCTGCCTGTACAACTACCGGGAGCTGCGCGACGAGCTGCGTGGCGACGGGTACAGGTTCTTCTCCACGTCCGACACCGAGGTGCTGCTCAAGGCGTTCCATCGGTGGGGCGCGGCGTGCGTCGAGCGGTTCAAGGGCATGTTCGCCTTCGCCGTGCACGAGCGCGACAGCGGCAGGCTGGTGCTGGGCAGGGACCGGCTCGGCATCAAGCCCCTGTACGTGGCGCGCGACGGCAGGCGGCTCCGCTTCGCCTCCACGCTGCCCGCGCTGCTGGCCGGCGGCGGGGTGGACACCGGCATCGACCGGGTCGCGCTCCACCAGTACATGACGTTCCACTCGCTGGTGCCCGGAGAGCGGACGATCCTGGACGGGGTGCGCAAGCTGCCCGCCGCCACCGTACGCACCGTCGAGCCGGACGGCATCACCACCGACCACCGCTACTGGCAGCCGCTCTACAGCCGTTCGGCCCTGCCCGAGCACGCCGGACTGAACGCCACCGACTGGCACGAAGCCGTCCTGGACTCCCTGCGCGCGGCCGTGCGCAGGCGCATGGTGGCCGACGTGCCGGTGGGCGTGCTGCTGTCGGGCGGCCTCGACTCCAGCCTGATCGTCGCCCTGCTGGCCGAACAGGGGCAGGAGGACCTGGCCACGTTCAGCATCGGCTTCGAGTCGGCGAACGGGCAGAAAGGCGATGAGTTCGCCTGGTCCGACCTGGTGGCGCGCCGCTTCGGCACCGACCACCACCGCATCCGGATAGAGGACGCCCGCCTGGCGTCCGGGCTGGAGGACGTGGTGCTCGCGATGAGCGAGCCCATGGTCAGCCACGACTGCGTGGCCTTCTACCTGCTGTCGCAGGAGGTCGCCCGGCACGTCAAGGTCGTGCAGTCGGGGCAGGGGGCCGACGAGGTCTTCGCCGGGTACAGCTGGTTCCCGCCGCTGGCCGGGGTGCCGCGCGAGCAGGCGGCGGACACGTACATCAAGGAGTTCTGCGACCGGCCGCACGGCGCGCTGGTGAGCATGCTCACCCCCGACTACCTGCTGGACGAGGACGCCAGTGGCGACTTCATCCGCGACCACCTGGCCGCGCCCGGCGCGGACACCGCGCTGGACGCCGTGCTGCGCCTGGAGACCACCGCGATGCTGGTGGACGATCCGGTCAAACGCGTGGACAACATGACGATGGCGCACGGGCTGGAGGCGCGCACGCCGTTCCTCGATCACGAGCTGGTCGAGCTGGCCGCGGCCTGCCCCGACGAGCTGAGGCTGGCCGAGGGCGGGAAGGGCGTGCTCAAGCGGGCCGCCCGCGACCTGCTGCCCGCCGAGATCATCGACCGGCCCAAGGGGTACTTCCCCGTGCCCGCCGTCCGGCACGTTGACGGGCCCGTCGCCACGCTCGTACGTGACGCGCTGACCAGCCCGGCCGCCCGGGAACGCGGGGTGTTCCGCCAGTCGTACGTGGGCGAGGTGCTGGCGGAGCCGGAGCTGTACAGGACCACGACCGGCGTCAGCACGCTCTGGCAGCTGGGACTCCTGGAGCTGTGGTTGCAGGCCCACGGGATCTGATTCCCGGTCTCCCGTTGGACGCCGGCCTCGCCGCATGGAGCTGTCGCCGCCCGGACCTCGCCCCGGACAACAGCGCGGTCGCCTTCGTCAGCGACCAGGACGGCTCGCCCAGGGTCTGGGTCCGGCCGCTGGACGGGCCCGCGCGCCCCGTGGACACCGGTCCACAGGCTGTGGAGGACGTGAGCTGGTCGCCGGACGGCGGGCGGCTGGCCGTGCTCGTCGCGCCGGGCGGCGGCGAGCACACCCAGGTCTGGACGGTCCGCGCGGACGGCGGCGACCTGCGCCCCCTCAGCACGCCCGCGGGCGGATCGGCCTCGTTCGTCCGCTGGACGGGACGTGGGTCGTCGCTGCTGCTGGCCGAGACCGCCGCCTCGGGGCTCACCTCGGCCGTGCTGGTCGACACGGTCACCGGCGCGCGCGAGGTCGTCGCGGCCGGGCCGCTGCTGCGACCGGCCGCCGTGAGCCGCGACCACCGCACGGTGCTGCTGCGCCACGGGCCGCGCGGGGCCCGCCGCATGTCCGTGAGCCGTGACGGCGGCGAGGAACGGCCGCTGCCGGTCGGCACGGGCGGCAGCACGGACGACGGGTACCTGTCGCCGGAGGGGGAGATCGCCTACCTGGTGACGGACGCGGGCCGCGACCGGACCGCTCTGGTGACGGGAAGCACGACTGGACTGGTGGCGGGGATAGCGACCGGGCCGGTGACGGGAAGCACCTCCGTGGGAGACATGGCCGCCGTGATGGCCGAGCGGCCCGACGCCGAGCTGGACCTGTTCGCGCCCGCCCTCGACGGCCGCCGCGCCGTCCTCGTCTGGAACCAGACGGGCCGCTCCGAGCTGGACGTCCTCGACCTGCGCACCGGCGCGATCGACCCGCTGCCGCCGCCGCCCGCCGACGTGGTGTCGGCGGTCC
>NZ_JAHKRL010000438.1 GCF_019396405.1 Nonomuraea rhizosphaerae | reverse complement strand
GGGGGCGAGCGTCAGGCCGGAGACGTCCACGTGCTCGCGGCCGGCCGGCGGCTCGGCCGAGACGGCCGAGATGACGCCGCCGGTCACCCCGACGTGGGCGACGGAGTCGAGGCCGGTCTCCGGGTCGAGAACGCGGGCCGCGCCGAGAACGAGGTCATGGGTGTCCATCAACGCAACGTACCCGGCCGGGGCTCGGGTGCGGATCGTGCTGGAGCACAAGGTTTCGCGCTCCCCTTGGTGCGGTCGTGACCATCGCTCATGCCCGCTCAATGACCGGTCAAAAGCCTGGTCCGGGCACCGCCGCAGACCCCAGACTCAAGGGTCCGTCACGTCGTTCCGGCCACTACAGAATTCCTCAAATTTCGGAGAAAAGCATGCGCAAGGCAGCAGTACGATCAGCGGTCGCGGCGTTGCTCGGCATCGGGCTGACCGGCGGCCTGCTGGCCGCGACCAGCTCACCCGCGCTCGCGGCCGGCAGGTGGTGCACCGGCGACACGTGCCTCAAGACCTACGACGTCGGCACGTGGCACGGCCGGGTCGAGGTGCAGATCTGGGCGCGCCCGAACATGACGGTCCACGGCCGCGTGTGGAACTCCGCCGGCTGGGCCGTGAACACCCAGGTCGAGAGCTTCACCAGCTACCGCACCTACATCGGCTACACCTACCCGAAGCGGAACTTCCCGGCGGGCTCGCAGCTCTGCGCCGAGGGCTGGTGGCACCGCGGCGGCAGCCACTACACGAGCCTCGGCCGGCGGTGCGTCACCGTCACCAGATGACCGCCGGCACCTCCCGCCGGCCGTGACCCCGGGGCTGAACTGCCTAGACTTCGGCTGGACGGTCCTGCCCCTGGGACACGGACGGTGGAGGTGTCATGCCGGACGATGGCGACGTCGGCTCCGACCGGCACGGCCCGAGCCTGGGCGGGCTCCTCCGGGCCTGGCGTGATCGGGCGCTGCTGACGCAGGAGCAGCTCGCCGACCGGGCGGGGGTCAACGTGCGTACCGTTCGCCGGCTCGAGAGCGACGACGTCGAGCGGCCCCGCGGGGCCTCGCTCCGGAGGCTGGCCGAGGCGCTGGGCCTTGACCTGGACGAACAGGCCACGCTCACCGCGATGGCGCTCCGGGCCCAGGACACGCGTGCCGGGGCGGAGACGACGCCGAGGCAGTTGCCGATCGACGTGTCCGGGTTCGCGGGCCGCACGGAGGCCCTGGCGGAGCTGGACCGGCTGCTGGAGACGCCGCCCGACGGCACGCGGATCTGCGTCATCTCCGGCACGGCCGGCGTCGGCAAGACCTCACTGGCGCTGCACTGGGCGCATCGGGTGCGCGACCGGTTCGAGGACGGCGAGCTGTACGTGAACCTCCACGGCTTCGGCCCGACGGATGAGGCGGTCGACCCCCGGGACGCCCTGTCGGCCTTCCTCGGCGCCCTGGGCGTGGCACCGCGCCAGATCCCGGAGGACCTGCCGGCCATGGCGGCGCTCTACCGCACGACGCTGGCGCGCAAGCGCGTCCTGATCGTGCTCGACAACGCCCGCGACGCCGAGCAGGCGCGCTGGCTGCTCCCCGGCGGCGGCCGCTGCACGGTCCTCGTCACCAGCCGGCGCGCGATGAGCAGCCTGATCACCGAGCAGGGGTCCGCCCTGGTCATGCTGGACGTGCTGCCGCCGGACGAGGCCCGCGACCTGCTGGCCCGCCGCCTGGGCCGGGAGCGGACCGAGGCCGACCCGGACGCCACCGACCAGATCATCTCCGCGTGCGCGCGGCTGCCGCTGGCCCTGGCGATCGCCGCGGGCCGCGCGGTCACCAGCCCGGCCACGCCGCTGGCGGCCTTCGCGGCGGACCTGCGCCGGGCCGTCGCGGACCTGGGCGAGCTGGTCACCCGCGACTCGGCCACCGACCTGCGGGTGGTGCTGTCCCGCTCGTACGACGTGCTGCCCGGCGAGGTGTCCCGGCTGTTCAGGCTGCTGGCCGTGCACCCCGGACCGGACATCACCGCGGCGGCGGCCGCCAGCCTGGCGGAGGTCGACCCGGCGCGGGCCCGGCGGCTCGTGGACGCCCTGCTCGACGCGCACCTGATCACCGAGGTGGCGCCCGGCCGGTACGCCTTCCACGACCTGCTCCGCGCGTACGCCCTGGACCTGGCCCGCGACACCGAGTCCGAGCCGGCCCGGCGGGCGGCGGCCCGCAGGGTGGCCGACCACTATGTGCACACCGCGTACGGCGCGTCCCTGCGCCTGATGTCGTTCGAGCGGCTGGTCCCCCCCGGCCCGGCCGCCCCCGGCGTGCTGGCCGAGCGGGTGGCCGATCACCGGCAGGCGCTGGCCTGGTTCCGGGCCGAGGAGCCGGTGCTGCTCGCGGTCCTTCGCCAGGCCATGGCCGACCGGATGTACGAGCACGCCTTCTGGCTGGTGTCGGCCTCCCTCGTCTGCTTCGACCGGCAGGGCAAGTGGCACGAGCGCATCGCCTGCTCCCGCGTCGCGCTGGAGGCGGCCGACCGGTTGGGCAACCCGCACATGCGGGCCGCCGCACACCGGTGGATCGTGGCGCCCGCCATCGAGCTCGATGATCTGGAGCAGGCCGAGACCCATGTCGAGCAGGCCCTCTCCCTGGCGCGCGAGGCGGGAGCCCCGGACGAGGAGGGCTTCACCCTCTTCGACCTCACCCTGCTGCGCCTCAACCAGGGCCGGCTGGAGGAGGCGCTGCGGCTCGGCCACGAGTCGCTGGAGCTGCTGCGCGCCGCGGGCCTGCCCATCGGCCAGGCCCGGGCGCTGAACGGGATCAGCTGGTGCCGGACCCTCCTGGGCGATCACGAGCGGGCGCTCGCCGCCGGCGAGCAGGCGCTGGCGCTGGCGGTCAAGAACGAGGACGAGTCGTGCCAGGCCCACGTCCTGGACACACTGGGGTACATCCACCACCACCGGGGCGACCAGGAGGCGGCGATCGACTGCTACCGCCGTGCCCTGACCCTCTTCCGCGACCTGGGCCACCGTTATCCCGAGGGCGAGACGCTGTTCCACCTCGGCGACGCGTTCCTCGCCTCGGGCCGGCCCGTCCAGGCGGCGCGTCACTGGCGCCTGGCCCTGGTCATCCTGGAGGAGCTGCGGCACCAGACCGCCGAGGTGGTCCGGTCCAGGCTCCAGGGGTCAGGCGCGCAGCGCGTCGCGGAGGAACACGGCGACGCGTGACTGCCATTGGCGCGCCGACTCCAGCGCGGCGGTCATCTCGTGGGACCCGTGCACGTGGCCCGGCCAGCAGATGACCTCCGCCGGGACCCCCGCCCGCTCCAGCCGCCGCCCGTAGCGCTCGCCGTCCTCCCGCAGGATGTCGTACTCGGCGGTCATGATCAGCGCCGGCGGCAGGCCGCTCAGGTCGTCGGCGAGCAGCGGCGAGGCGTACGGGTGATGCCGGAGCTGGAGGTCGCAGTACTGCTCGATGGTGGTGTCCAGCTCGGCGCGCGTCAGCACCGCCCCTTCCTCGGGCTCGGCGCTGTCGGACCGCCCCGCCGTCAGGTCGAGCGCCGGGATCTCCAGCACCTGGGCGCGCAGCGGCGGGCCGCCCTCGTCGCGGATCATCAACGCCGTGGCGGCGGCCAGGTTGGCGCCCGAGGAGTCGCCGCCGATCGAGACGCGTGAGGTGTCCACGCCGAGCGTCCCGGCCTGGTCGGCGACCCATCGCACGGCGGCGCGGCAGTCACGCACCGGGACGGGGAAGCGGTGTTCGGGGGCCAGGCGGTAGGCGACCGAGACCACCACGCAGCCGGCCTCGGCCGCGAGCCGGGCGCACAGGGTGTCGCGGTGCTCCAGCTCGCCGAGCCACCAGCCGCCGCCGTGCGCGTACACGTGGCAGGGCAGCAGGCCGGACACATCCGGCGGCCGGTAGGCGCGGACCGTGATGGCGCCGCCCTCGACGGGCACCTTGTGGTCGGTCACGGACACCGGCGGGGCGGGTCGCGCCACCGTGGCGGCCCGTTGGTCCATGCCCCGATGGATCATCGCGCGGCGTTCGGCGACCGGCACCGAGGCGTCCGGCAGGCGGGTCCGGGCCTCCTGGATCCGGCCCAGCATCGGGACAAGCTGCGGCAGCACCGGCATACAAGATCTCCCTAGGGTCAGGGCACGACGACGACGGCCATGGCAGGCGGGTGATCGGGAACGAGCGCAGAACTCGCCCACCATGCGGCAAGTCTGCGCGGCCGGTCAAGCGGCATCCAGGGCATCGGGCGGGCATTGACCGGGCATTTCGCTCCCGCGTCGGCAGCGGGTATCGGTGTCGTCAGTGTGCGGCCGCGGCGTCCAGCAAGTCCGGTGAAGTCGGGCAGCAACCGCAGCAGCGCGGGCCAGAACCCGGCCGCCGCCGACCGGGCGAACGCGAGGTCGGCAAAACGCGAAACGCCCGGCCCCAAGTGGTCTTGGTCCGGGCGTCTACCTCTTCGGCTTGCGAGCCCCCAAACGGAATCGAACCGTTGACCTTCTCCTTACCATGGAGACGCTCTGCCGACTGAGCTATAGGGGCCTGTCCGTCGCTGCGGACAGGTGTAACCATACACGGCGCTCAACGATGACGCGAACCGATTGCCCCACTACCCGACCGCCTCGAACCCCCGCGAGAACGGCAGCGACACCACCTCGCACAGATCGGCCAGATCGACATGGCGGGCCACCTCCGCGACGGATCCGCAGTCGGCGACGGTGATGCCGTGCCTGCGCACCCGGAGCACCTGCCGCCCGTCGCGCTCGGCGGCGATGACGTCGTATCCGTCAGGTCCGACCCATCGGCTGTCCATAGCGGCACACAGTAGCCCCTGGGTCTCTCATTTTCCGGGAAGCGACATGCGTTACACCTCATACCAAAACAGCACAGAAGAACATTAAGTCACCACCAAGAAAGGTCCTAGAGCCGTCGCGCACTCTGGTCGCAGTTCACGAGAGGAGCGCCCCCATGGCCCCCAACCTGCTTGGATTCCGCATCACCCACCGGAGCATGCGCGGTGACGTACGCCGTCTGTCCGGGCTCATGAGCGAGCTGGCCGCCGGCGAGCAGAAGGCGGACGCCGCGCGGATGCGCGCGATCACCACCTTCATCACCAAGGTGTGCGCCGGGATCCACCACCACCACAAGGCCGAGGACGACGTGCTCTGGCCGGTCATCGTCCGCTCTGCCGGCGCGGCGGTGGACCTCACCGACCTGACCGACGACCACGCCACCCTGGACCCGCTGCTGGACGAGATCACCACGGCCGCCGCGCGGCTCCAGACGGACCCCGGTGTGCCCGCGCGGCTGGCCAAGTCGCTCGGCGCGCTCGCCGACCTGCTGGACGAGCACATCGAGGAGGAGGAGCGGCTGCTCTTCCCGGTGATCAACACGTACGTGTCGGAGAAGGACTGGCTGGAGGTCGAGCGCGCCGTGCGCAAGGGCGGCGACATGGCGTTCGACCTGCCGAGGATCGGGCAGTACGCGCGGCCGGAGGAGCTGGCCGAGCTGCGCAAGCTCGCCGGGCCGGTCCTGTCGGTGCTGCTCACGCTCACCCGCCGGGGCCATCAGCGCCGCCAGCAGCTGATCTTCGGCGCGGTTTAGCGCAATGCCCTGCGGGCGGCGCCGGCCCAGTGCGGGGAGCCGACCAGCTCCGCGACGCGGGCCGCCGCCGCGTAGTGCCCGCCCGGGTCCCGTCCGAGCACCCGGGCCAGGTCACCCAGCACCAGCCCGACCGGCCCCAGCGTGACCGAGGCGCTGTGCAGCCCGGCCATCTCGCCCTCCCAGGGCAACAGGTCGCGGTAGCAGCGCTCGGCCACCTCCTTGTCGTCCAGCGCCACGGCCGTCAGCGCGCGCATCGCCTCCCAGATCAGCCAGTAGTAGCTGCGCGGATGCGACTCGTCCGGCCGCCACACCCGCCTGGCGCCGTCGAGGTCGCCGTCGGCGACCAGCACGGCGGCGGA
>NZ_JAHKRL010000437.1 GCF_019396405.1 Nonomuraea rhizosphaerae | reverse complement strand
CCGGCCGGGCCGGGGTGCGCGCCGGGAAGGCGACCGCGACCGGCACCGCCCGCGCGAGCAGGGCGACGGCCAGGGGCGCGCAGAAGGTCGGCAGGGCCACGCGGCGCCTCACCCACGCGGGCGGCGCGGACCGCACCGGGCTGGGCCGGCTGATCGAGCTGACCGCCGGCCACGCGGGCGGTGACGCGCTGGTCACGGTGGCGCTGGCCAGCACCGTCTTCTTCGGGGTGCCCGTCGGCGAGGCGCGCGGCCCGGTGGCGATGTACCTGGTCATCACGATGCTGCCGTTCGCGCTGCTGGCGCCGTTCGTGGGGCCGATACTCGACCGGTTCAGGTCGGGCCGCCGCTACGTGATGGCGGGCACGCTGTTCGGGCGCGGGCTGCTGTGCTTCGCGATGGCCGCGGCCGTGAAGCCGGGTGACCTGCTGACGCTGTTCGCCGGGGCGCTGGGCGTGCTGGTGCTGTCGAAGGCGTACAACGTGTCCAGGGCGGCGATCATGCCGAGCGTGCTGCCCGCCGACATCACGCTGGTGTCGGCGAACGCGCGGGTCGCCCTGTTCTCGCTGGTCTCGGCGGGCGTGATGGTGCCGGTCGGCGCGGGCCTGACGCTGTGGCTGGGCAGCGCCACGGTGCTGCGCGTGGCGATGGTCGCCTTCCTGCTCGTCGGCGTCTTCGCGGTACGGCTGCCGCGCCACGTCGACTCGCCGGAGCTGGAAGAGGAGGAGGGCGGGCCGGTGCGCTGGCGCACCCTCCTGAACGTCGGCCCGGCCGTCGCGGAGGCCGTCTGGGCGAACGTGGCGCTCCGGGTCTTCTCCGGGTTCCTGCTGTTCTTCCTGCTGTTCCTGGTACAGGACAAGGGCGTGCCGTGGCTGGCCGTGCCCGCCACGTTCTTCGACGTGCCGAGGACGATCGCGCTGCTGGCGGCCGCGGCCGGGCTCGGCGGCCTGGTCGGCGCCGTCGTCGCGAACTGGACGCGCAACCACTCGCCCCAGCTCATCACCCTGCTGACGCTGGCCGTCACGAGCCTGACGACGATCGCGACGGCCGTGTTCTTCGGGCTGTGGACCGCGGTCGCGATCTCGCTGGTCACCGCGTTCGCCCAGGAGCTGGGTAAGCTCGCGCTCGACGCGATCGTGCAGCGGGAGATCGGCGAGGAGGTGCGCTCGTCGACGTTCGGGGTGGTCGAGGCGCTGCTGCAGCTCGCGTGGGTGTTCGGCGGGCTGGTCGGGCTGGTGCTGTCGCTGACCGAGAGCGGCACGGCGGGGCTGGTGACGATGGCGGTGGCGCTGACGGCCGCCTTCGGCTGGCTGATCGTCCGCCGGCGCCGGCGCATCCGCTCGGCCGCCCGCCGCCGCGCCGACGACACCAAGCCCCACGACGCGTACGACTCCGCGCCGCCGCCGGACGTGTACGACCCGGCCTACGAGGACGCCTACGACGCCGCGTACAGCCAGATGCCGCCCCAGGACGCGTACGACGCCTCGTACGACGCCTCGTACGACGCCGAGCCCGACCTTCCCGGGCGACGGGATCAGCGCGCCGACACCCTCGACACGACCAAGCCGCTGACCAACCCCAACGCCTGAAAGCGCGCCGGGGCCGTCACGTCACTGGATGTCTAGGCGTCGAGGTCGTCCGCGACCGCTCTGAGCACCTGCGCGATCTTCTTGGCGTGCGCCGCGTCAGGGTGCTTGCCCCGCTGGTACGAGGTCGAGACGCCGTCGAGGAGCTTGATCAGGTCCTCGACGATGACCACCAGCTCGTCCGGCTTCTTGCGCTTGGCCTTGGGTTTGGGCTTGGCCAGCGTGGGCGGTTGTTCGAGGATCCGCACGGAGAGGGCCTGCTGCCCCCGCCGCCCTTCGGCCACCCCGAACTCCACTTTTTGGCCGGGCTTGAGCGGGCCGGCGCCAGTGGGGAGCGCGGAGGAATGCACGAAGACCTCACCGCCGTCGTCGCGGGTGAGGAAGCCGAAACCCTTGTCGGCGTCGTACCACTTGACCTTGCCACTCGGCACAGGAGGGACCTCGTTCAAACAGTCGTAAAGGATGAATGGATGTAGGTTATGCCCCGCAGGGCCTGGTAGCGACCAGGAATATTCCCGGCAATTAGCGGAGTTCACCACCCGGTCGCCAACCGGCGTACCAGTCGGCGAATTCCGTCAGGTCGCCGAGAGCCACATCGGCTCCGTGATCGCGCAGCTCTCCCAGCGTGTAGGGACCGGTCGCGACCGTCACGCTGACGGCTCCGCCGGCCCGCGCGGCCTTGATGTCCGCGACATGGTCCCCAACATAGGCGGCGGCGCCGAAGCGTGCGAGCGCCGTGCCCTTGTCCGTGCCGAAGGCCGATCCCACGACCTCGTCCACCTCCAGCCCCAGCAACCGGACGGTGCTGGTGGCGTCACGCTGGTTCTTGGCGGTGACGACGATGACCCCGCCGCCGTTCGCGCGCACGGCCTCGACGGCCTGCGCGGCGCCGGGCATGGGGGTGTGCACGGGCACTCCCAGCTCCGGATAGATCTCCCGGTACAGGGCGGCCGCCGCCGGGACCTCGTCCAGCGGCAGCCAGTTGGCCAGTTCGTCCTCCAGCGGCGGGCCGAGCCTGGTGACGATGGCCTCACTGTCGAAGGGAACGCCGAGGCGTACCGAAAGCTCGTCGTAGACGGCCGCGATGCCCGACCGTGTGTCCGCCAATGTCATGTCCAGATCGAAACCCACCGATGCACGCACAACGTGCAGGATCTCAAACGAACCGGCATTACCGGTAACAGCCCCTTGTTGTGGGACGGTTGGAGTGGGAAGAAAGGAATTACTTATCGGGAGGAGTGGCCGTGACCGAGACGCCAAGACCGCCGGAAGCGGGAGATCGGCTGGTCGCCGCCTCGTCCCGGCCCGCGCCCGCGACGACGACCGGCGAGCCCGAGAAGACCGCCGTTCCGCAAGCCCCCTCGCAGGCGCCCGCCGTCCCGTTCGACCAGCCGCGTCCGCACCGCGCCGCGCTGCCCCGGCAGGTGACGGGACCGGTCAGGGTGTGGCGGGGCGTGGTGGCGTTCCTGGCCGGCGCCGTCAGGCTGGCGTCCCGGCTGGCCGCGCTGGTTCTGGTCCTGTACGCGGTCTTCACGGTGTTCAAGGCCAACCCGGCCAACATCTGGTACCAGTTCGTCGAGTCGCTCGCCTCGTCGCTGTCGCTGGGCCTGGCCAACCTGTTCGAGCTGTCCGACCTGAGATGGACGACGGTGGTCAATCACGGGCTCGCCGCGCTGGTGTGGCTGGCCGTCGGCTCGGCGGTCGCGGGCCTGATCCGGCGTGCCGCGCCGTGACGGCTACTCTCCATAGCGGAGGTATCACGAAGAACATGACCAGATCGACGCGAGAGCGGATCATCGACGAGGCTCTGCGGCTGTTCGCCGAGCGGGGCTACTCCGCCACCTCGGTGGCCGAGATCGAGGCCGCCTCCGGGCTCTCGCCGGGTGCGGGGGGCCTCTACCGGCACTTCAAGTCGAAGTACGAGGTGCTCTCCGCGGCGATCAACGAGCACGCCAAGCGCACCCGTTCGCAGGTGGCCGACAGCCTGGCCGAGCTGGGCGACATGGAGGCCTCCGCCGACCTGGAGGCGCGGCTGTCGCTGCTGTGCCGCGCCGGGCTGGCCAAGGTGCGCGAGGAGTCGGAGCTGACCCGGGTGTTCTTCCGCGACCTGAGCCAGTTCCCGGAGCTGGTCGCGGTGGTGCGCGAGGGGCTGCTGCAGCCGATGTTCGACGCCATCACCACGTGGTTCCGCGCCCAGCCGGAGTACAAGGACGCCGATCTCGACTGGAACGGCATCGCCGCGGTGCTGGGCGGCTCGGTGGTGCACTACCGGCTGTTCCAGGAGACGGTCGGGGAGCTGCCGGGGCACGCGGAGAAGGACCAGTTCGTCGCCGCCTGGGTGCGCCTGGCCGTGGGCCTCATGCCGAGCCCGGCACCGGTCAGCTCGGCCCCGGTCAGCTGACCCTCGGGCAGCTCGGCCCCGGTCAGTCGACGTCTCAGCCCCGGTCAGTCGACGTCGAACAGCCGGTAGGCCAGCCAGACCACGCCCAGCCCCGTGCCGATCATGAACATCATGCCGCTGACCTCGAAGAACTGCGTCACGAACGCGTCCATGCCCGGCCGCGCCCCCACCCGCAGGCCGCCGATGAGCGCGCCGCCCACCGTGTAGCCGAGCAGCGGCGCGCCGATCCCGATCCAGCGGTCGCGCGGCTCCCAGCTCTCCGAGAACGCCACCAGCACCGCCCCGAACGCCCAGACCAGCACCGGCACCCGGAAGATCGCCACGGGCGGCAGGTCGAACGGCACCAGCAGCGCGGCCACCACCAGGATCGCCATCGCGACGGTGTCGCGGGGATGCTCCTTGACGATGGTCCTGGCGTCCCTGCCGTCGGTGGCCATCGGGTTGGCGCTGGACATGGCGACCTCGCGCAGCCGCGCGAACGGCATGCCGATCCCGGGCCGCCTGGCCCGCCGGTCCCGCTTGGCGGGCGGCGGAGCGGCGTCGTCGGCGATCCTCGGGAAGAACGGCGTCGCCCCGCCCGCCCCGGCGGCCCGCTCGGCCTTCGCCAGCGCCCCCGTCTGGGCCCCCGCCTGGGCCCCACCGCCGGAGGCGGCGGGCGCGGCGGGAGCCGTCGAGGTCGCCAGGGCCGTCGGTGACACGGCGGCCAGCCTGCGCGCCTCGCGCTCCACCAGCTCCACCGGATCCCCGAACCGGGCCAGCACCCTGACCACCACCCGCGGGTTCTGGCTGCCCTGCCGCTCCGCCTCGATCCTGGCCCGCAGCCGCTTGGCGAAGTCGAGTCGCTGGTCGGGCTTGAGGACACCGTGAGCCGCGTCAGCGGCGGCGCTGACGTAGTTGAGTATGAGCTGGTCCGCTCGCTCAATCACGGGAGCCATGCTGCCCCAATCAGGGGGGACATACCATGGCAACGATGGAGTTCACGGAGTGGATCAGGGGGCGCACCGACGAGCAGCTGCGGGCGCTCGTCTCGGCGCGCCCCGAGTTGATCACTCCGGTGCCGGCCCATCTGGAGGGCCTGGCGTCGAGGGCGGCCAGCCCGTCGGCGATCGGCCGGGCGCTGGACCGGCTCGACCGCTTCACGCTCGCCGTCGTCGAGACGCTCGCCGTCCGGACCGGCCCCGTCACCAAGGTCGCCCTGCGCGAGCTGGTGGGCGCGGCACTCGCCGGGGGACGGCCCGAGCCCGCGCTCTCCGCCGCCGTCGAGCGCCTGCGCGACCTGGCGCTCGTGTACGGCCCCGACAACGCCCTCGACCTCGCCCCGGGCGTGCGCAAGGTGCTCGACGACCCCGCCGGGCTCGGCCCGCCGGCGGCCGAGGCGTTCCGCCACCACGCGCCCGAGCAGCTGGAGGAGATGGCCGACGACGTCGCCCCGGGCGGCACGGGCTCGGGCAAGGAGCGGCTGGCCGGGGCGCTGGCCGACCCCAAGCCCCTGATCGAGGCGGTCTCCCCCGAGGCGCGGGCGGCGCTCGACCAGCTCGCCTGGGGCCCGCCCACCGGCCGGGTCCCGAACGCCAGGCGCGACATCCGCGTCGCCACCGCCCGCTCGCCGATCGACCAGCTCCTGGCCAGGGGCCTGCTGGCGGCGACGGGTGAGGAGAGCGTGACCCTGCCCCGCGAGGTGGGCCTGCACCTGCGCGGCGGCCGGGTGCACCGGGACCTGCACGCCGTGCCGCCCGCGCTCGAAGGCTCCGCGCGTGACCAGCGGCTGGCCGACCGGACGGCGGCGGGCCAGGCGTTCACGTTCGTGCGCACGGCCGAGGAGCTGTGCGAGCGCTGGAGCGCCGAGCCGCCGGGAGTACTGCGCACAGGCGGCCTGGGCGTGCGCGACATGAAGCGGACGGCGACCGACCTGGACGTGCCCGAGTGGGTGGCGGCCCTGGTCGTGGAGGTCGCGCACGCGGCCGGGCTGATCGCGTCGGGCGGCGGCGTGGACGGCGAGTGGCTGCCGACCCCCGCCTACGACCTGTGGCGGGTCAGGTCGACGGCCGACCGCTGGGTGGTGCTGGCGACCACCTGGCTGCACACCGACCGCGTCCCCGGCCTGGTCGGCGAGCGGGACGACCGGGACAGGCCGCTCAACGCGCTGCACAACGACCTGCGCCGCTCCTCGGCGCCCGGCATCAGGCTGGCGGCGCTGGGCGTGCTGGCCTCCGCCCCCGGCCTGGCGCCGACGCGCGACTCGGTGCTCGACCGGCTCGCGTGGGAGCAGCCGCGCCGCAGGGGACCGCTCAGGGAGCAACTGACGGAGTTCGCGCTGCGGGAGGCCGAGCAGGTCGGCGTGACCGGGCTGGGCGTGCTGTCCGGGCACGGGCGGGCGCTGCTGTCGGGCGAGGACGCCGCCGCAGCGCTCGCGCCGTTGCTGCCGGAGCCGGTCGACCACGTGCTGCTCCAGGCCGACCTGACCGCCGTCGCGCCGGGGCCGCTCACCAGCGAGCTGAACCGCTGGATGACCCTGGCCGCCGACGTCGAGTCCAAGGGCGGCGCGACCGTCTACCGGTTCGGCGAGAGCTCGATCCGGCGGGCGCTGGACGCCGGTCAGGGCGCCGAGGAACTGCTGGCCATGCTGGAGCGCCATTCGGCGACGCCGGTGCCGCAGGCGCTGTCGTACCTGATCGCCGACGTGGCCCGCCGTCACGGGCGCATCAGGGTCGGCACGGCCGGCGCCTACATCCGGTGCGACGACCCCGCGCTCCTCGACCAGATCACCGCTGACCGGCGCGCGGCCGCGCTGCGCCTGCGCAGGCTCGCCCCCACGGTGATCGCCTCGCGCTCCTCGCGCGCCGCGCTGGTGGACTCGCTGCGCGCGATGGGGTACGCGCCGGTGGCCGAGTCGCTCGACGGCGACGTGATCATCTCCCAGCTCGACAGCAGACGCACCGAGGGGCTGCCGCCGGCCCGGCCGTTGTCCTCGCCCAACGGCCTGGACGCCGAGGTGACGGCCGCCGCCGTGCGGGCGCTGCGGGCGGGCGACGCGGCCCATCTGGCGCGCCGCGAGCCCGTGGACGCACCTGGAGGCCAGGTTCCGCGCGGCCCGGCCACAGCGACCATCTCAGCGCTCCAGGAGGCCATCAGGCAGGGCGTACGGGTGTGGATCGGCTACCTCGACTCCCAGGGCAACGCCACCTCGCGCATCCTGGAGCCGGCCCGGATGGAGGGCGGCTACCTGACGGCGTACGACGAGACCAGGGCGGCCGTCCACCGCTTCGCGCTGCACCGCATCACGGGCGTCGCCGGTCTGTCTTGACGTCGGGTGATGATCAGGCGAGGTTGGGACCGTGACTGAGCTGACGCTTGGCCGGTTGGCCGCGGAGTCCTGGGACCGGTTCGACGACTTCGACTCGGTGTTCTACGAAGGGGTCTGGCATCGCAGCCACGCCCTGGCCGGGCGGGCGCGCAGGGTGTGCGGCGGCCTGATCGAGTCGGGCGTGCGGCCGGGCGACCGCGTCGTGGTGATGATGGCGAACTGTCCGGAGGTCGGCCTGATCTACCAGGCGATCTGGGCGGCCGGCGCGGTGGTGACGCCGGTGGTGTTCCTGGTGGGCGCCGAGGAACTGCGCCACATCCTGGCCGACAGCGGGGCCGCCGCCGTGGTGACCTCACCCGAGCTGGTGGAGACGGTCCAGGCCACCAACCTACGGATCCCGATATTTGTGGACACGGAGGAGCTGGAGAGCGCGGCCGAGCACGGGCCCCTCGACCGGGACCCCGCCGAGCTGGCGGCCCTCATGTACACGGGCGGCACCACCGGCAGGGCCAAGGGCGTCATGCTGAGCCACCGCGGCCTCTGGCAGGTCGCCAAGGACGCCTACGAGGCCTCCCGCCAGGAGGGGAGGACCCGGGCGATCGTGCCGGTGCCGCTCTCCCACGCGTACGGGCTGATCCTCACGATCGCCGGGCTGCACGCCACCGAGCCGCAGCAGGCGGTGCTGATGCGCTGGTTCGACCCGAAGGCGTTCCTGGAGCTGGCCGCCGCCCAGCACGTCCAGTTCGGCAGCGTCGTGCCAGCCATGATCCAGATGCTGCTGGCCGAGCCGCTGGAGTCGCACCCGCTGCCCGACCTGGCCTTCCTCACCTGCGGGGCGGCGCCGCTGGGCAAGGAGACGCTGGAGGAGTTCGAGCGCCGCATGCCGGGCACGAAGATCCTGGAGGGCTACGGCATGACCGAGACCAGCGCCGTTACCACGTTCAACCCGCCGGACCGGCGCAAGCCGGGCAGCGTCGGCCTGCCGCTGCCCGGCTACACGGTCACCATCCGCGACTCCGACGGCGGCAAGGCCGAGCCCGGCGACGTCGGCGAGATCTGCGTCACCGGCGACTCGCTCATGCTCGGCTACTGGGGCGAGCACGAGCCCGACCCCGAGGGCACCGCGCTGGTCGGCGGCGAGCTGCGTACCGGAGACCTGGGCTGCATGGACGACGACGGCTACCTGTACGTCGTGGACAGGAAGAAGGACCTGATCATCCGCGGCGGCTTCAACGTCTTCCCCCGCGACGTCGAGGACGCGCTCAACGAGCATCCCGGCGTCGTGATGTCCGGCGTCGTCGGCCGCCCCGACCCGCGCGTCGGCGAGGAGGTCGTCGCCTTCGTCCAGCTCGCGCCCGGCGCCACGGTCACCGCCGAGGAGCTGATGACCTGGGCCCGTGACCGGGCCGGTCGCGTCAAGTACCCCCGCGAGGTGCGGTTCGTCGACTCGATCCCGGTCACCAGCGTGCTCAAGCTGGACCGCAAGGCGCTGCGGGCGGCGCTCTAGGTGGCTGGTGTTTTTTGATCTATCTCGCGTAGGTCTGTCCTCTTGTGCCAGGGTGATCGGTGTTGGTCACCGGGCGTGGGGAGAGAACGAGCGATGGCAGTGGGCCAGACTCCGATGCAGC
>NZ_JAHKRL010000436.1 GCF_019396405.1 Nonomuraea rhizosphaerae | reverse complement strand
GGGCGCCCGCCGTGCACCGCCCAGGCCAGGACGGGCCCGGCGATCCAGGTGGCCGGCACCGGCATGGCCCCGGGCACGCCCTGGAGCGGTCCCAGCACGTACGGGGAGGCCAGCAGGCACGCCACGGCGACCAGCAGGTCCAGCCCGAGCAGCGGCCAGCGGCGCAGCGCCTCCACGCTGTAGGCGAACGTGGCCGCGGCCGTCCACAGCGCCATGACACCGATGATCACCCACCCGGTGAGCGGGTCGGCGTAGCCCGTGTGCTGGGCCATCAGGACGGCCGCGTACGCCAGCGAGGCGAGGCGGAAGACCGCGATCGCGCGCCAGAACGGCCCTTCGATCTCCATGAGCCCCTCTCGCGTTCCGACAGATATATTGACAAATAGTCGGATTACCCGTGTGAATAGGACAGCCTGCCTGACACAATCCGGGGCACCCTAATGCAAGGAATCTGACTGAATGTCCGCTGTGAATCATTTCACCCAAGGCCCGCTCACGCCGGTGCTCGCCTACGTGATGTCGTGCATGGGGTCGATGCTCGGGCTGCGGCTGACCGCCCAGGCCCATGCCTCGCGGGGCGCCTCGCGGGTGCGGTGGCTGCTCGGCGCGGCCGTCTCCATCGGCGGCACCGGCATCTGGGTCATGCACTTCATCGCCATGATGGGCTTCGAGGTCGAGGGCACGCCGATCAAGTACGACGTGTGGCTGACGGTCGCCTCGGCCCTGGTGGCGATCCTGGTCGTGGGCACCGGCCTGTTCCTGGTCTCCTACGGCAACGGCCGGATCCTGGCCCTGCTCGGCGGCGGCCTGCTGACCGGGCTCGGCGTGGCGAGCATGCACTACCTCGGCATGTACGCGATGAACATGTCCGCCCACATCTCCTACGACCGGATCATCGTGGCCGCCTCGGTCGTCATCGCGGTGGTCGCGGCGACGGCCGCCCTGTGGTTCACCCTGCGGGTCAAGCGCGCGGTGTGGATCACCGGCGCGGCGCTGGTCATGGGCGTGGCCGTGTCCGGGATGCACTACACCGGCATGATGGCGATGATGGTCACGGTGGACCACGAGCCCGCCGCGGTGCACGGCGCTGACGCGCTCGACTTCCTGGTGCCGCTCATGACCGTGATCAGCCTGATCACGCTGACGATGCTGCTCATGGTCATCCTGGCGCCCTCGCAGGAGGAGCTGCACGAGGACGCGGAGCTGGTGGCCCGCCTGGAGCTGCGCCGCCGCGCCGTCAACCGGCAGGCGCCGTTCGCGCCCTCCGGGCCGGGACAGGCGCCGCCCGTGCGGCAGCAGCCCGCCCCGCCGCTCCCCCGGCGGCAACCCGTCCAGCGGCAGCCGGTGTTCGGCGCGCCGGTCCCCGATCCGCGGCAGGCGATGTACGGGCCGCCGTCACCGAACGTCCAGCAGGGGTTCCCTCAAACTACGCAACGTTCCACACCGCGTACGAAATAGTTGCACATTCACTTGAGCCCCACTCATACTCCCTTAGTCACCACTAAGGGAAGTGCACGCGTATGTCACCGATTGACCATTTCTCCTACGGACCTCTCACCCTCGTCCTCGCCTACGCCATGTCGAGCGTGGGCTCCATGCTCGGCCTGCTGCTGACCTCACGGGCTCGCCTGGTCGGCGACAAGGAGGCCAAGTACTGGCTCGCGGGCGCGGCGGTCGCCATCGGTGGCACCGGCATCTGGACCATGCACTTCATCGCCATGATGGGCTTCTCGGTGCGGGGCACCGTCATCCGCTACGACATCCCGCTCACCGCCGCCTCCGCCCTGCTGGCGGTCGTGGTCGTGGGCGCGGGGCTGTTCGTGGTCTCGCGGGGCGGCGAGCGGCTGCCGTACCTGCTCGGCGGCGGCGCGCTGACCGGTGTCGGCGTCGCCGGCATGCACTACCTCGGCATGTTCGCGATGAACATGGCGGGCGACGTCGGCTACGACCCGCTGCTGGTCACGCTGTCCGTGCTCATCGCGATCGCCGCGGCGACCGTCGCGCTCTGGTTCACGCTGCGGGTGCGCGGCGCGCTGCGGATCGGCGGCGCGGCGCTGCTGATGGGCGTGGCGGTGACGGGCATGCACTACACCGGCATGATGGGGATGTCGGTCCACACCCACACCGTGACCGAGCCGGTGTCGGGGGCGAAGGCGATCGACTTCCTGCTGCCGCTCATCGTCGGCCTCAGCGTGATCACGGTGGGCCTGCTGCTGACGGTCATGCTCTCGCCGTCGGAGAAGGAGCTGCGCCGCGAGGCGGAGTTCCTCGCCAGGCTGGAGGGCCGGATCCCGCAGACCCCGCAGGAGACCTCCGCGCGGACATACAGCGAGGGCGCGCCGAACGTGGATCTCTTCGGCACGCCCCGCCATTGAGCTATGTCGTAGGTACGGCTTGCGACGCGTAGTGGGCCGCCGACTCGCCGCGGCGCAAGCCGTACCTTGAGGGGGTTGTAGCGGTAACCCCGCTGGTTCAGAAGGTACGGCCGCCCGCTTGCAAGCCGCTTTCAGTCAGCCGTAGGCCGCCTGAAAACGGGCTTAACCGAAGAACACCTCCGACTCGGCGTACCGCGACACCGGGACGGTCTTCAGCTCGGCCGTGGCCACGTCGAGCCCCACGCGGATCATCTCGGTGCCGCGCAGCGCGACCATCTTGCCGTAGTCGCCCTCGTGCGCCGCGTCGATCGCCTGCAGCCCGAACCTGGTGGCCAGGACCCGGTCGAACGCGGTCGGGGTGCCGCCGCGCTGGATGTGGCCGAGCACGGTGGTGCGGGCCTCCTTGCCGGTGCGCTTCTCGATCTCCTTGGCCAGCACCTCGCCGATGCCGCCGAGCCGCACGTGGCCGAAGGCGTCGAGCTCGCCCGCCTGCAGCTCCATCTGCCCCTCCATCGGATGGGCGCCCTCGGCGACCACGATGATCGGCGAGTAGCGGGTGCGGAAGCGGGACTCCACGTACTCGCAGACGCGGTCGATGTCGAACGGCTTCTCCGGGATGAGGATGACGTTCGCGCCGCCCGCCATGCCCGCGTGCAGCGCGATCCAGCCGGCGTGACGGCCCATGACCTCGCAGATGAGCGCCCGGTGGTGGGACTCGGCGGTGGTGTGGAGGCGGTCGATGGCCTCCATGGCGATGTTGACGGCGGTGTCGAAGCCGAAGGTGTAGTCGGTGCCCGACAGGTCGTTGTCGATCGTCTTGGGCACGCCGACGACGTTGACGCCGCGGTCGTAGAGCTGCTTGGCGACGCCGAGCGTGTCCTCGCCGCCGATGGCGATGAGGGCGTCGACGTTCGTGGCCGCCAGGTTCTCCTTGATCCGGTCGACCCCGCCCTCGATCTTGATCGGGTTGGTGCGCGAGGAGCCGAGTATCGTGCCGCCGCGCGGGAGGATGCCCCGTACGGCCTGGATGTCCAGGGGCATCGTCTCGCCTTCGAGCGGACCGCGCCATCCGTCGCGGAAGCCGACGAACTCGTGCCCGTAGACGCTCACCCCCTTCCGCACGACCGCTCTGATCACCGCGTTGAGACCGGGACAGTCTCCGCCTCCGGTGAGCACTCCTATACGCATGGTGGGTTCCTCCTATGGGGTTGTGCCGTTAGTGGAAACATCAGTTTTCTCAGTGTTGGTCTGAGATGGTCGATACGTGAAGCTCTCGGAGTGGGCACGGCGGAACGGTGTGCATTACCAGACCGCCTGGCAGTGGGCCCGTGAAGGCAAGATGCCGGTGCCGGTCGTCAGGACCGCCACCGGCAGGTACATGGTGGTCGACGAGGAGACGGAGGAAGTCAAGCCACAGGCCACCGGACGCACGGTGGCGTACTGCCGCGTCTCCAGTGCCGACAAGCAGGCCGAGCTCGAACGGCAGGCGGCCCGCGTGGTCGCCGCCTCGGCCGGGCTGGGCCTGACGGTCAGCGAGGTCGTCGGCGAGATCGGCTCGGCCGTGGACGGCGAGCGGCCCAAGCTCGCGCGGCTGCTGCGCGACCCCTCGGTGGGCGTGATCGTGGTCGAGCGCCACGACCGCCTCCTGCGGTTCGGGCTGGAGCCGCTGACGGCCGCGCTGGAGGCCACGGGGCGGCGCATCGTGGCGGTCGGCGACCCGGAGGCCGACAAGCGCGGCGCCCGGTTCGACGACGAGCTGGTACGTGACATGGCGGAGGTCCTCACCTCGTTCTGCGCCCGACTCTACGGCCCCGGCTCGGGTGCGCGCAGAGCCCGCGCGGCCCTGAAGGCGGCGCTGGAGGCAGCCTGAGGCCCGGAAGGGGCCCGGCTGGAGTACGGGGTCAGGCACGAGGGTCAATAAGATTCTCCGAACGGTTCGTGACCAGAATCGCATTGTGCCCGCTGGGGCGGGAAGTGGTCTAGACCATAGCGAGCGGAACCCCTTCCGGGAGGCGATTTCGTGAGTGTGTTGGCCATCGACGCCGGCACGACCGGTGTGACCGCGCTCGTGGTCACCGAGGACGGCCGGATCGAGTCCAGAGGATATGAGGAGTTCGCCCAGCACTTCCCGCGCCCGGGATGGGTCGAGCACAACCCGGAGGACATCTGGCAGGCCACGCTGAGCGCCTGCGCGGCGGCGCTGGGCGGCGCGGCGTCCACGCCGGCCTGCGTCGGCATCACGAACCAGCGGGAGACCGCGGTGCTGTGGGACCGGCGCACGCTGGCCGCGCCGCGCCGCGCGATCGTCTGGCAGGACCGGCGCACCGCGGCCGTCTGCGAGCGGATGCGCGCCGCCGGCTTCGAGCCGCGCGTCTCGGAGCTGACCGGGCTGCGTTTCGACCCCTACTTCACCGCCTCCAAGCTGACCTGGCTGGCCGAGAAGGACCCGCGGGCGTGGGACGGCGTGCGGTCCGGGGTCGTGGCCGTGGGCACGGTGGACTCGTACCTGATCGCCCGGCTAACGGCGGGCGCGCGCCACGTGACCGACCCGTCGAACGCCTCGCGCACGCTCCTGTACGGCCTGGAGTCCGGCGGCTGGGAGCCGGAGCTGTGCGAGCTGTTCGGGGTGCCCCAGGAGGCGCTGCCGGAGATCGTGCCGAGCTACGGGCCGATCGCCGAGACCGACCCGGACGCGTTCCTGGGGCTGCGCCTGCCGATCAGCGGGGTGGCGGGCGACCAGCAGGCGGCGCTGTTCGGGCAGACGTGCTTCCGGCCCGGTGAGGTCAAGTGCACCTACGGGACCGGGTCGTTCATCCTGACCAACACCGGGAGTGAGATCGTCCGCTCCGAGGCCGGCCTGCTGAGCACCGTCGCCTGGCAGACACCGTCGGGTGAGCTGACGTATGCGCTGGAGGGCTCGATCTTCGTGACCGGCGCGGCCGTGCAGTGGCTGCGCGACGGCCTGGGCCTGATCGGCACGGCGCCGGAGTCGGAGGCGGTGGCGCGGACGGTGCCCGACAGCGGCGGCGTGGTGTTCGTGCCCGCGCTGACCGGGCTCGGGGCGCCGTACTGGGACCCGGACGCGCGCGGCCTGATCAGCGGCATCACCCGCGGCACGACGCGGGCGCACCTGGTCAGGGCGACGCTGGAGGCCATCGCGTACGAGGTGCGCGACGTGGTCGAGGCGACGACCGGGACCACGGGCGAGGGCGAGGGCGGGGCCGTGCCGGTGCTGAAGGCCGACGGCGGGGCCAGCGGCAACGACCTGCTCATGCAGCTCCAGGCCGACCAGCTGGGGACGGTCGTGGAGCGGCCGGTGGTCCAGGAGACGACCGCGCTCGGCGCGGCGTTCCTGGCGGGGCTCGGCTCGGGCGTGTGGGGGTCGGCCGACGAGCTGCGCGAGACGTGGCGGCTGGACCGTCGTTTCGAACCGGGACGGCGCGACGACCACGCCTACGAGCGGTGGCGGGCGGCCGTGAACCTAGCGTCAACCAAAGGTTGACGATCGGCTAGCGTCAACCTATGGTTGACGCATGGACTCCACCGTACGTCTCGACGACCTCATCAACGCGATCAAGAGCCGCCACCCCGACGGCGACACCCTGGAGCAGCTCTCCGACGCCGTGACGCTGGGCGAGCACCTCGGCGAGGTGGCCGACCACCTCATCGGCCACTTCGTCGACCGGGCCCGCCACTCCGGCGCCTCCTGGACCGAGATCGGCCGCAGCATGGGCGTGACCAAGCAGGCCGCCCAGAAGCGGTTCGTGCCCAAGGAGGGAGGGCTGGCCGCCCAGATGGCCTCCTACGGCCGCTTCACCGCCCGCGCCCGCAACGTGGTCGTGGCGGCGGAGAAGGAGGCCAAGGAGGCCGGCGGCGAGACCGTCGAGCCCGAGCACCTCGTCCTCGGGCTGCTGCACGAGCCCGAGGCGCTGGCGGCCAAGGCCATGGTGACGCTCGGCGCGCCGCTGGAGCGGGTCAAGGAGGTCATGAAGGCGATGCTGCCCGCCGGCGGCCGGAGCGCCCCTGACCTGGTGCCGCTGGCCCCGCAGACCAGGAAGGCCCTGGAGCTGACGCTGCGCGAGTCGCTGCGGCTGGGCCACAACTACGTCGGCACCGAGCACATCCTGCTCGGGCTGCTGGCCCTCGGCGAGGGGACGACCGTGGCCGCGCTCGACGGGCTCGGCCTGACCACGGAGAGCGTCGAGCCGGAGATCAAGCGCATGCTTCACGAACTGCTCGCGCGGCCAGGCTCCTGACCGCGGCTCGGTCCGGCTCCTGACCGCGGCTCAGCCCGGCTCCGGGCCGCCGCTCAGCCCGGCTCCCGGCCGGCCGGGCCGGCGGCGAACCTGGTCAGCACGTTCCGCGTCGCGCGGCGGGTGAAGGCGGCCGCGGCCCCGGTCACACCGTGGCCGCACCGCCTGCCCCGCATCCCGCACACCCAGCGCATCGTGCCCGTCGCGAACACCCCCGCGCCCCGCGGCGTGGTGTAGTACGTGCTGGTCGAGTACGTCGGCCTGCCGCCGCAGTCGAGCGGGGAGCGGGCCAGCACCTGCACGCCGCGCGGCGACCCCGGCGCCACCTTGTCGGTCTCGACGCCCGCCAGCCCCGGGAAGCGCCTGCCCGTGGTGCCCTCGAAGATCCAGTGGCCGGGCCTGCGCACCACGTACGCCGCCTCGGCGGGGAAGCAGTCGTACTGCTGCCCCACCAGCGCGCTCTCCGGCTGCGAGGCCCGCCACAGCGGGCACCGCGTCTCCTTGTCGCACATGACCATGCGCCCGTACAGCCCGATCCGCCAGTAGACGGCGTTCGCGCCGAGGAAGGCCAGGTTCGCGCCGTCGTCGCGGGCCCGGGTGACGGCCGCGCGCATCCCGGGCGACCAGTACTCGTCGTGGCCGAGCGACACCACGGCGCGGGCGCCGTCCAGCGCGCCGGGACGCAGGTCCAGGCTCGTCAGGTACGCCAGGGGCACGCCGCTGCGTTCGGCCACGGCGAAGGCGTCCTTCTCGAAGTCCAGGAACAGCCGCGCCCCCGACGTGTCGTAGGGCCGGTCGAAGGTGACCTTGCGGGAGCGATCGGCGAACCCGCCGGGCCCCTCGTAGAGGCTGCGCCCGCCCCACAGGTTGTAGGCCTGCCAGGTGGTCACCGCGTTGACCAGCACCACCCTGCCTCTGACCGACGCCGAGCGGAGCGTGATCGGGACGTAGCGCTGGCCGCCGGTGGAGGCGTCGAGCCTGACCAGGTACGCGCCCTCACGCCAGCCGTCCGTCTCCACCTGCAGCGACGGCTTCCAGTGGGCGGCCGTCACCATGCCCTCGATCGTCCTCGGCGGCGCCTGGCGCACCCCTTCCAGCTCGCCGGAGCGCCACACCTGGACGGGCCGGGCTCCCATGCGGAAGACGCGCACGGTGTAGCGCGGCGCGGTCGTGGAGACGCGCAGCCGGAACCGCTCGCCGGGCAGCACGCTCACCTGGTCGGCGAAGCCCTCGATCTCGTGCTCGGCGCCCCGGCCGGTGATCCGCCAGCGCGCCGGGGCGGTGGCCGGCGCGGGGGGCGGGTGGGCGGCCGGAGGGCTCACCGGCTCGGGCGGGCGGGTCGGCATGGCGACGCCGCCGCACGCGGCCACCAGCAGCGTCAGGGCGACGAGGGACTTGCGCACAGCGCCCCATGCTGCTCACCGGGCCGCCGCCCGGCCCGCGACTTGGCGAACGCCTTACGGGCCCCGCCCGCACTCCTTACGCGACGACGCCTCTCAGGACAGGGGCAGGACGCAGGACGGGCTGTCCACCTTGATCGACTGGCCGGTCGGCTCGGGCACGCCGTCCTTCAGCGCGAACTCCGTCACCACGCCGGAGCGCTGGTTGGCCACGTACAGGCGGTCGCCGGTGATGGCGAAGTGCCGGGGCCAGTCGCCGCCGGAGGGCACCTCGGCCACGCGCGACAGGTCGTCGGCCCGCAGCACGGTGATCGAGTTGGGGCCGCGGTTGGCGACGTACAGGTACTCTCCGGCCAGGTCGAGGTGCGACGGCTGGTTGACGCCCTCGGCGCGGGAGGCGAGCGTGCCGGACGACTTCTCGCCCTCGATGCAGGTGACGATGCCGTCCAGCTCGCCCACCACGTACAGGCGGGAGCCGGAGAAGACCATGTGCCGCGGCCCGGTGCCCGGCGGCAGCCGCAGCGCCTCCAGCTTCTCGCCTTGGGGCGTGTAGCGGCGGATCTCGTCGGTGCCCAGGTCGCTGACGTGCAGCACGCCGTCGTGGAAGACGGCCTGGTGGGCGTGCGGGCCCTGCTGGCGCTCGGGGTTCGGGCCCGAGCCCTCGTGCGGAAGCACGGTCATGGTGCCGGTGAACGCGCCGCGCGGGTCGAGCCGGTGCAGGCTGACCGTGCCGTCGCCGTAGTTGGCCGCGGCCAGCACCGCGCCGTCGGGCGAGACCGCGACGTGGCAGGGGCTGTCGCCGGCGCTCGGCCGCTCGTCGAGCGGGGTCAGCGCGTCGCCGTCCCTGGTCAGCGCCGTCAGCCACCCTTGGGTCAGCTCGCCGGCCGCGTACAGCACCGGCAACGTCGGATGCGCGGCCAGGAACGATGGCGAGGCGAGCCGGGTCAGCCCGCCGCCGGGCGTGAGGATGCCTGGACCATATCCGCCTATATACAGGTGCTTCACAGCACCCATCCTCTCATGGTTGACTGTGGCAATGAATTCGTTGACTGCGGCAAGAGTCTCCGAGATCCGGGCCTTCAATCGCTTCTACACGAAGGTCATCGGGGTGCTCACCGCCGGGATGCTCGACACCCCGTACTCGCTGACCGAGGGCAGGGTGCTGTACGAGCTGGCGAACGCCGGCCAGCTGGAGACGGCCGAGCTGCGCACCATGCTGGGCCTGGACGCGGGCTACCTGAGCAGGATCCTGGCCCGGTTCGAGGGCGACGGGCTGATCACCCGGGAGCGGTCGGCCACCGACGCCCGCAAGCAGGTCGTCCGGCTCAGCGTCGCCGGCAAGGACGCCTTCGGCATGCTGGACCAGCGCTCGGCCGACGAGGCGGAGCGGCTGCTCGGCACCCTGTCCGAGGAGGGGCAGCAGCGCCTGGTCGCCGGCATGACCACGATCAGGGAGCTGCTCGACGGGTCCGGAGGGCAGCGCTCGTACCTGCTGCGGCCGGTGCGCGCCGGCGACCTGAGCTGGGTCGTCCACCGGCACGGCGTGCTGTACGCCCAGGAGTACGGCTGGGGCATGGACTTCGAGCGGCTGGTCGCCCGCATCGTCTCCGACTTCGAGCCGTCACGCGACACGGCGTGGATCGCCGAGGTGGACGGCCGGCCCGCCGGCTGCGTGTTCTGCGTGCGGGAGGACGACACGACCGCGCGGCTGCGGCTGCTGCTGGTCGAGCCGTCGGCGCGGGGCATGGGCATCGGGGCGCGGCTGGTCGGCGAGTGCCTGCGGCACGCCAAGGCGCAGGGGTACGAGCGGATCACGCTGATGACCCGCGACGTCCTGGTGAGCGCGCGGCGGATCTACGAGGGGGCGGGCTTCGAGCTGGAGTCGGAGCACAGGAGCACCGAGAACGGGATCGAGATCAACGAGCAGGACTGGAGCCGCGCCCTCTGACGCCCTCTGACGCCCTCCCGAGCTCTCACAGGGCCGACGCCAGCTTCCTGGCCGCCTCCGTGACCAGCTTGCCGTACTCGGGCCGCAGCTCGTCCGGCATGCGGCTGGCCGGGGTGGAGACGCTGAGGCTGGCGACCGGCCCGCCGGGGCCCATGACGGCGGCGGCCACGGCGGCGATGTCGGAGCGCCACTCGCCCCGGTTGTCGGCGTACCCGCGCGCCCTGACCGCCGCCAGCTCCGCCGCCAGGGCGTCCCGCCCGGTGATCGTGGTGCCGGTGTAGGAGGGCAGCTCGACCGGCAGCTCGTCGCGGAAGGCGAGCACGGCCTTGCCGTTGGCGGAGGCGTGCAGCGGCAGCCGGATGCCCAGCGGCAGCACGATGCGCAGCGGCTTGTCGGTCTCCAGCCGCTCGATCAGCACGACCGCGTCGCCCTCGGGCACCATCAGGTGGATGGTCTCCCCCGTGCGCTGCCGCAGCTCCTCCATCAGCGGCAGCGCCACGTCGCGCAGCCCCAGCTCGGCCCGCCGGCCGACGTGCAGCGCCTTGGTCGTCACCTGCCAGCGGGTGACCTCGCCGGCCGCCGGCCTGATCCACTCCGCCTCGTGCAGCGTGCGCAGCGAGCGCTGGACCGTGCTCTTGGGCAGGCCGAGCGCCCTGGACAGCTCGCCGACGCCCACCGGCTGACGGTCGGCGACCTCCTCCAGCACCCGCAAGGCGTTGATCACGTTCTGCATCCATTGACTCCCCTCCGGCCTGATCCTAAGGTAGGTGAACCGCAGGGCGGCACAGTGTGCCGTGACACGGCACAGAGGAGCATGAGACAGTGGGCCGCCACTTCCTGCAGATCCCCGGACCGACGAACGTCCCCGACCGTGTGCTCAGGGCCATCGCGCAGCCGACGATCGACCATCGCGGGCCCGCCTTCGCCCGGCTGACCACCGAGCTGCTCGACCGGCTCAAGGCCGTCTTCCGGACCTCCGGGCCGGTCGTCGTCTACCCGTCCTCGGGCACGGGCGCGTGGGAGGCCGCGCTGGTCAACACGCTGTCGCCGGGCGACAAGGTGGTGGCGTTCGAGACCGGTCACTTCTCGACGCTGTGGTGCGACATGGCGGCCCGGCTGGGGCTGGTCGTGGACGTCGTACCCGGTGACTGGCGGCACGGCGCCGACCCGGAGGCGCTGGCCGGGCGGCTCACCGGCGACGTCGCCGCCGTCATGGTGGTGCACAACGAGACCTC
>NZ_JAHKRL010000435.1 GCF_019396405.1 Nonomuraea rhizosphaerae | reverse complement strand
GCAGCCTGAGGCCGCCGCGCTTGGCGGCGGCCGCCTGCCCCGGCCGGATCAGCGCCAGCTCGGCCATGCGGTCCAGCACGATGTCACGCCGCTCCCGCAGCCGGGCCCGCTGCGCCGCGCCCAGCGAGGGATCGGTCGAGTACGGGACGCGGACCGCCCCGGCCAGCGTGGCCGCCTGGGACAGGGTCAGCTCGGCGGCCGAGGTCGAGAAGAACCGCTTGGCCGCCGCCTCGACGCCGTGGGCGCCGGCGCCGAAGTAGGCGATGTTCAGGTACTTCTCCAGGATCTCGTCCTTGCGGTACTTCTCCTCCAGCGCCAGCGCGTACCGCAGCTCGGTGATCTTCCTGCCGAGGCTCGGGGCGCGCGCCCGGTCGCGTTCGGCGTCGGTGCGGGCGCTCTCCACCAGCATGTTCTTGACCAGTTGCTGGGTGAGCGAGGAGCCGCCCTGCTTGATGCCGCCGGCCTGCGTGTTGGTGAGCAGCGCGCGCAGCGTGCCCCTGACGTCGAGGCCGCCGTGCTCGTAGAACCGGGCGTCCTCGATGGCCACGATCGCCCGGCGCATCACCGGCGCGACGCGGCCGAGCCGGACGAGGGTCCGGTTGGCCACGTAGAACTGGGCGAACTGCTTTCCGTTGCGGTCGAGCAGCCGCGTCACCTCCGACAGCGGCTCCTCGCGCGGCGCGGGCGGCAGGTTCACGAACGTCCCCGAGACGTTCTTGGCGGACAGGCCCGCCCCGGTCACCAGTGGCGCGGCCAGCGCCGCGACCAGGACTCCGCCGAGCGCACCGGCCATCCCCAGGCCGCCGATGGATCTGAGCACAGTCACTCAGATGATCTGCGACCGGTGGAACTCCGGCAAACGCCAGTTTCCCCCTCTTTACTGTTGTCTGCGGATGTTCAGACCAAGTGACGCGAACTGCTCGAACGGCCGGTGGTAGCCGCGCTCGATGTGGTTGACGCCGCGCAGCGTGGACGTGCCGTCGGCCACCGCCGCCGCCAGCACGGCCGAGAACCCGGCCCTGATGTCGGGCAGCGTCACGTCCGCGCCCCTGAGCTGCGACACGCCGCGCACGACGGCCGAGTGCCTGGCGTTGGTGTCGTGGTAGCGGCAGGCCGGGCCGCCCAGGCACTGGTCGAACACCTCGATCTCGCAGCCCATCCGCTGCAGCGCCGGCACGTACACCAGGCGGTTCTCGAAGACCGTCTCGTGCAGCACGGACATGCCCTGGCTCTGCGTGAACAGCACCATGAGCGGCGTCTGCCAGTCCGTCATGAAGCCGGGGTGCGTGTCGGTCTGCACGGCCGCCGCGCGCAGCCCCTCGGGCGGCGCGGTGGCGCACAGGTACTCGTCGTTGATGTCGAACCGGGCGCCCATCCTGGCCAGCGTGGTGATCGCGGTGACCAGCCGGTCCTGCGGGCAGCCGTGCACCCGCACCTCACCGCCGGTCACCAGGCCGGCCGCCAGGTACGAGAACGCCTCTATGCGGTCGCCGGCCAGCCAGATGGAGGCTCCGTGCAGCCGCTCGACGCCCTCGATGACGATCCGGCGGTCGGGCGAGAGCTCGATCCTGGCGCCCATCCGCTGCAGGAACAGCGCCAGCTCCACCACCTCGGGCTCCATCGCGGCGTTCTTGACCACGGTCTTGCCCTCGGCCAGCACCGCCGACATGAGGATCGTCTCGGTCGCCCCCACGCTCGGGTAGGCCAGCTCCAGGCGGGCGCCGTTGAGCCGCTTGGCCTTGGCGTAGATGCCGGTGTCGCCCACCTCGACCTCGGCGCCCATCGCGCGCAGCGCCTCGACGTGGAAGTTCACCGGCCGCCTGCCGATGGGGTCGCCGCCGACCAGCGGCACGAACGCCTCCCCCGCCAGGTGCAGCAGCGGGCCCAGCATGAGGATGGGGATGCGGTTCAGGCCGGTGAAGGCGTCGGGGACGCGCGGCCGGATCTCCGGGCCCTGCCCGATGCGGAGCTCCTGCTTGGTGATCTCCACGTTGATGCCCAGCGCCTCGAGCATCGCCGCCGTGATGCCGACCTCGCCGACCTCGGGCACGTTGTGGATGATGCTCTCGCCGGTGCCCAGCATCGCGGCGACCATGTGCTTGGAGACCGCGTTCTTGGAGCCGCGCACCTCCACGTCCCCCCTGAGGGGGCCGGAGGGGTCGATCAGCCAGACCTTCTCTTCGTTCACGAAGCGAGCCTAGCCGGGGGATAACATCGATTGACTTATCCATACATGGGAGGGGGCGCGGAGTGGCGAGGGATGTACGCGCATTCGCGGTTACTGTCCTCATTCTCGCCGCTCTGGCCGTGGCAGCCGGGCTCCTCTGGTCGTACGTGTCGCCGCGCGCGCCGTACCAGATCACCGAGCAGGGGCCGGTGCTGGCCGATCCCTCCACACAGGCGCTCATCGGCGCCGACGGCTGGTACGCGGTGATCACCGGCGGGCTCGGGCTGGGCTGCGCCGCGGTGGCCTGGTTCGCCGGCAAGCGCCACCAGCTCGCCGTGGTCGTCGGGCTCGGGGCCGGCGGGCTGCTGGCCGCCTGCCTGACCCTGTGGGTGGGCTCGACGTTCACGCTCGGCGTGGTGACCGTGGAGGCGGCGGCCGCCCCCGGCGTCAAGGTGGTCGCCGGGTCACTGCGGCTGACGGCCGAGGGCGTGCTGATGGCCTGGCCGCTGCTCGGGGTCGCCTTCTTCATGCTGCTGGAGGGGCTGCACGGGTACCGGGAGTCGCCGCTGCGCCAGCCGTACGGGCTGGAGTACAAGAACCTGAGCTAGAGCGGCGGGCGGCGGGTCCCGTACAGGGTGGCCTGCTCGAACGCGCGGGCGACGCGCAGCACCTTGGCGTCGGCGAACGGGCGGCCGACGATCTGCACGCCGACCGGCAGCCCCGACGGCGTGAACCCGGCCGGGACCGACGCGGCCGGCGCGTGCAGGACGCTGATCCAGTACGCCGAGCTCATCCAGGTCAGGTAGTCGGGCAGCCGCACGCCGTTGATCTCGCTCACGTACGGCTCCTCGACGGGGAACGGCGGCACCTGGCTGACCGGCGCGATCAGCACGTCGTAGGTGTCGAAGAAGGCCGCCATCCGCTGGTAGAGGCCGCTGCGCAGGCGTTCGGCCCTGGCCAGGTCGGCGCCGGTGACCTCGCGGCCCCGCTCGACGTTCCAGCGGGTGTTGGGGCCGAGCCCGTCCAGGCTCTCGAAGGCCAGCGCGTAGTGCCAGGCGCGGTAGGTGCGGAAGGCGTCGTCGGCGTCGGACAGGTCCAGCTCGACCTGCTCCACGCGGGCGCCGAGCCGCTCGAACACGCCGGGCGCGGTCGCGGTCACCGCCGCCGTCTCCGCGTCCACGGGCAGCCCGCCCAGGTCGGGGCTGTAGGCCACGCGCAGCCCGGCGACGTCCCGCTCGGCGTCCGGGGTGAAGGTCTGCGTGATCGAGTACGGGGAACGAGCGTCGAATCCTGAGATGACCGACATCATGAGCGTGAGGTCGTCGACCGTCCGCGCCATCGGGCCCTGCACCGACAGCGTGTACCAGGCGGCGGTGTCCGACACGTTCGGCACCCGCCCCGGCGTCGGCCGCAGCCCCACGACGTTGCAGAACGAGGCCGGGTTGCGCAGCGAGCCGCCCATGTCGGAGCCGTCGGCCAGCGGCACCATGCCGCTGGCCAGC
>NZ_JAHKRL010000434.1 GCF_019396405.1 Nonomuraea rhizosphaerae | reverse complement strand
CCGACGGCTCCGCCATGACGTTCTCCACGGTGCGCACCGAGTGGTCGAGGCCGACGGCGGAGTCCCAGATCGGGTACCAGATGCGGTCGGCGATCCTCGCCACGTCGTCCCTGCCGTTGTGCAGGAGGACGAGGTCGAGGTCGCTGCCCGGGGCGAGTTCGCCGCGCCCCAGGCTGCCGACGGCGATCAGTGAGACGTGCTCACCGTCGCTCGCCGTGCGGAAGAGGTCCTTCAGCCACCTGTCGGTGTCCGCGGCCCGCTCCTTGCGGGCCGCGGAGTAGGTACGAGCCTCACCCCTCACAGGGCCTCAGGACCTCGCTCACCGGTGCGGACCCGGATCACCGTGTCGACCGGGACCGACCACACCTTGCCGTCGCCGATCTTGCCGGTCTGGGCCGCCTTGACGATGACGTCGATGACGTCCTCGGCGTCCTCCTCCTCGGTCAGCACCTCCAGGCGCACCTTGGGGACCAGGTCGACCTGGTACTCGGCGCCGCGGTAGACCTCGGTGTGGCCGCGCTGGCGGCCGTAGCCGCTCGCCTCGCTGACCGTCATGCCCTTGATGCCGAACTGTTCCAGGGCCGCCTTGACGTCGTCGAGCTTGAAGGGCTTGATGACGGCGGTGATGAGCCTCATGCTTCCACCTTCTTGGGTGCCGGAGTGACCGCGGGGCCGTTGGGGGACGGGGACGCCACGCCGGAGGCGTAGACCGTGCCGAGGTCGTATCCCGTCTCGGCGTGGGAGGTGACGTCGATGCCGGCGACCTCGTCCTCGACCGGGATCCGGAAGCCCATCGTCTTGTCGATGATCTTACCGATGACCCAGGTGATGACGAAGGAGTAGCCGCCGACCGCGATCGGTCCGAGCACCTGCAGGCCGAGCTGGGTCAGGCCGCCGCCGTAGAAGAGGCCCTTGTTCTGCTGGTCCAGGAAGGGGTACACGGCCAGGAAGCCCAGCGACACGGCGCCGATCACGCCGCCCACCAGGTGGACGCCGACGACGTCGAGCGAGTCGTCGAAGTTGAACTTGTACTTCAGGCCCACCGCGTACGCGCAGACCGCGCCGGCGATCAGGCCGAGCAGCATCGCGGCCCAGGGGTCGATGAACCCGCAGGCGGGGGTGATGGCGACCAGACCGGCGACCGCGCCGGAGGCGACGCCGAGGCTGGTGGCGTGGCCGTCGCGCAGCTTCTCCACCACGATCCAGGCGCCGGCCGCGACGGCGGTGGCGATCTGGGTGTTCATGAACGCCAGACCGGCCGTGCCGTCGACCGCCAGCTCGGAGCCGGCGTTGAAGCCGAACCAGCCGAACCACAGCAGGCCGACGCCCAGCAGGACGAGCGTCAGGTTGTGCGGCCGCATCGGCTCCTTGCGCCAGCCCTGCCGCTTGCCCAGCACGAGGGCCAGGGCCAGCGCCGCGGCGCCGGCGTTGATGTGGACGACCGTGCCGCCGGCGAAGTCCTCGATGCCGAGGGTGTTCAGCCAGCCCGTGCCCCACACCCAGTGGGCGATGGGGAAGTAGACGATGCTCGCCCAGACGAAGCTGAACAGCACCCACGCCCCGAACTTGGCCCGGTCGGCGATGGCGCCGCTGATCAGGGCGACCGTGATGATGGCGAACGTCAGCTGGAAGGCCGAGAAGACCAGGCTGGGCATGCCCGTCCCGTCGTCCTTGGTGGCCGTGTCGACCAGGCTCTGCAGCCCCAGGGCATCGAGGCCACCGACGAAGTTGTTGAGCCAGGACATGCCGTTGTCGGTGAACGTGAGCGAGTGGCCGTAGAGAACCCAGGCGATGGTGACCGTGATGATGCTGACGAACGACATCATCATCATGTTCAGGACGCTCTTGGCCCTGGTCATGCCACCGTAGAAGAACGCGAGTCCTGGTGTCATCAGCAGCACCAGCGCGGTGGCCGCGAGCATCCAGGCTGTCGTGCCGCTATCGATCTTCACGACGCGACCCTCCTTACATATGACGTTGTGCGCACAGCGTGTTCGCCCACGGTTTCGTGGCTCGACCAGGTGTGTTTCACGTTCGTGAATCTCGCCGTACTGGTGTTTCGCCCATGTTTCGGACTGCTCACACGGTTTTTTCGGGCATAGACTTAGGGTTGCCTAACTTGAAACGATCAAGGAATCTCGTATGCGCCTGCCGGCCCTGTTGCTCTGCCTGTCCGTACTCGCCGCCTGCGGCACCACCACCACGTCGTCGGGGCAGGAGGGTCCGACCAGGACCGTCAAGCACGCCATGGGTGAGACGAAGGTGCCGATGACCCCGCGACGGATCATCGTCCTCGACACCGACAAGCTGGACACGATGGTCACGCTGGGCATGACGCCCGTCGGCGCGGCGCAGGCGCAGGAGAGCCAGTCGTGGCCCGCCTACCTCGGCTCCGCGCTGTCGGCGACCAAACCGGTCGGCACTCTCCAGCAGCTCAACCTGGAGGCGATCATGGCGCTCAAGCCGGACCTCATCCTCGGCTCCAAGTTCCGCCAGGCGGCCTTCTACGACAAGCTCAGCAAGATCGCGCCGACCGTGTTCACCGAGAAGGTGGGCGTCACCTGGAAGCAGAACTTCCTGCTCGACGCCGAGGCCCTCGGCAAGAAGGACCAGGCCGCGAAGCTGCTGTCGGACTACGAGGCGCGGGCGAAGCAGGTCGGCGCCAAGTACGACGCGCTGAAGGTGGGCATCGTCCGTTTCATGCCGACCGAGATCCGCATGTACGGCCCCGAGTCGTTCAGCGGCGTCGTCGTCGGCGACGCGGGCATCCCCCGGCCCGAGGCGCAGCGACTGGCGGCGCAGCAGGACAAGCGCTTCGGCAAGCTGAGCCAGGAGAACATCGCCCAGGCCGACGCGGACGCGATCTTCTACAGCGCGTACGGGGAGGCCGCCGCCAAGAGTCAGGCGTCGGTGACGGGCGGGCCGCTGTGGAAGAACCTCAAGGCGGTCAGGTCGGGCAACGCCCACAACGTGGACGACGAGATCTGGATGCTGGGGATCGGCGTCACGGCCGCCGGGAAGATCCTCGACGACCTGGACAAGCACCTGGCCCCGCTCACCTGAGCCGGGCCTCCGGTCCGTCGCGCCTCCGTCCGCTCACCCGAGCCGTACGGGGGCGCCCTTCTCGACCCTGCCGGGGCGCACGACCCGGGCGTAGACGCCGGCGCACGGCTGCTCCCCCATGTCGAAGACCCGCACCCGGTTGTGGCGGGCCGGCGTGCGCAGCGCCTCGGTGTCGCGGGCGAAGCGGCCGTGCGCGAGCGTCGGTATCGCGCACCGGGGGGTGGGGACCAGCACCTCCAGCTCGGCGTCGCCGACGTGCAGCCGCCTGCCGGCCCAGTCGTTCTCCACGAAGCCCTCCGCCTCGGTCCCGATCACGAGATTGGGCCGGTAGCGGAGGACTTCGACGGTGCCGCGCGGGCTGAGCTCCCCGATCCTGGCCAAGGTCGCGGTGGTGATCAGGTGGAGGGGGGCGAAGTCGAAGAACGTCCCCTCCGGCGCCGCCCCGCCCAGGTGCGAGATCGTGAACGGGACCTCCGCCTCCAGCCCCCGGGCCAGCACCTCCTCCGGCACCGACCGCTCCAGCTCGGCGCCCTCGGGCGGCACGTCCACCAGCCGCACCTCGCGGCCGAGCAGCTTCGACAGCTCCGCCTCATCCGGGACCCGGCTGCCCTCGATCGTCAGCAGGCCCCGCCAGAGCCTCGGGTTCTTCGCGCTGGCGATCTTCCCCGTCGCCACGTCGAGCACCGCTCTGGCCCTGTCTCCGGCCAGCCCCCGTTCGGTGACGTCGCTGCCGGCGACCTCCTCGCCGAGCATCGACTTGACCGGATAGCGCCACAGCGTCTCGACCCACATGGGACTCGATACTAGATCGAGCCCCAGAACCGGCGCAGATGCGGGACCAGGTCACCGGCCCGCTCGTCCGGGAAGAACAGCTTGCCGCCCTCGATCTCCACGACCTCCTTGACGCCCGGGATCGTGTCGCGCAGCCAGTGCGCCCACTCGATGCCGAAGAAGGGGTCGTCGTTCCCCCACACCACCAGTGTCGGCACCGCGAGGACGGTGAGCTGTGGCTCGATCTCCACCATGTACTTGGCGTCGATCGAGGCGAGCAGCCGCTCGAACGCCTTCGGCCCGTCCGGCTTGTCGAGGATCGGGCGGATGAAGTGGGCGACCAGGTCGGCGGGGTCGTCCATGCGCTGGTACCCGTCGCCGAACGCCGTCTGCGCCAGCAGCTCCGGCTGGTCCAGCAGGGTCGCCGTCAGGCCGGCGAGCTGCCCCGTCTTCGCCAGCTCGACCGTGGCCTTGAACGCCTCCGGCGGCGTGTTGGTGTGCACGTCGCAGTTGGTGAGCGTGAGCGAGCGCAGCCGCTTCGTGTGGCGTACGGCGAACACCTGCGCGGCGGCCCCGCCCGTGTCGTTGGCCACCAGGTCCACCTGGTCCAGGCCGAGCCCCTCGCACAGCTCCTCGATCGACTCGGCGAGGGCGGGGATCGACAGGTCCTCGCGCGAGGCGCTGCCGCCGTGCAGCGGCAGGTCGATCGCGACGCACCTGCGCTCGCCGCGCAGCTCGGCGATGACGTTGCGCCACAGGTAGGAGCTGGTGCCGACACCGTGCACGAACAGCGCGACCGGCCCCTCGCCCTCGTCGACGTAACTGATGCCTTCCATGACCACTCCCTCGGATTACAAACCGACTGTCGGTCTCCGAAATTACCGACTGATTGTCGGTTTGTCTAGAGTGGGACCATGAACCTCAAGGCGGAACGCGGCGCGGCCACCCGCGAGCAACTGGTCGGGATCGCCACGCGGCTGTTCGCCGAGCACGGCTACGACGGCACCTCGATCGAGGCGGTGCTGCAGGAGTCAGGCCTGAGCAGGGGCGCGCTCTACCACCACTTCGCGGGCAAGGACGCCCTGTTCGAGGCGGTGCTGGAGGCGGCGGAGGCGGCCGTCGGCGCGGCCATCCTGGAGGAGGTCAAAGGGCTCACCGACCCGATCGAGGTGCTCAAGAAAGGGACCTCGACCTGGATCAAGCTGGCCGGCGACCCCGTGATCCAGCGCATCATCCTCATCGACGCGCCGTCCGTGCTGGGCTGGGAGGCGTGGCGGGCCATGGAGGAGCGCTACTCGTTCGGCGGGCTGAAGTTCGCGCTGGAGTCGACGCGGGCGGTCCCGGCCGAGTTCGTCGACCTGTACGCGCACATGCTTCTGGCCGCCATCAACGAGACGGCCCTCCTGGTGGCAAGGGGCGGCGACAGGGAGACGGCCGAAGCGGCCCTGGAGGAGTTCATCGACCGCATGCTCCGCCGCCCCTGACCCACCGCCCCTCCTCCCCGCGCCGGGTCGGCGAGAAGTGGTGCGGCGGAGGCCGGCGCAACGTTCACGAAGCCCAGCCGATCAACGGTAACCACCCAGCGACCCCGCACGTCACGGCGCCCAGCCCCGCATCACCGGAGGAGCGTGCCCCTGGACAGCCCCCAGCCCCGTATGGCGACTGGGGGTGCCCCCTGCCGGCCGTAAAAAAGCCTCGTAAAAGCGGTCAGGCCGCCGCGGTGGCCATCTTGCGGAGACGCGCCAGAGCGTCGCGCTCGATACGGCGGGCTCGGTCGCGGCCGATCCCGTACCGCTCCCCCACCTCGGTGAGCGTGTGCTCGCGGCCGTCCACCAGCCCGTAGCGCCAGCGCAGCATCTCCCGGGTGTCGCCCTCCAGCCCCGTCAGCCACTGGTCGAGCCGCTCGCGCTCCAGGATGTCGATCGCCTGCTGCTCCGGGTCCGCCCACGTCTCGTCGGCGATCATGTCACCCAGCTCGGTCTCGTCCTCGTCGCCCACGCCGAGCTGCAGCGACACCGGGTCGGAGGCCCAGCGGCGCAGCTCCCGTACGCGCTCGATCGGCAGGTCGAGGATCCCGGCGAGGTCGTCGTCGGTCGGCTCGGCGTCGAACTCCGCCAGCATGTCGCGCCGCACCCGCATCAGCCGGGTCATCTGCTCGCCCGCGTGCGTGGGCAGCCGCACCGGCCGCGCCTGCTCGTGGATGGCGCGCCCCACGGACTGCCTGATCCACCACGTGGCGTAGGTCGAGAACTTGTACCCCCGCTTGTAGTCGAACTTCTCCACCGCGCGGACCAGCCCCAGGTTCCCCTCCTGGACCAGGTCGATCAGCGGCATGCCCCGCCCTGAATATTTACGGGCGACGGCCACCACCAGGCGCAGGTTCGCCTGGATGAACTCGTCCTTCGCCCGCCGGCCGGAGATCGCGACGCGCTCCAGCTCCTCATCCGCCGCATCCCCGATGCGCGGCTCCGAGCCCCCGCTGTCGAGCAGCTGCTCGGCGAAGAGGCCCGCCTCGATGCGCTTGGCGAGCTCCACCTCTTCCTCCGCCGTGAGCAGCGGGACCCTGCCGATCTCCGCCAGGTAGGTCCCCAGCAGATCGCGATCAGCGACGTGCTGCTCCTGCGTGCGACTCCCCGTAGGCCTTGCCATCCCCAGGCACCTCGTTCCGCAGCTGCGTTCTATACCCGGCCAACGTCCGGCCAGAAGCAAAGATTCCCTAAAGCACTACGCCTGAGGGACGGTTCTGGATGTCCTCCTCAAGGAGGAGACCGCCGAGAAACACCTGGTGGACGAGGGGTACACCGGGTCGATACGCGAGATGCACGTAAGAAGGAGCCTTCAGCACGACGAGGTCCGCGCGCGCTCCCACCCTCAGCCAGCCTACGTCCGTACGCCGCAAAGCGCGTGCCCCGCCCCGGGTCGCGGCCCTGATCGCCTCCAGCGGAGTCATCCGCATCTCCCGTACGGCGAGCGCGACGCAGAACGGCATCGAGGAGGTGAACGACGAGCCCGGGTTGCAGTCGGTGGCCAGCGCGACGCTCACCCCGGCGTCGAGCAGCCTCCTGGCGTCAGGGTACGGCGACCGCGTCGAGAACTCCGCCCCCGGCAGCAGCGTCGCCACCGTGCCGGAGCCGGCCAGCGCGTCCACGTCGGCCGGCGACAGGTGCGTGCAGTGGTCGGCGGAGGCGGCGCCCAGCTCGCAGGCGATCCGCACGCCCGGCCCCTCGCCGAGCTGGTTGGCGTGCACCCTGGCCTGGAGCCCCGCCTTGACGCCCGCCTCCAGCACCGCCCTGGTCTGGTCGCCGTCGAACGCGCCGCGCTCGCAGAAGACGTCCACCCACTTGGCGTACGGCGCGCAGGCCCGCAGCATCTCGCCCGTGAGCAGCCGCACGTAGTCGTCGGCCGTCACACCCTCGGGCACGACGTGCGCCCCGAGGAAGGTGGTCTCGTCGGTGAGCGAGGTGGCGATCTCCAGCGAGCGCCGCTCGTCCTCGACGCTCAGCCCGTAGCCGCTCTTGATCTCCAAGGTGGTGGTGCCCTGCGCGCGCATCTCCGCCACCAGGGACGCCGCCCTGGTGGCCAGCTCGGCGTCGGAGGCGCGGCGGGTGGCGGCGACAGTGGTCCTGATGCCGCCCCCCGTGTACGGCTCGCCGGACATGCGGGCCTCGAACTCGGCCGTCCTGTCCCCGGCGAACACCAGGTGCGCGTGGCTGTCCACGAACCCCGGGACGACGGCCCCGCCCTGGACGTCCACCCGCTCGTCCGCCTGCGGCGCCCGCCCCGCGGGACCGATCCAGGCGACCAGGCCGTCCTGGGCGACCAGGGCCGCGTCCGCGACGACCTCCTCGTTCTCCTCGTCCCCCGTGTAGAGCGAACCGATCCCGTCGAACAGCACCGCCGTCATCGCACCCGTCCAATCGCCTCGGCCAGCATGGCCCCGATGTCTCCCAGTTCGTGACGTCCATCCGTCACCACCCGCCGGCCGCCGGAGATCACCGAGTGCACGTCGGCCGCCGTCGCCGCGAACACCGCCGCCTCCAGCCCGTGCGCCCCCGCCGTGCGCACGGTGTCCATCCGCACCGACACCAGGTCGGCCCACGCCCCGGGCACCAGCAGCCCGGCGTCCGGGAAGCCCAGCGAGAGGTGGCCGGCGACCGTGGCGGCGGTCATCAGCTCGGCGGCGCGCCAGTGGCCGCGTTCGCCGGTGGCCAGCCGCTCGTCCAGCTCGACCGCCCGCGCCTCCTCGAACAGGTCGATGATCGCGTGACTGTCGGAGCCGAGCGTGATCGGCGCGCCGTGGTCGAACAGCGTTCTGGCGGGGCCGATGCCGTCGGCCAGGTCGCGTTCGGTGGTGGGGCACATGCAGACGTGGGTGCCGGACGCGGCCAGCAGCTCGATGTCCACGTCGCTGAGGTGGGTGGCGTGCACGGCGGTGGAGCGCGGCCCGAGCACCCCGCGCTCGTGCAGCACCTGGACCGGCGTGGCCGCGTACATCTCCACGCAGGCCGCGTTCTCGGCCCGCTGCTCGGAGACGTGCGCGTGCAGCGGCGCGGCATGGCGGCGGGAGAACTCGGCCACCACCGGCATCTGCTCGGGCGGCACGGCGCGCACCGAGTGGACGGCCGCGCCGATCTCCACGTCGGGCTGCCCCTCGTACGCGGTGGCCAGGTCATCGGCCCGGCTCGCCCACCGGTCGGCGTCGCCGTCGCCGAAACGCGTCTGCGCCCCCGCCGGCGCCGTGCCGACGCCGCCGGTCAGGTAGCACGTGTCCAGCAGCGCGATGCGCAGCCCCGCCTCGCGGGCGGCCTGGACGAGCGCGTGGCCCATCGCGTTCGGGTCCTGGTACGGGCGGCCGTCCGGCGCGTGGTGCAGGTAGTGGAACTCGCCCACGCAGGTGACCCCGGCCAGCACCATCTCGGCGTACACGGCCCTGGCCAGGGTGAGGTAGGTGCCGGGGTCGAGCGCCGCGGCCACCTCGTACATGCGCTCGCGCCAGGTCCAGAAGTCGCCGGCGCCGGCCTGCGTCGCGCCGCGCAGGGCCCGGTGGAAGGCGTGCGAGTGGGCGTTGGCCAGGCCGGGGAGGGTCAGGCCGGGCAGACGTTCGGCGTCGCCGGGCTCGCCCTGAGTGACGCCGGTTATGCGCGTTCCGTCCACCTCGACGAGCACGCTCTGGGCCACCCCCTCGGGCAGCCAGGCTTGTTCGCACCAGAAGGTCACCGGCACAGGTCCTCCAGCACGCTCGCCAGGGCGACGACGCCGGCCTCGCAGTCCGCCCGCTCGGCGTGCTCGGCCGGTGAGTGCGACACGCCGGTGGGGTTGCGGACGAACAACATCGCGCTCGGCACGCCCGCCGAGGCGAGGATCCCCGCGTCGTGCCCGGCCCCGGTCGGCAGGACCGGTGACGGCTCCTCCTCGGATCCCGCGACGGCGGCGACGCGGTCCCTCAGCGTGACGTCGAAGTCCACGACCGGCGTCCAGGACTCCTCGCTGACCCGCGCCCCCTCGGCCAGGTCGCCCAGCTCGGCCACCGCCGCCCGCACGTCCTCCTCGCGGGCGCCGCGCGCGTCGAGCCAGGCCGACACGAGCCCCGGCACCGCGTTCGCGTTGCCCGGCGAGACCCGCGTCCTGCCGACGGTGGCCACGATCCCGTGCTTGGCGGCGCTCTCGCGGGCGGCCAGCACCATGCGCGCGAACGGCAGCATCGGGTCGTCGCGGTCCTCCAGCCGGGTGGTGCCCGCGTGGTTGGCCTGGCCGCGGAAGTCGAACCGCCACCGCCCGTGCGGCCGGATCGCGCTCGCCACCCCCACCGGACGGCCGAGGTCGACCAGCCCGCGCCCCTGCTCCACGTGCAGCTCGACGAAGACGGCGACGTGACCGAGCGTCTCGTCGTCGCGCCCGAGCGCCCGCGGTGAGCGTCCGGCCCTGGTCAGGACGTCGGCCAGCGTGTCGCCGTCGTCGTCGGTGAGGGCGAGCGCCCGTTCGGGCGTCAGGACGCCGGTCAGCAGCCGCGAGCCCACGCACGGCACGCCGAACCGGGCGCCCTCCTCGTCGGTGAAGCAGGCGACGCCGAGCGGCCGCCCCGGCCTGAAGTCCCGATTTTTCAGGACATCGAGGGCGGCGAAGGCCGACACCACCCCCAACGGGCCGTCGTACGCGCCGCCCTGCCGCACCGAGTCCAGGTGGCTGCCCGTGGCCACGCCGGGAGCCCGCGACGGGTCGCCCCACCACGCCCAGAGGTTGCCGTTGCGGTCTTCGCGCAGGTCGAGCCCCCGCCTGGCGGCCTCGCCGCGGAACCACTCCCGCAGCTCCAGGTCGGAGACCGACCAGGCGTCCCTGATGTAGCCGTTCGTCGCGGGGTCACGTCCGATGTGCGAGAGTTCGTCAAGCATGGGCCCACTGTAGTGAATGAACCCATTCAGTTGACGGGCCCCGCGCTGGGGCGCAGGGTCAGCTCGGTCAGATGGGCGTCGGGCCCGGCGTTGACGGCGGCCAGCACCGCCCGCCCGACGGACTCGGGCCGCAGGTAGTTGCCCGGCTCGAAGTCGCCGCCCTCGTGCTCGCGCACGCGCCGCTGCATGTCGGTGGCCGCCCTGCCGGGGAAGACGGTCGTCACCCGGAGCTCCGGCTCCTCCTGCCGCAGGGCGTCGGCGAAGGCCCGCAGCGCGAACTTGCTGGCCGCGTACGACCCCCACCCCGGGTTCGCGCGCAGCCCGGAGCCGCTGTTGACGCAGACCACGTGGCCGCGCGCCCGCCGGAGCGCGGGCAGCAGCAGCCTGGTCAGCTCGGCGACGGCGATCACGTTCAGCTCCATCGTGTCGCGCCACACGTCGGCGCTCAGCTCCTCGATCCGGCCGAGCGGGCCGATGCCCGCGTTGTGCACGAGCACGTCGATCCGGTCGAACCCGGCCACGTCGGCCTCGGTGATCTCGGTCAGCTCGACGGGCCAGGTCTGCGCGTGCGGCAGGTCGGCCACCACCGCGGCCAGGGCGTTGTCGTCGCGTCCGCCGAGGATGACGTGATGTGTGTCCCCCAGGGCCCTCGCGATGGCCTCGCCGATGCCCCGGGAAGCGCCGGTGACCAGCGCGGTCGGTCGTTCAGTCATGGGTGCCACCCTACGACCGGTTGACACTTACTCAAATTTGAGTACAAACTTGAGCATGTCCTCGACGCGTGTCCTGATCCTCGGCTGTCTGCTCGACGAGCCCATGAACGGTTACCAAGTGCGCAGGCGGCTGGAGGTGTGGGGCGCCGAGGCCTGGGCGAACGTCGCGTTCGGCTCGATCTACCACGGGCTGGGCAAGATGGCCGACGAGGGCCTGCTGGAGGTGGTGGAGAGCGGCAAGGGCGGCAAGACGGTCTACGAGATCACCGAGGCGGGCCGCCAGGAGTTCTACCGGCTGCTGCTGCAGTTCTGGTACGACGTCAAGCCCATCGTCGACCCCTTCCAGGTGGCGCTCACGTTCATGGACCGCCTGTCGAAGCAGGAGCTCCTCGAAGCTCTCAACGGCAGGATCAGGCAGCTCAGGACGTCCATCGAGACGATGGAGAGCGTCTACGGCGCCAAGCAGCGCTACGGCGCGCCCAGGCACATCGACGAGAACCTCCGGCTGACCACCGACATGTTCGCCGCCCAGCTCGCGTGGGCGGAGAAGGCCGTCGGCAAGGTCGAAGCAGACGACCTCCCCTGAGGAGCCACCATGATCATCAGTGCGCACGAGTTACGCAAGACCTTCACGACAAGGAGCAGAAAGGGCGCCCAGACCGTCGAGGCGGTCAGAGGCGTGGACCTCGAGGTGGAGAAGGGCGAGATCTTCGGCGTCCTCGGCCCGAACGGCGCGGGCAAGACCACCACGATCAGGATGCTCGCCACGCTGATCACCCCGGACGCGGGCACCGCCACCGTCGCCGGGCACGACCTGCTCAGGTCCCCGGGAGCGGTCCGCCGCAACCTCGGGTACGTCAGCCAGGCCGGCGGGGTGGAGGAGAACACCACCCCCCGCGCGCAGATCGTCATGGCGGCGAAGATCCACAACGTCCCCGACCCGGCCGCCGCCACGGCCGGCGTGCTCGACCGGTTCGACCTGACGGAGATGGCCGACCGTCCGGGCCGTACGCTCTCCGGCGGCCAGAAGCGCCGCGTCGCCATCGCGCTCGGCCTGGTGCACGCCCCGCCGCTGCTCTTCCTCGACGAGCCCACCACCGGCCTCGACCCGCAGAACCGGGCGAACCTCTGGGACCGCATCAGGCAGCTGCGCGAGCTGGGCACCAGCGTGCTGCTCAGCACCCACTACCTCGACGAGGCCGACGCGCTGTGCGACCGGCTGGTGATCGTCGACCACGGCCGGGTCGTGGCCCAGGGCACGCCGGGCGAGCTCAAGCGCGAGGTCTCCGGCGACGTCGTCACGCTCCGGGTGGCCGAGCCCGAGCGCGCCGCCGACACGCTCAAGCCGTACGCGCGTGAGGTCCGCGTGGACGACGACCTGCTGCGCGTCTACGTGGACGACGGCGAGCACACGCTGCCCGCCCTGCTGCGCGCGCTGGAGGAGCGGGCGCTGAGCCTCACCTCGATCGCGCTCGACCGCTCCACGCTCGACGACGTCTTCCTGGCCAAGACCGGCCGGTCCCTGCGCGACACCGGAGCCGCCGCATGATCCGCCACACCTCGCTCTTCCTGGTGTACGAGCTGCGCAACACGTTCAGGAACCCGATCTGGCCGCTGTTCGGCATCGTGCAGCCGGTAGTGTACCTGCTGCTGTTCGGCCCGCTCGTGGCCGGAGCCTCCCGGCAGCCGACCTCCGAGCAGCTCACCAGCTTCGCGCCGGGCATGCTGGTGGTCACGGCGCTGTTCGGGGCGATCGGCGTCGGCTACGGCACGATCTACGAGCTGCGCAGCGGCGTGCTGGAGCGCGTCGCGGTCAGCCCCGCCTGGCGGCCGTCGATCGTGCTCGGCCGCACCCTGCGCGACGGGGTCGTGCTGGTGCTCCAGTCGATCGTGGTGATCGTGATCGCGCTGGCCATGGGCATGCGGGCCAGCCTGCCGGGGCTCGCGATCACGGTCGTGCTCATCGCCCTGACCGGCCTGTTCGCCTCCGGCATCGGCTACGGCCTGGCGCTGTCGCTGCGCGACGAGAACGGCATGGCGCAGATCATGCAGTTCTTCGCGCTGCCCATCATGCTGCTGTCGGGCGCGCTGCTGCCGATGACGCTGGCGCCCGAGTGGATGCAGAAGGTGGCGCTGTTCAACCCGATGTACCACCCGGTGGTGGCGGGGCGGGCGCTGTTCGCGGGCGATCTGACCGACTCCTCGATCCCGATCGCGTTCGCCGTCATGCTCGCGCTGGCCGCGCTGACCGTCACGTGGTCGGTGCGCTCACTGCGCCGGATCGCCGGTTAGGTCCCCCGGGGCGGCCAGGTCTCTGGAGACGGGGTCTCTGTGGGTGGCAGGGTCGGTCGTCAGGAACGTTCCGGTCTCGTCCGTCATGCGCTCGTACTCCTCCAGTCTGGCCTGGGTGCGCAGCGGCGCCGCGTCGGCCATGGCCTCGACCAGGGCCATGGCCAGCGCGAGCGGCGCGGCGTGCGAGTCGAACACGAGGCGGTCGCCGACCGGCGCGTCCAGCACCACCTCGGCGGGGAAGTCGGCGCGGTCGCAGAGCGCCGCCACCCTCAGTCCCAATTTTTCGGCATATTGCAGGGCGTTCATCGCCTCGGTCGGGTACCTCGGCAGCACCACCGCCAGCAGCCACTCCGCCCCCGCCCGCCGCGCCGCGTGCAGCCCGTCGATCAGCTCCGAGCCGCCGTGCGTCAGCAGCCGCACGTCGGGGTGGACGCGGCGCGCGTAGTACGCGAACGTGGTCGCCAGCCCGGACGAGACCCGCAGCCCCAGCACCGGCAGCGGCTCGGCGGCGGCCAGCCACTCCCCCAGCTCCTTCAGCGGGAAGCCGGCCAGCCGCTCCCTGACCACCGCCAGGTTGCGGATCTCGTTGTCGATCGCCCCCTGGAGCAGCGTCTCCTGCGGCGACTCCACCGGGCCGCCGAGCACCAGCGGGCGCAGCGCCTGCCGCAGCTCCGGATAGCCGGCGAACCCCAGCACCATGGCGAACCTGGTCACCGACGGCTGGCTCACCCCGGACCGCTCGGCCAGCTCGACGCTCGACAGGAAGATCGCCTCGTCCAGGTTCTCGGACAGGTAGTGCGCGATCCGCCGCTGCACGGGAGAGAGTCTCCGGCCGTCCAGGAGCCCGCCCAGTCCCCTGTGGTATCCGCCCGTCACGCCACCTCCAACACCACCCGTGCGGTTTCTCATCCCTGTTCGCGCCGATCAGCACCGCTTTCTCTTCCCTGCCGACCCGGAACTTCTCCCCGGAAGCGGCGCTCACTCCCGGGAAGCCCGCCGTACGGCGGGGTGCCGCCCGCTCACGCCGAACGACGTGCCCCCTCTCAGGAGGGCCGTCGTGCGGCGGGGTGCCGTGCCACGGCGGGGTGCCGGCCGTCCGGCGGTCAGGACTCGCGCATCGGGATGCGGACGCCGCGTTCGGCGGCCACGGCGGCGGCCTCGTCGTACCCCGCGTCCACGTGCCGCATCACCCCCGACCCGGGGTCGTTGGTGAGCACGCGGCTCAGCTTCTCGCGCGCCAGCGCCGTGCCGTCGGCCACCGTGACCTGGCCCGCGTGGATCGAGCGGCCGATGCCGACGCCGCCGCCGTGGTGGATCGACACCCACGCGGCCCCGGAGGCGGTGTTCAGCATGGCGTTGAGCAGCGGCCAGTCGGCGATCGCGTCCGACCCGTCGGCCATGCCCTCCGTCTCCCGGTACGGGGAGGCGACGGAGCCGGTGTCGAGGTGGTCGCGCCCGATGACGACGGGCGCCCGCAGCTCCCCGGAGGCGACCATGTCGTTGAACCGCTCCCCGGCCACGTTCCGCTCGCCGTAGCCCAGCCAGCAGATCCGCGCCGGCAGCCCCTGGAAGGCGACCTTCTCCCCGGCCAGCCGGATCCACCGGGCCAGCGCCTCGTTCTCGGGGAACAGCTCCAGGATGGCCCGGTCGGTGGCGGCGATGTCCTCGGGCGCGCCGGACAGGGCCGCCCACCGGAACGGTCCCTTGCCCTCGCAGAACAGCGGCCTGATGTAGGCGGGCACGAAGCCGGGGAAGTCGAAGGCGCGCCCGTACCCGGCGAGCTGCGCCTCGCCCCTGATCGAGTTGCCGTAGTCGAACACCTCGGCCCCGGCGTCCTTGAAGCCGACCATCGCCTCCACGTGCGTGGCCATCGAGTGGCGGGCCCGCTCGGTGAACCCGGCCGGGTCCTTCTCCCGCGAGGCGGCCATGTCCTCGAAGGCCACTCCGACCGGCAGGTACATCAGCGGGTCGTGCGCCGAGGTCTGGTCGGTGACGATGTCGATCTCCGCGCCCTGGGCCAGCAGGGCGGGCAGGGCCTCGGCGGCGTTGGCCACCACGCCGACGGACAGCGGCCGGCGGGCGTCACGCGCCTCGTACGCCAGCCGCAGTGCCTCCTCCAGCGACGCGGCCTCGACGTCGAGGTAACGGTGCTCGATGCGCCGCCGGACCGAGCGCGGGTCGCAGTCGACGCAGATGGCGACGCCGCCGTTCATGGTGACGGCCAGCGGCTGCGCGCCGCCCATGCCGCCCAGCCCGGCGGTGAGCGTGATCGTCCCGGCCAGCGAGCCGCCGAACCTCTTGGCGGCCACGGCCGCGAACGTCTCGTAGGTGCCCTGGAGGATGCCCTGGGTGCCGATGTAGATCCAGGAGCCGGCGGTCATCTGCCCGTACATGGTCAGCCCGGCCGCCTCCAGGCGGCGGAACTCCTCCCAGTTGGCCCAGTCGGGCACCAGGTTGGAGTTCGCGATGAGCACCCTGGGCGCCCACTCGTGCGTACGGAACACGCCCACCGGGCGGCCCGACTGGACCAGGAGCGTCTCGTCGCCCTCCAGCGTCGTGAGCGTCCTGACCAGGGCGTCGAAGGAGGGCCAGTCGCGCGCCGCCCGGCCGGAGCCGCCGTACACGACGAGCTGCTCGGGGTGCTCGGCGACCTCCGGGTCCAGGTTGTTCTGGAGCATGCGCAGCGCGGCCTCCTGCGGCCAGCCCTTCGCGGTGATCGTCGTGCCTCGTGGCGCGCGCACGGTGCGGCTCATGCGACTCCTCCTGAATGGATGCATTCACGTATGTCTCGCAGAGTACATCGCGGCACGAGGCGGGGCTCAGCCGACCAGGAACTGCGTGGCGGCCAGCTCGCGGTACAGGTCGTCCCGGCCCACCAGCTCGTCGTGCGTGCCCACCGCGCGCACCCCGCCCGCCTCCATGACCACGATCCGGTCGGCGTTGGTCACCGTCGAGAGCCGGTGGGCGATGACCAGCACGGTCGTCTCGGCGGCCACCTCGGCGATGACCTCGCGCAGCCGCAGCTCGTTGACCGCGTCGAGCTGCGAGGTCGCCTCGTCGAGCAGCAGCAGCCGGGGCTTGCGGAGCAGTGCCCTGGCGATGGCCACGCGCTGGCGCTCACCGCCGGACAGGAGCACGCCCCGGTGGCCGACGGCCGTTTCGAGTCCCTCGGGCAGCCGGGCGACCAGGTCGTCGAGGCGGGTGCGGGCGACGGCGCGCAGCAGCTCCTCCTCGGTGGCGTCCTGGGCGGCGAAGAGCAGGTTCTCGCGCAGCGTCCCGGCCAGGACGGGCGCGTCCTGCTCGACGTAGCCGAGCGTGGCCCGCAGGTCGGCCAGCGGCCAGTCGCGGATGTCGCGGCCGTCCACGGTGATCATGCCGTCCTGGTGCTCGTAGAAGCGTTCCAGCAGGGCGAACACGGTCGACTTGCCCGCTCCGGACGGCCCCACCAGGGCGGTCAGCCCGCCGGGCGGCACCTCGAAGCTGACCCCGTCGTGCACGATCGGCCGGTCGTCCCCGTACCGGAAGACCACGTCCTCGAAGCGGATCCCGACGGGCTCGGAGCCGGCGACGGCCGAGCCGGCGCTGACCGGCTCGGCGGGCAGGTCCTCGATCTCCTTGATCCGCTTCATCGCGGCCAGCCCCTGCTGGAGCTGCACGAGGCCCTCGACGATCTGCCCGATGGGCGCGACCAGGTAGAACAGGTACAGCAGGAACGCGATCAGCGACGAGATCACCAGCGCCCCGGAGGCGACCCGGGCCCCGCCCACGGCCAGCACGCACAGGAACGCGATCTGCACGGCCATCCAGGTCGCCACCCCGGCCAGCGACGTCCAGCCGGCGACCTGCAGCCCCTTGTCGCGAGCGAGGGTGGCGGCGTCGCCGACGACGGCGATCTCGCGCTCCTCCGCGCCGCTCGCCTTCACGGTCCTGTACGCCTGCAGCGACCGGTCGAGGACGGCCCCCATCTCGCCCACGGCCTCCTGGGCCTGCTTCTGCGCCCGCTGGATCCTCGGCATGATCAACCCGACCAGGCCGCCGATCACGACCACGACCAGCAGCGTGACCAGCAGCAGGACGCCGTCCATGGTCGCCATCATGACGATCGCCCCGACCAGCATGAACACCGCGCCGATCGAGTTGACGATCCCGTTGGTCAGCACGGCCCGCAGCAGCGTCGTGTCGCCGGTCACCCGCGACAGCAGGTCGCCGGGCTTGAGCCGGTCCACGTCGGCCACCTTGAGGCGGAACAGCCGGTCCACCAGCCTGCGCCGCGCGCCCAGCACGATGCCCTCGCCGGTGCGCTCCATCAGGTACGTGCCCAGCGCCGAGACCACCGCCCCGATGACCACGGCCACGCTCAGCGCGATCAGCGGCCCGGCCATCGACCGATCCTCGCCGAAGGCATCCACCACGTACTTGGCCAGCAGCGGCATCGCCAGGCCCGCCGCCGACCCGACCAGGCCGAGTAACCCTCCGAGCACCAGGATGCCCCTGTGCGGGCGTACGTGGGCGAGCAGCTCTTTGATCACCATGTCTCCTCTCGCGATATATCCCGACATCTCAACGTTCGACGGAGCAGGATCCGCACCCGTCAACATAAATTGACGACCTAAGTATGTCAACTTCAGTTGACTTCTCATTCTCAGGGAGGAGATACACATCCGCTCGCGGAGTTGCAACGAATAGGGCGTCGAGGAACCCGGCCGGAACCTCTCGATCACGATCAGCCCCTTCGAAAGGACCGAACATGGAGCTCCGGATCAACCGGCGCGCTCTAGTCGGACTGGGCGTAGCGGTGGCGTTGACCGCCTCCTCGTTCGCCCTGCTCCGCACGGACTCCGGCAGCGCTTCCTCGCACCGCGAGGCCCCGATGATCGCCGGCGACCCGCTGTACGACAACACCGACGTCTACGCGTTCGTCAGCCCCGACAAGGCCGACACGGTGACGCTGCTGGCCAACTGGATCCCGTTCCAGGAGCCCAACGGCGGCCCGAACTTCTACCCGTTCGGCACCAAGGGCCGCTACAACATAAAGATCGACAACGACGGCGACGCCAAGGCCGACATCACCTACCAGTGGACGTTCCGCAACGAGGACAAGCGCGGCAACACCACGTTCCTGTACAACAACGGCCCGGTCACCTCGCTGGACGACGCGAACCTGCTCTTCCGCCAGCGCTACACGCTCAAGAAGATCACCGAGAGCGGCACCAAGACACTGGTCTCCGACGGCATCGTCGCGCCGAGCAACGTCGGCCCCGCCTCGATGCCCGACTACGGCACGCTGCGCTCGCAGTCCATCAAGGGCCTGCCCGGCGGCGGCAAGACGTTCGCCGGCCAGGCGGACGAGGCGTTCTTCCTCGACCTGCGCGTCTTCGACCTGCTCTACGGCGGCAACCTGTCCGAGGTCGGCCAGGACACCACCAAGGGCTACAACGTCAACACGCTGGCCGTCCAGGTGCCCGCTTCCGAGCTGGCGCTCAAGGGTGACGTCAAGCGCAACCCGGTGATCGGCATCTGCTCGACCACCGACAAGTCCAACGGCAACGGCTTCGTGCAGGTCTCGCGCCTGTGCAACCCGCTGGTCAACGAGGTCGTCTCGCCCGCCGGCCTGAAGGACGCCTACAACGCCCTGTCCCCTGAGAAGGACGCGGACGTGGCGCCCCTGGTCAAGCGCGTGACCGAGCCCGAGGTGCCCAAGCTCCTGGAGGCCATCTACGGCATCAAGGCCCCGGCCACCCCGCGCGCCGACCTGGTCGAGATCTTCCTGACCGGCATCGCCAAGGGCAACGGCCCGATCAAGGCCGACCTGAACTCGCAGACCCTCAACAAGGACGCGGGCAAGCTGCGTCCCGCCGAGATGCTGCGGCTCAACATGTCGATCCCGCCCACCAAGGACCCGAACCGTCTCGGCGTCCTGGCCGGTGACCTTCAGGGCTTCCCGAACGGCCGCCGCCTGTCCGACGACGTGGTGGACATCGAGCTGCAGGCGCTGGCCGGCGCCGCGGTGTCGGGCAAGCTCACCCCGGGCCTGACCGACAAGGTCGACAAGAACGACAAGCCCTTCGGCCAGACCTTCCCGTACATCCCGCTGCCCAGCAACGTGGCTGTGAACCAGCGGTAGTACCTGGATCGGCCGGTCAACTCTCCGGCCGGCCGATCCCTCTCCGCGGCGGGCCCGTCTCCCGATTCCCGCCGCTCATCGGCCGGCTGGCCGTGCCCCCCGTCAGGGCCAGCCGGCCATCAAAAGTTTCCTTTCGCGCACCTCCGGAGCCTTGGATGCGATCCCTCGCCATAGCCGGTGGCCTCGTCGTGGCCGGCGCGCTGGCCGTCACGGCCTTCGCCGTCTATGCACCGCCACAAGAGACCGCCCAGCCTGCCACCGCCACCGCCGTCACCGAGACCCTCCAGGCGCGGCTCAAGCGCCTGCCGAACGACTACCGCGGCTGGGCCCAGCTCGGCACCCAGTACGTCGACCAGGCCCGGATCACCGGCGACCCGTCGTACTACACCAAGGCCGAGGGCGCCCTGGCCACGGCCACCCGCCTGAACGCCGCCGACGACACGGTGCTGACCGGCCAGGCGGCGCTGGCCGCCGGCCGCCACGAC
>NZ_JAHKRL010000004.1 GCF_019396405.1 Nonomuraea rhizosphaerae | reverse complement strand
GGCCGGCGCCCGGCCGGTCGGCCGCCGCCGGTGTGGTGATCCGGCCGGTCATGGGGCCTGAGCACCACAGCCGGCGGGAGACCTCGACGCCGCGCGGGCCGCCGACCTCCGGGCCGCCCAGCTCGCCACCAACATCCACCACGTGCGCTACCTGAACACCCGCGTGCGCTGCCCATGGCTTTGAGGACGTGAAGTGACCACTGATGAGGAGATCCGGCCGTACCGGATCGAAATTCCCGACGAGGATCTGGCTGACCTGCGTTACCGGCTCGATCGGATCCGCTGGGCCCCGCAGCCGGAAGGCGGCGGCACGGGCTACGGCGTACCGGTCGCCCGGGTGCGTGAGCTGGTCGAGCACTGGCGCCACCACTACGACTGGCGCGTCTGGGAAGACCGGTTCAACGCGCATCCGCAGTACACGACGACCATCGACGGCACGCAGGTGCACTTCCTGCACGTCCGCTCCCCGGAGCCGGACGCGCTGCCGCTGGTGCTCAGCCACGGCTGGCCCGGCTCGGTCGCGGAGTACCTCGACGTGATCGGCCCGCTCAGCGACCCGCGCCGGCACGATCTCGACCCGTCCATCGCCTTCGATCTGGTGGTGCCGTCGCTGCCCGGCTTCGGGTTCTCCGGCCCGACGGCCGACACCGGCTGGGGCCCACGGCGGATCGCCGGGGCGTGGGCGGTTCTGATGCGACGCCTCGGCCACCACCGGTACGGCGCGGCCGGCAACGACTGGGGCTCGGGGATCGCCCTCGACCTCGGCCGGGCGGCCCCGGAACACGTGGTAGGCGCGCATGTGACCCAGACCTGGGACCCGCCGCCGGACGACGACCCGAAATGGGTGGCGGAGCTGGGACCGAAGGACAAGGCGGCATGGGACGCCTTCCAGGACTACGTCACCAACGAAGCCGCCTACGGGGCCGTACAGGCTCAACAGCCGCAAACCCTCGCGCACGCGCTGGCCGACTCACCCGTCGGGCTGCTGGGCTGGAACGCGCAGGCCATGCACGAGCACGGCCTGGACAACGACGCCGTCCTCACTCACGTCACGATCCACTGGCTCACCGGCACCGGCGGCTCGGCCATCCGGATCTACGCCGACCACGCGCGGGAGGAGCCCTCCACCGGTCCCACCGCCGTCCCGGTCGGAGTCGCGCAGTTCCCGGGCGATCTACCCTCGATCCGAGTCTTCTCCGACCATCATCACAACATCGTGTCCTGGAACGAGTACGAGCGCGGCGGCCACTACGCGTCCCAGGACGCGCCTGACCTGCTTGTGCACGACATCCGCACGTTCTTCACGGCAGTGCGGTCGCGCTGATCTCCTGACGGCGCAGGTTCGGTGAGCGCGGTGGAGAGGAGTGCAGAAGAAGCCGGCGTCGATCTGATGTTCCCTGGGAACGACGCCATCTTCGACCAGCTCACCGGCCTGCTGCGCGGCCGCGTGACCCGCCGTCTCACCGGCGGTGGTGGCGGCGAGTGTGCGGCCGGCGGACGCGGATCGCGCACCGATTAGGTTTCCGCGCCGCACCCGTCTGTACGTGTGAGATCCACCCACGAAAGGCCGGCACGATGCGGAAACTGATCTTCGCCATGAACGTGACCCTGGACGGCTACACCGCCGCGCCCGGCGACGACATCAGCTGGGGCGGAGGGGAGGGGCCGGACTCATCGCCGAGCGCCGAGCTGTTCCAGTGGTGGTACGACCAGATGCGGGCGAGCGATCTGACGCTGTACGGGCGCAAGCTGTGGGAGGCGATGAGCTCCCACTGGCCGACCGGCGACCAGTTGCCCAACGCCACCCCGGCGGAGATCGAGTACGCGCGCCTCTGGCGGGACATGCCGAAGGTGGTGTTCTCGTCCACGATCGACAAGGTCGACTGGAACACCCGCCTGGTCACCGGCGACGCGGTCGCCGAGATCACCCGGCTCAAGGCCGAGGACGGCGGCCCGATGGACATCGCCGGCGCGACGCTCGCCGGGGCGGCCATGCGGGCCGGGCTGATCGACGAGTACGCGCTGGTCACCGTGCCGGTCCTGGTGGGCGGCGGCACGCCGTTCTTCACCGCGCTGGACAACTGGGTGAACCTCGACCTGGTCGAGACGCGGACCTTTCCCGGCGGCGTGATGCTGAACCGCTACGAGAGGAGACGATGAGCACGGGCCGGATGCCCGGCCCGTGAGCTGGACCTGTCGGCGATGGGGGACGCGTCTGATCACAGCGTCGCGGGCAGGCCCAGCCATGGTGTGTCGGTGACGTCGAACCCGGTGAGCTCGGTGATCTTCCCGTCGACGACGCGCAGGACCGCGATGTTCAGCAAACGGTATCGCGGGTCGCCGGGGGTGCGGAGGTACAGCACGGCGGCGGGCATGAGGTTGACCGTCGTGGCGACGCAGCGCCAGTCGTCGTGGCCGCGCTGGAAGAGCCCACCGGAGACCCAGCCGTCCACCGCGTCCTCGGCCGTGACGATCAAGGCGCCCGGGTCGGGCAGCATCGTGAAGCGCAGGTCGTGGCGCAGCAGGGCGGTCAGCCCGTCGAGGTCGTTGCGCTCATGGGCGTCCATGTACGACTTGACCACGCCGCGCTCGTCGTCCGACAGCTCGTGCGTGGCAGGGCTGCGCCAGTCGAGGCGGCGGCCGGGCAGCCGCTCGCGCATCGTCACGCGCGCCCGCTGCAGCGCGCTGGTCACCGACGCGACGGTCAGCTCCAGGGCGTCGGCGGCCTTCGGCGCCGGCCAGCCGAGGACGTCGCGCAAGACGAACACCGCCCGCTGCCGCGGCGGCAGGTGCTGGACGGCGACGATGAACGCCAGCTCGATCGTCTCCCGCGCCACCACCGACTCCTGCGGGTCCTCCGGGAGCATCCGGTCCGGGTAGGGCTGCAGGTAGTGCACCTCCGAGCCCGCGCCCGGCAGCTCGGCGGGCACGGGGGTGCGGTCGTTGCGCTTCTCCAGGAAGTCGAGGCAGGCGTTCGTCGCGATCCGGTACAGCCAGGTCCGCGGCGCGGCGTGGCCCTTGAACGACTCCCGCTTGTTCCACGCCCGCAGGAACGTCTCCTGCGTCATGTCCTGGGCGTCCTCGTAGTTCGCGAGCATCCGGTAGCAGTGCACCTGCAGCTCCCGGCGGTGGCGCTCGGTGATGAGCGCGAACTGTGCCCCGTCGTTCGAGCGGGCCGCCGCGATGAACGCGGCCTCGTCGTCGCCCAGCGGTCCGGCATCGGTCATGGTCGTACATCCTTCCGCGGGTGGCGAGGGGCTACCAGAACTGACGACGTGGCGGAGGATTTCTTAGCGGTGACGATGCTCGGGGTGGCTCGCGCGGGGACCTGGTGGCACGGCTGTACTTCGACCACTACCCGACAGAGTTATCCGCTTAAGTCATGACACGTGTTGGTCGCCGGGATCACTGCGGCAGGCCGCGCGGCGGGTGAATGCCCCCGCCCGTTCCAGCGCGTCCGCGGCCTCCGGCAGGAACGACCAGAAGTAGTGGAAGACGTGCGCGGACACCGGATAGAGCTCCAGCCGCGCGTCGACGCCGTACGAACGGGCCCTCTCGGTGAGCCGGCGGGCGTCGCCGGCCAGCGGGTCGCCGGTGCCGGCCTGGATGAGCATCGGCGGCAGACCGGACAGGTCCGCGGTGAGCGGGCTGACCCGCGGGTCGCCGGGATCGTGCCCGGCCAGGTACGCGGCGGCGAACCGGTGCAGTTGCCGGGGATCGATGGCCGGTTGCGGCTCCTGCTCCTCGGGCTTCTCAAGCTCCTCGGGCGGGGGCGCGTCGCCCGTCAGGTCCACCCAGGGGCACAGCAGCAGCGCCCCGCCGGGCTGGGGCAGCCGCCGCTCCTTGAGGGTCATCAGCAGGGAGAGGACCAGCCCGGCGCCGGCGGAGTCACCTCCCACGGTGATCCGGGCCGGGGGAGTCCCGGTGTCCAGCATCCACGTGTACGCGCGCAACGCGTCGTCGACGGCCGCGGGGAACGGATGCTCCGGCGCCAGCCGGTAGTCGGGCACCAGAATGGCGGCACCGGTCGCGAGCGCGAGCGCCTCGCCCAGCGGGCGGAACCCGAAGGCGGACCCGGCCACGTACGAGCCGCCGTGCAGGTGCAGCAGGGCCGGCCGGTGGTTCGCCGCCTCGGCCATCTCCAGGGCAGGCACCCCACCGGCGTTGACCGGCCGTACGCCGACCCCTTCCGGCAGCGTGAGCGCGGCGTGGAAGTCCTCCACGGCGGCGCGGAACTGCTGGACCTCGGCACCGGCCAGGAACAGGTCGTTGACCGGCTGCCAGGCCCTGGCGGCCCGTTCGGCCAGCTCACCGCCCACCGACCGGGTCGTCGAGACGGCGTCGTCGAGATCGCTCAGCAGGCGCCGCGCCCGGTCCAGCAGGGCGTCGCCGGCCAGCGTGAGCTCCACCCGGTGCGTCGAACGGCGCAGCAGGTCGCTGCCGATCAACCGCTCCAGCATGCGGATCTGCCTGCTCAGCGCCGGCTGGGACAGGTAGAGGCGGGCGGCGGCCCGGCCGAAGTTGAGCTCGTCGGCGACCGCCACGAAGGCCCGCAGGTGCCGCAGTTCGATCGCGTCGGGCGCGGCCGGCAGCGGCAGCACCCGCTCGGGCTGCGGCTCCTCGTCCTGTTCCTGCTCACCGACGGCCATGCCGGCATTATCCCCCCACCATGACCGCCTCTGGTGATGCGTGGTCGGCAAGACCGTCATGCGCCATCGGCCTTTCCCCCGGCGGCCGTGCCGGTGCGAGTCTCGGCCCATGCCCGATCACGCAGCCGTACGACTGGTCGCCGACACCCGGCTACGAGGTGCCGCCGGGCCGCTGCCGGTGCGCACGTACTGGCCGGCGGCGACCCCGGCCGCGCCGATGCTGGTGTTCCTGCCGGCCGACGGCATCGAGGGCGCGGACGCGCTCTGCCGTGCCGCGTGCTCGGGCGCCGGAGTGGTGGTCCTGTCCGTGTCGTACCGGAAACCGCGACGGCAGGACGGGCGGTGCGACGCGATCCTGGCCACCGAGTGGGCCGCCGACCACGCCCGCGAACTGGGCGCCGACCCCGATCGCCTGCTGCTGGCCGGCGAAGGCGCCGGCGCCGAGCTGGCCGCGGCCGTCGCCTCGCACGCACGCGAGCGGGGATGGCCCCCACTGGCCCACCTCACGATCGGCGAACTCCTCGACCGGCCCCGCCGGCTCTCCGGCTTCCCCCGACCCGAATGATCAGCGACGAAAGGCAAGAGATGATCCTCATCACCGGCGGACTCGGCATGATCGGCGCCCATACCGCCCGCGCGCTCGCCGACCTCGGACACCAGGTCGTCGTCACCACGCACCACCGCACCGAGGTCCCGTCGTTCCTCGCCGGCCGGGTCGCCGTGGAACCCCTCGACGTCACCGACCAGGACGCCTTCCTGGCCCTCGCCGACCGCCACGACGTCAGCGACATCGTCCACCTGGCCGGCACCATCCCCGGCAAGGATCCGGTCGACTTCTTCCGTACGGACATGACCGGCCTGCTCAACGCGCTGGAGGTCGCCCGTGTCCGGGGCGTGCGCAGGTTCGCCGTCGCCAGCAGCATCGGCGTGTACGCCGGCCGGACCGAGACCCGCTGGCACGAGGAGCTCGCGCTGCCCGCCGCGCGGGTGCCGCACCTGATCGTCGCCTTCAAGAAGGCCGTCGAACCCCTGACCACGCACAGCCTCCAGGACACCGGGGTCCAGCCGGTCATCCTGCGGATCGGGAGCATCTGGGGGCCGCTGATGGACCCGGAGTCACCGTTCAACCCCTACCCGCCGTCCATCAGCGCCGTGCTCCGCGGCGAGCAGCCGCGGCCGCTGCACGCCGACGACGGCGGCGACATCTGCTACGCCCCCGACGCCGGGCGCGCGATCGCTCTGCTGATGAACGCGCCGGCTCTGCGGCACACCGTCTACAACGTCTCCAGCGGCCGGCCGGCCACCCACCGCGAGTTCGCCGACGCCCTGAGCGCGACCACCCCTGGCGTGCGGCTCGACCTGCTGCCGGGGCGGCAGAACGGCCCCGGCTCCGACCCCTGTCTCGACATCACCCGGCTCACCCGCGAGACCGGCTTCACCCCGGCCTTCGACATGGCCGGGGCGGTCGCCGACTACGTCGCCTGGCGCGCCGGCAACCCCCGCTGACATCCACTTCCCAAGGAGCACCCATGCTTGACCCTGACGTGCGCCGTGTCCTCGACGGCACCTCGATCGCGCACCTGGCCACCGTCCTGCCGGACGGCTCGCCCCACACCACTCCCGTCTACGTCGGCGCCCACGGCGAGCGAATCGTCTTCTTCACCGGCCCGACCATGCGCAAAGCACGCAATCTGCGCCGCGACCCCCGGCTGGCGCTGTCCATCGCGCCCGCGCGGCAGACCGTCGGCGTCGGCTGAGCGAACCCACCCGCGAGGCCGGTGCCGGAAACCGTCCCCGGCCCGGCCTGCCCGCCACTGCCGGGATGCTCCGCTACCTCAAGGCCGGCCCGTACCATCCTGACCAGGGCGAGGACGCGGGAGTCATCGGCTGATGAGCCGGTGCAGGACGGTCGCCATCGACGAGACGTCCGGACCCGCGCCCAGCCCTCGATGCAGAAGCAGCCCGTCGAGCGTGGCCGCCAGAACCGCGGCGCTCTCGTAGGGATCGGGCACCCCATGGCCGTCCAGCCAGCGGCCGAACTGCTGCCGGAACTCCTCCACCATCCCGCCGATCTGCTCGCGGAGCTCGTCATCGCGGGTGGCCGCCAGATACGCCTCCGTGGCGAGCAGCGAGGCCGGATCGGTGCCGGTGTACCGCTTCAGCGACGCCAGCATCGCATCGACCGCCTCGGCAGGGGTGCCCGCGCTGTCCCATACAGCCGTCGCCTCGGCCAGTATCTGCCGCATCGTGCCGACGGCGGCCTCGTTCAGCAGCGCGGTCAGCGAGGAGAAGTGGTAGTGGACCACCCCGGGAGCCACTCCGGCGCGCTCGGCCAGGATCCGGGTGCTCACCGCCGTCCAACCGCGTTCGGGAATGAGCTCGACCGCCGCGGCGAGCAGCCGCCGTCGCACTTCACGGCCGCGTTCCGCCGCTGGGGAGGCCATCTGTCTCCTTGGTTCCGGGTGCTCGCCCTGTACGTACGGCCTGACGCTACTACGGCGGCGCCGACCGGGCTTCCGGCTCACCTGTGCTCGACGGGAGCAGCAAATGAGATCGTGACCGCTGGGAGTGAGCGAGCTGAGGAACAGGTTGCCGGCACCGGGCAGGGAGGCCAGGCGCAACAGCCAGTCGCGGGCCGAGATGCGCAGCCGGCTGGAGGGGGCCATCCATTCGATGAATCGGCGGCCGAGCGCTTGCACGTCGGCGATGGTGGGCCGCATGCGTCGTTCGTACCGGATGAGAGCCGCTGACAGGCCGTCGCCGGTCGACTCGCCGAGCGACTCGCCGGCCAGTTCGCCGGCCAGGACCCAGGCGGCGGCCACGGCCATGGAGGCGCCGTGTCCCGCGAACAGTGACACCGCCTGGCAGGCGTCGCCCAGCAGGACGACCCGGCCACGGCTCCAGGAGTCCATCCGCACCTGGGTGACCCGGTCGTAGTAGAGGTCATCGGGCAGCCGGGGCAGGACCGAGGGCAGGATCCAGCCCATCTCGCCGTAGTGACGGCGCAGCGCCCCGGCGGGATCGGCGGGAAGCTCAGGGTCGGGCTCGCGGCGCAGGAACAGCAGGGCGAGCCGGTCGTCGCGCAGTGCGTAGGCTCCTGCCATCAGCCCCGGAACGGTGAGCATCCGGTAGCGCAGGCCGACCTGCCGGTTCAGCTCCCGGTCGGTGAGGATGCAGGCGGCGACGTGATGGCCGAGGTAGCGCACGTGGCGCTCCTCTGGCCCGAAGAGCAGGTCACGGACGCGGGAATGGGTGCCGTCCGCGCCGACCAGCAGATCCACGGTCCGATGCGTGCCGTCGGTGAGCGTGACGTCGACGGCGTGCCCGTTCTGGCTGAACGCCTCGACGCTGAGGCCATAGCCTACGGGCGCCCGGACGTCGTCGGCGATGGTGCGGGCCAGGTCGCCGCGCAACACGCTGACCACCCGCGTGAAGCTGGAGGGCAGAAAGAAGCGGCTGGTACGGCGGCCGTCGCCGTTGACGTAGTCGAGCTCGTCGACCCGGTATCGCGACCGCTCCAGGCGGCCGGCCAGGTTCATGCGTTCCATGACCTCATGGCCGGCCCCGTAGAAGTCGATCATGTAGCCGCCGGCGCGGAACGCCGGTGCGCGCTCGACCACCTCGACGTCCCAGCCGGCCCGCTCCAGATGCCAGGCCAGCGCCAGGCCGGCGATGCCTGCGCCGCAGACGAGAACCTTCATCGCGCTCCCTTCTTGTACGATCGCCCTGGACGACTGCCCTAAATGTAAGCAATAGTTGTTGCCAGGTGCAAACGCTCTCGTGGGCATCGGCTTCGATCAGAAGGACTCCCTGGTGAAACCTCGCCCGTCCCCGCCCGGCACGGCCGACTTCGTGCCCCTGCCCGACGGCCGCCTGCTGTCCTACACCGAGTGGGGCGATCCGGACGGCTTCCCCGCCTTCTACTTCCACGGCACCCCGAGCAGCCGCCTGGAAGGGGCGCTGGCCGCCGGCGCGGCCGCCCGGCACGGCTTCCGGCTCATCGCCGTCGACCGGCCCGGCTACGGACGATCGGCGTACCAGGACGGCCGCACCGTGACGCACTGGCCGCACGACGTCAGCGCGCTGGCGGACGCGCTGGACCTGGGGGAGTTCGGCGCGGTGGGGCACTCCGGCGCGGGCCCGTACCTGTTGGCCTGCGGCAGCCTCATGGGGCCCGAACGGCTGAGGTTCGTCGGCGCCCTCTCGCCCTGGGGGCCGGTGGCGACGCCGGAGATCCGGGCGGGCCTGAACACCCTCGACCGCCTCTACGCCCGCCTCGCCCGTCACACGCCCTGGGCCATGCGGATCTCGTTCGCGCCGCTCGGATGGTGCGCCAGGCACCGGCCCGGCCTGTTCTTCTCCCTCATGCGCTCAGCCGTCAGCCCCGCCGACCAGGCCGCGCTGGGCGACCCCCGCACACTGCGTCTCCTCCAGGCGGCCGAACTCGAGGCCTTCCGGCAGGGCAGCCGGGGCGGTGCCCACGAGGCGCTCATCGCCTACCGGGACTGGGGGCTGGACCTGGAGACCGTCCACGTGCCGGTGCACATGTGGCTGGGCGACAGCGACATCTTCGTTCCGGTGGAAATGGGCCGGTACATGGAGCGGGCCATCCCCGGCGCCGACTGCCATTGGATGAACGGCGGCGGACATTTCGAGCTGGACCGATGGGAAGAAATCTTCGTCACCTGCTCGGCCCACCTGTGAACCCGGCCAAAGGTCACCATCCGCCGGCCGGCCGTGTGCTGAGAAGGTTTCCCGGCGCACGTACGAAATGATTTCCGCCTTGCGCGCCGAGGGTTTCTCCACTCCGTTCATGGCAGAACACGAGATGTTTAGGGCATCGCCCTCACGGTAGGGGACCCAGAAGAGAGAACGGAGATCGTTCCACGGGGAAGCCTTCCACGGAAGGCACACAACGCGGTCCTCGTGACTGCGGGGACCGCCGGATCGGGGGATCCGATGCGCAAGACACTCACCGGGCTGGCCCTGGGGTTCTTCCTGACGCTGGCCCCAGCCGCGGCTGCTACGGCCGACGCTCCTGTCGCGCCCGTGGCTCACAGCCAAGTCACCCCGGCACCGCAGGACAACAGGAACAACGACGACGGGGGCGACAAGACCGGCCTCTGGGGCCTGCTGGGCCTGCTCGGGCTGCTGGGCCTGGCCGGCCTGCGCCGACATCACGATCAGCACAACGTACACGTCGCTGAACACGAGGGCACCCGCCATATGCCCCGGTAGCTCACCGGCTCGGGTGTGACACGGCGGCCCGCCGTGTCACACCCTCACGTCACGGCGCGAGCTTCTCCACCCCTGTACCGCTTCGAGAGAGGTCTGGCTGGACGGCGCCCCCGGTCAGGCCGGTCCTGGCGCGCTCCGCAGCATGCCCAGCTCCTCGTTCATCGCGTCGAGGAAGGTGGCCACGGCGCGCAGTTCGTCGGGGCCGAACCGGCGCAGCACACTGTCGGTGCTGCGGGCCAGCGGCCGGAAGAAGGCGCCGGCCAGCTCCTGGGCCGCTTCGCGGTAGTGCAGGTGGACCACGCGCCGATCGTGGGCGTCACGGACCCGGCGGATGTGCCCGGCTCGCTCCAGCCGGTCGAGGCACGCGGTGACCGCGCCGGAGGTCAGGTTGAGCTCCTCACGCAGCTTGCCCGGAGTGATCGGCGACGGAGCGTCGAAGATCATGATCAGCGTCTGGACGTCGGTGGTGTGCAGGCGCTGCTCGTTGGCGAACTCGTGGGCGATGCGGTTGAACTCGGCGGTCATCCTGCGCAGGCGGACCGCCATGGACCGTAGGTCGACGTCCCCCTCGTCATCGCCGTTCATGATGACCATGCTACATTAACTCAATCATTGAGTATTTTAATGATTGAGCTATCTGGCGTGACGAAGGGGTGACGGCTCTTGGCGCGGCGATCGATGCGCTGGCTGGTCCCGGCTCTGCTGGTGCTGGCCTGGCTGGCCGTGGGCGGTGGGCTGGGGCCGTTCGCCGGCAAGCTCACCGAGGTCTCCACCAACGACCAGGCGGCCTTCCTGCCCCAGAGCGCGGAGTCCACCCGCGTGCTGGAGGTGCAGGAGACGTTCCGTCAGGGCGCCACCCAGCCGGTGATCGTCGTGTGGACCTCCGGCGGCGCGGAGATCACCACCGGGCAGAACACGGCGGCCACCCGGGCGCTGGCCGCACTGCGCGGCACGCCCGGCGTCGTCGGCGCGCCCACGCCTGCCTTCAGCTCCGACGACCACCTGGCGCTGCGGGGCGTGGTACAGCTCAGCCCTGACCTCAGCGGCGGCGGCCTCGGCGACATCCTGGACCGGATCGGCGCGGCGGTCCCCGTCGAGGGACTGAAGGCGCAGCTCGCCGGCCCCGCGGCCACCCGGGCCGACCTGTCCGACGCCTTCGCCGGCATCGACGGCGTGCTGCTCGGCGTCGCGCTGATCACCGTGCTGGTCATCCTGCTGGCCGTGTACCGCAGCGTGCTGCTGCCCCTGATCATCATCATCGGCGCGGTCTTCGCGCTCGGGCTGGCGTGCGCCGTGGTCTACTTCCTGGCCGACCGCGACATCGTCAGGGTCGACGGCCAGGTGCAGGGCATCCTGTTCATCCTGGTCATCGGCGCGGCCACCGACTACGCGCTGCTGCTGACCGCCCGCTTCCGCGAGGAACTGGCCACCGGCGCCGACCGGTTCGCGGCCGGCCGCGTCGCGTTGCGGCGCTCGCTCGCCCCGATCGTGGCCAGCGCCGCCACGGTGGCGCTGGGCCTGCTCGCCCTGCTGCTCAGCAGCCTGACCAACAACCGTGCGCTCGGCCCCGTGGGCGCCATCGGCATCGCCTGCGCGGCGCTCAGCGCGCTCACCTTCCTGCCCGCGGCCCTGATCCTGCTGGGCCGGGCCGCCCTGTGGCCGGCTCGCCCCCGTCCCTCCGGCGCCGGCGCCCACGGGCTGTGGAATCGTGTCGCCCGGCTGGTCGACCGCCGCCCCCGGCTGGTCTGGATCGCCACGCTCCTGCCCCTCGCCGCTCTCGCCCTCTTCGCCCCCCAGCTCAACGCCAAGGGCGTGCCGCTGGAGGAGACCTTCGTCAACGACGCGCCGTCCGTGGCCGCCCAGGCGGCGCTGAGCGAACACTTCCCCGGCGGCTCAGGCCAGCCCGCGGTCATCGTCGCCCCCGCCGCGGAGGCCACGAGGATCACCGAACGAGCCCGCGCCGTACCGGGCGTCTTCGACGCGGCGGCCGTGACCGGGAGCGGCCGGCCCGGAGACGCCCCCAAGGTGGTCGGGGGGCGTGTCCTGGTGCAGGCCACACTGCGCGACGAGCCGGACAGCGACGCCGCCCAGGACACCGTCGAGCGACTGCGCGCCGCCCTGCGCACCGAGGACGACGTCCTGGTCGGCGGCTACAGCGCCCAGCGCTACGACACCACCGAGACCGCCAGGAAGGACACGCTGCTCATCGTCCCGGTCGTCCTGGCGATCATCCTGCTCATCCTGATCGCCCTGCTGCGCTCGCTGATGATGCCCGTCCTGCTGGTGGCCACCGTGGCGCTGAACTTCCTGGCCGTTCTCGGCGTCTCCGCGCTGATCTTCCCGAGTCTGCTCGGCTTCACCGGCAGCGACGCCTCCGTGCCGCTGTACGGCTTCGTCTTCCTGGTCGCCCTGGGCGTGGACTACAACATCTTCCTGATGTCACGGGTACGGGAGGAGACCGTCCGGCACGGAGCGCGCGAAGGCATGCTGCGCGGGCTGGTCACCACAGGCGGAGTGATCACCTCCGCCGGGGTGGTGCTCGCCGCGACCTTCGCCGCGCTGGTCGTGATCCCGCTGGCCTTCCTCGTGCAGATCGCCTTCATCGTCGCCTTCGGCGTGCTGCTCGACACCCTCGTGGTGCGCTCCCTGCTGGTCCCAGCGCTGGTAGGGGACCTCGGCGGGCGCGCATGGTGGCCCAGCCGTCCCGGCCGCGATCACGTGGCGCCGCCGTCGCGCGAGCCGTCACCGGCGCGACGGCGCTGAGACGTCGCCTGTTGGCCACGTTAGAAATCTACATTGTAAAGGGCGTTGACTTGTGAAAACCCTTTTCACATCCAGCTGAGGAACGGGCTACGCCCGTACGTCTACAAAAACACGGGGGCAGCCCTGGGGAGGATCATCCGCGCAAGGAAACGGGGAGGGTGGTCAGGCCGCGGATGGTGAGGGTGGGCTGCCAGTCCCAATGGTCGGCGGCCAGGGAGAGGTCAGGGAACCGTTCGAGGAGCGAGCGGATCGCGATGGCGCCCTCGATGCGGGCCAGTGGCGCGCCCAGGCAGTGGTGGATGCCGTGTCCGAAGGCGAGGTGCCCGGCCGTGTCGCGGTGGATGTCGAACGCGTCCGGTTTCTCGAACTGGGTGGGGTCGCGGTTGGCGGAGGCCAGGGCGAGCAGTATCGGTGTTCCGCCGCCCGGGATCACTGTCGTGCCGACTGTGTACGGGTCGGTGGTGAAGCGGCGGGTGGAGAACAGTAACGGTGCGTCCCGGCGGAGTGTTTCCTCGATGGTGGCGTCCAGGAGAGACCAGTCGTGGCGCAGTTCCTTCAGTTGTCGCGGGTGGCGTAGCAGCATCAGTACGCCGGTGGCGATGAGGTTGAGTGTTGTCTCGTGGCCGGCGCTGAGCAGGAGCAGTGCCATGGCGCGTAGTTCGCTTGGGCTGAGTGCGTCTTGTGTGGTGTCGCTGGCTCGTACCAGTGCGCCGAAGAGGTCGTCGGAGGCTTCTTCGCGTTTTTGCTGGATGAGCCGGTTCAGGTAGTCGAGCAGGTCGTTGTGGATCATTTCTGCTCGGGTTCGTCCGGGGGGTGGGGTGATGATCTGTTGTGACCAGCGGTGGAAGGTGTCGCGGTCGAGTTGTGGTACGCCGAGGAGTTCGGTGATGACTGTGAGGGACAGGGGGAGGGAGTAGTTGTTGATCAGGTCGATGTTGTCGTGGTCTGCGATCGCGTCGAGGTGTGCGTCGGTGATTTGCTGGATTACCGGCCGCAGCTGGGTCAGTCTGCGTGCTGAGAATTCCTTGGACACGAGTCGTCGGAGCCGGGTGTGCTGGGGTGGGTCGGAGGTGAGCATTGTTTCCCCGATCGTGTCGGGGAGCAGGTGCCGGGTGGCTCTGAGTCCGTTTTTGCTGAGTGTGGGGTTGTTGAGTGCGGCGTTGACTTCGTTGTGGCCCACGATGAGCCAGATCTCGCCGTAAGGCGGTAGGCGTACGAGGTGTACTGGTGCTTTTTCGCGTAGTTCGGCGAATATCGTGTACGGCTCGGTGGTGAGTCGTTCGCCGTATGTTGTCAGGTCGATTGTGGCCTGGGAGTTCATGGACGTTCTTTTCTTATTCGTCGGCGTCGGCGTGGTGGGAGAAGTGGCGTTCTTGGGTGTCGATTGTTTTGATGTCATGGGTGAGTCGTGGGTCGATTCCGTGTGACTCGATGGATCGGATCTTGTGTCGGAGCAGGTTCAGTAGTTCTGGCTCCTGGTCGTCGTGGTGGCCGAGTGGGAGGTTCGTGATCATCGGGTCGCCTGCAGAGCGGCGTTTCGGGCCCTGAGTGTCAGCGGCAGTGCGGTGAGGGTGGCGAGGATGCCGCCTCCTGCGATGGCCCAGGCGGGTTCGCGCAGTATTTCGGTGGTCACGCTCCACAGTCCGATGGAGGCGAGTTGCGCGGTCAGTGCCAGGGATCGCCTGAAGGAGTACAGCCGTCCCAGTACGGCGTTGTCGGCGCGTTGCTGGGACAGCAGGTTCGGGGCCATGAGCAGTGAGAGGTTGAGTGCTCCCATCAGGAGGCCGGCGGTGAAGGTCCATGCCGTCCCGAGGTGTGCTGCGGCGGCTGCGGTCAGTGCGATCGGTGCGGTGCTGATCGCGCCGGTGATGAGCAGGGCGAGTGGATCGACGGGCAGGCGGATCTTGGACAGGGTCAGTGAGGTCATCAGCCATCCGGCGCCCATGCCTGAGACGAACAGGCCTGATCCGGTGGGTGTGCCCGTGAGGTTGACGGAGATGACGATGAACTGTGGTGCCGCGCCGAAGAACAGCAGTACGGCGCCTTCGGACAGCACGGCGTAGCGCAGGACGGGGTCTTGCAGCAGGGCGGCCAGGCCGTCGCGGAGTGTCCGCGTCGGGGCGGGACCGTCACTGGTGGGCGTTTGTCTGCCGACGCCGAGCAGGCACAGTACGGCCGCGCCGTAGCTGATGGCGTTGGCGGTGATCGCTGAGGGGAAGCCGATGGCTGTCGCGATGCCGACTCCGGCCAGTGGGCCGAGCGCCATGGTGGCGCCGGTGGTCCAGGCCATGGCGGTGTTCGCGGTGGTCAGGCGGCTTTCCGGTACCAGCCGGGGGATCATTGCCTGGGGTGCTGCCGTGGAGACGGTTTGGAGCGCGGAGGTCAGCAGGGTGAGCGCGTAGACGATGATCACGGATTCCGTCAGGACCGCGGGGATGGTGGCGGTGGTGAGGGCGCTCAGGGTGAGGTTGGATCCGAGGGCGACGGTGCGTCTGTCGAGGCGGTCGATGAGCAGTCCGGCCCATGGGGCGAGCAGGATTCTCGGCAGTGTCTCCAGTGCCAGGGCTGCGCCCGCGGCGAGTGGTGAGCCGGTGACGGTGAGGATCCACAGGGGGAGGGAGATCCATTGGATCCAGGTGCCGAGTGAGGACAGTGTCTCGCCGGTCCACAGCATCCAGAACTGGGTTCCCAGCCGCTGTGTCATCGTGGCGTGGCGTCCGGGTCGGGGAAGAGGTTGAAGACGTCGATGTCGGCGTCGTCGAGGCCGAGGAGGCGGTGGCAGGTTTCGCGTACGACGTCGGCTGATTCCGGCGGAGGCTGGAAATGTCCGGATTTGGTGTTCGCCACGACCATGGACACTGATTTTTCGCCGATCAGTACGATCTCGCCGGCCGCCCGTACCCGCAGTCGTTGTGGCACCAGCATGGGGTGGGCCACCGGGACGTCCTGGATCCGCGCGTGCCGGCGGCCGAAGAGCAGCTCGGACAGCTCGAACGGGCGGGTCCACACCAGCAGTCGTTCCTCGTCGTCCACGACGTACATGTACGACGCCTTCGGCGTGAGACGGCCGAGCGCGCTGACCGGATCGCCGATCTCAACGGTCTGCGCGACCACGGTGGCGCCGGCCTGGCGGTACAGGCGGTCGAACACGTCACGGTCGTACTCCATCAGTGGCGGGCGGCGGGAAAGGATCTTTCTCGGGAGATCGAGCGGCCGGTCGGGGCCGGAGGCGAGGTACCTGCCGGTTATGTCGGTGCGCAGCCGGGTGATCCGCTCGCTGAGCCGGGTGTCGGTACGGTCGGCGCTGTGGCCGGCGCGCAGCGAGATCAGCTGCTCGTACAGCAGGAAGACCCGGGCCTGGGATCGCTCGCCGTAGCGGGCGACGACCTGTTCCTCCAGCGTGTCGTATTTCGCCAGCAGCAGGTCTACGGAGTCGGTTGTCACGCGGGTGCCTGTCCTTGTGCGCGAGGGGAGGGCCGGTGGCGCGGGGCCGGGGACGGGGTTGCGGCCCCGCGCCTGTTATTGGGTGATCAGACGGTCCAGCCGGCCTGGGTGGCGACCAGGGCCTCGTGGCCCTCGACGGTCGCGTCCAGCGCCAGGAGGTCGGTGGTGATGGCGTCGATGCGAGCGAACTCGTCGGTGATGGTGGTCATGTGGGCATCCCTTTCTGTTGGGTGCCTTCACCGTAAAAGGCGGCGTGCAAATGGAGTCTTGACGCGGCGTATATGTCGCGGTCATTGCCGTGACATCGTGGTGCCCGGACTGGAGCTGGGCGATCCTCTACCGGGGTTCGGTTGAAACGCCGTCCGGGAAAATCGGGGTCGTAGCCACGGATTTTCAGGAAAGGCGAGCAGGTCGCTGGTGAGTTTGTAGCGGATTTTGCGCGTAGTGAACAAACTAGCGGAATGAGACGGCTGCGCGCGTTTCTAGGTCGGCACGCCAGGCGAAATAGTCACCATTACACCTGTCGGGTCCTATCGCGAAGCTGCCCGTTCGGGACGGCGGGCCCGGTACGCATCGCACTCGTGTTTTCCGCTTGTCAACCCGGCTGCCGTCCAGCGGCATATATTTTGTCACGTAATCGGTCGGGTGCGTTTTGCGTCCTCCGGCGACCGGGCTTCCCGCCTTTTTGTTGGGCACCTTCTTGTCTTCCGTCAGAACGGTGGCTAAGCTCCATGCCATAGCGTTCCATGTATGCCGCGCGAAGCCGGCATGAGGCGACACCCACCGATCGTCGGCCTCTTTCTGGACCTCTCGAAAGAGTAGTAGTCCTCGTTGTACGTGCACCTTTACCGAAGTATGCAGGCCATGCCCGCGTGCGAAAGGAAGGTCATGCGTCCTCGTTTGCTGGATGATGTCCGGTACATCGAATGCCAAGAAGGTGTCTACCTTCACAGCAGTCTGAGTTCCTGCATTCTTGGCGGCAGTCAGATATTTCAATGGGTCAGCCGTCTTGCTCCCCGCCTGCGCGGCGACCAGGCTCTGGAGGAGATCACACGGGGCCTGCCCGATACGCACCGGGAAATGGTGGAAGGGCTCGTCCGGACATTGGTCGAGCACCGTTTTGTCGTCGACGCGCAGGACGACCGCCCGCACACCCTCTCCGATCTGGAGCTCGCCGAGTACGCCCCGGAGATCTCGTTCATCCGGTACGGGTACGACTCGGCGCAGTGGCGCTTCCAGCAGGTGCGAAACGCGCGGATCCTGCTGTACGGGCAGGGGCCGGTGCTCGCCGCCGTCGCGGAGGAGGGACTGCGGTCGGGCTGGCGCAGGCTGCGGATCCTGTCCCGCGAGGACGAGGGCGCCCTGCTTTCCCTGGCCGGGCGGTGCCGGCGGGACCGGGAACAAGAAGTGGTCGTCGAGACAGCGGATCCGGCCGGGGACTGGCCGCCGCGCGACCGGATCGCCGATGCCGACATGGTGGTCCACATCACTACAGGTCAGGACCCCGAGCCGGCGGCGGTGACCGCCCGGATGTGCGCCGAGGCGGGGGCGGCTCTGGCGCAGGTGCTCGTGTGCGAGAGGCAGGCGTGGCTGACACCGGTGCACGAGCGGGAGCACGAGAGCGCGGAGTCGGGTGCTCGATGGTTGTTGTCGTCCGGCGAGGCCGTACGGCGGGGGAGTGGCGTTTCGTGGCTGACGGGAGCGGTGCCTTCGCTGATCGCCGCCCAGGTCGTTCTCGCCTGTTTTCGTCATCTGGCGGGCATGCGTCCCGAACGCCAGGGCAGGCCGTCGGGAGCCCGGATCAAGGGGACGATGATCTGCATCGATCTGAGCAGCCTCGACACCACCGTCCACCGCTTCCCCCCTCACCCCGCCCTCGGCCCGGCGACGAGGCCCGCGACGAGGCCCGCGACGAGGAGGGACGGCGCGGCGACCCGGGACCTGATCCTTTCGCTGGCGGCCGCTGACCGGGTCCCGCTGCCGGAGGTGCTCGAACGGGCACACCTGATCAAGGACTCTCGGCTGGGGCCGATCCGTTCGCTGGAGGAGCAGGATCTCCCGCAGGTGCCGTTGAGCCTGTGCCGCGCGGCGGTGGCCGACCCGTACGGCCGGCGCCGGCCTGACGGGGTGATGCCGGTCATCGGGTGGGGAGCCGATCGCGAGAGCGCGCGCGGACGGGCGGTGCTGGCCGCTCTGGTCGCCTACGCGTCCATGGTGGCCGAGCACGACTGGCGGCAGGGGACCCCCGGCGCCTGGGGGATGGACCTGCTGAGCGGCGCCATGCGCTGGGTGCCGTCACCGGTCAGGGATCCGCTCCTGGCGACGGGTCCGGCGGCGTACGCGGCCCCTCTTGGCGCCGCGGCCGGCCTGTGCTGGGACGAGGCGGTGGAGGCCGGCCTCCTGGCACACTGCGAAGCGCTGCCGCTCCTGCGCCAGGACAAGCACGCGCCCGAGGTGGACCCCGCGCGGGCGGCGCGCGAGCATGGCGGCGCTCTCGACGCGGTACGGCTGCTGGAGCACACCGGCCAGGCGTACGAGTTCCGCGACCACAGCGCCACGACCGGGCTGCCCGCGTACACCGTGACCCTCACCGGCGACCCCAAGAGCAAGACGGGCGAGACGGGCAGGGTGGTGGCGCGATCGGTCGCGCCGGCCCCCGGGCGGGCGCTGCGCCACGCGGCCGAGCACGCCCTGCTGAGCTGGCAGGCAGAAGCGGCGAAGCGGCCCGACGCCATCCCTCCGACCCGCAGATGGGTGGAGAGCGGGCCGGCGGCGGAGCGCCGGCCGGACCTGGACGTCCTCGCTCAGGGGTTGCTGCGTCTCACCGGCCGCACCGCCGTGGCCGTGCCGCTCGTGCGTGACGACGTCGTCCGCTCGACGCTTCCCTTTGTGGTCCGGGTGGTGTTGTGCGATGACTGAGCTGAGCACCGGTACGCGCTCCGGGACGGGCCCGCGCCGCGTCGGCGTCGCGGTGCTGGGCGCCGGGCGGGTGGCCGAGGCCGTCGCCGCGGGCGGCGACGGCCGGATGCCGTTCGTCGCGGTCGAATCAGTGGCCGCCATCGCGCGCATGGACGACTGCGCGGCGATCGTCGTCGTCTCGAGCGGTGCGGGACAGCGTCGCCAGGCAGCGGTCCAGGAGTACGCGTCGCCTCGGCGGCTGTCCTGGCTGCCTGTGCGCGTCGACAGCGGGTGGATCACGATCGGCCCGCTGGTACGCCCGCCGCGCCCGGGATGCCCGGTGTGCGTACAGCGCAGGCAGGCCCGCAACCGGCGCGACGCGGCGGCCCGGCGGTTGCTGCGCGAGCACCTGGGGCCCGCGCCGGAGCAGGCGGACGACTCGATGGTCGCGCCGATGCTGGCGGCGGCCGTGGCCCGGCTGGTGAGAAGCGACCTGGGCGCCTGCTCCGGCGGGCCGGCGGGGGCGCGCACCGGCG
>NZ_JAHKRL010000433.1 GCF_019396405.1 Nonomuraea rhizosphaerae | reverse complement strand
GCGAGCTGACGCTCGGGCTGAAGCCCGCCGGGCTCGCCGACGGCGCCACCGCGCTGGCCGAGGCGCTGGCCGAGGAGGTCGCCGAGCACGCCCGGCGGACCGAGCTCGAACGCGAGGAGCGCGCCTCTCTGACGAAGGCGGCGATGCCGTCGTACGAGCTGCCGCTGCTGGCCGACGGCGTCGATCTGGCCGGCCTGTACGAGCTGGCCGAGGTAATCCGTACGCAGGGAGCAGCGTGAAGCAGCACACACCTCTCGACGTCGACGCGATCCTCGACGACCGGGGCACCCGGATCATCGTCTGCTGCGGCGCCGGCGGCGTGGGCAAGACCACGACGGCCGCCGCGATGGGCCTGCGCGCCGCCGAGCGCGGCAGGTGCGTGGTCGTGCTGACCGTCGACCCCGCCAGGCGGCTGGCCCAGTCGATGGGGCTCACCGAGCTGGACAACACGCCGCGGCTGGTGAGCTCGCCCGAGGGCGGCGGCCAGCTGTTCGCGATGATGCTCGACATGAAGCGCACGTTCGACGAGATCATCGAGGCGCACGCCGATCCCGAGCGGGCCCGGCAGATCCTGTCGAACCCCTTCTACCAGTCCCTGTCGTCCAGCTTCTCCGGCACGCAGGAGTACATGGCGATGGAGAAGCTCGGCCAGCTTCGCCGCTCCGACGAGTGGGACCTGATCATCGTCGACACGCCGCCGTCACGCTCGGCGCTCGACTTCCTCGACGCGCCCGAGCGGCTCGGGCGCTTCCTCGACGGCAGGTTCATCCGGCTGCTGACCGCGCCGGCCAAGGCCGGTGGGCGCAGCGCCTTCAGGCTGCTGAATGTCGGGTTCGGGCTCATGGCCGGTGCGATGACCAAGCTGCTGGGCGCGCAGGTCATCAAGGACCTGCAGACGTTCGTCTCCGCGCTGGACGCCGTCTTCGGTGGTTTCCGGCAGCGCGCCGAGATGACCTATCGGCTGCTCCAGGCGCCGGGCACCGCGTTCGTGGTGGTGGCGGCGCCGGAGCGCGACGCGATGCGCGAGGCGTCCTACTTCGTCGAACGACTGGCCGAGGAGCGCATGCCCCTGGCCGGGCTGGTCGTCAACCGGGTGCACGAGCCCACCGCTTCGGCGCTTTCTGCCGCGCGCAGCGCCGCCGCCGCGGAGGACCTGGAGACTCGGGGTGAGCACGAGCTGACCGCCGCCGTGTTGCGGCTTCACACCGGCAGGATGCAGCTCGCGGCTCGTGAGCACCGGGAGCAGGACCACTTCGTGTCGGCCCACCCGACGGTGCCGGTCGTCCAGGTGCGTGCGATGTCGGAGGATGTCCATGATCTGGCGGGATTGCGCCGGATCGGGGAACTCCTGGCGAGTACATGAGAGTACGGCCGGTGGGGGCACCGGCCGTACGCTCTGAGGGCTTGGTTCGGCCTGCTTGCGGCCTGGCTTCAGCCTGCGATCAGCTCGTTGGTCCGTTCGTACTCTTCCTTGGCGGACTCGAGCAGCTCGCGCCACGAGTCCACGTCGGGCCGCCGTCGTAGCAGGGCCCTGCGTTCCCGTTCCGTCATACCGCCCCATACCCCGAACTCAATGCGATTGTCGAGAGCATCGGCGAGGCATTCGGTACGGACCGGGCATCCTCGGCAGATCAGCTTCGCCCTGTTCTGTGCGGCTCCCTGGACGAACAACGCGTCCGGATCCGCGCCTCGACAGGCGGCACGGGAGGTCCAATCCGTGATCCACATTTCGACCCCACTCCCCTTAGGTGGTCAGTCGTCATTTGGGGCCGACGGGCGCGGGCGCCGAGCCTCCGTATTCAGTTGCCGCAGTGGAGAACGTACGCAACGAGACGTTCGGGCCGACAGACCCCAGAGGACCAATTTCCTGCTGGAGTCTTGACCGGGAATGACTAGTGCCGCATCATCTTGGGTTTGCCCCGTTTCGTAGGGACACGCCGATCAAGGTCCCACCTCGGTCGGTGTGATCGCCTCAGACTCTGTTTGTGGCTGAGCGGGTTCGCGTACGCGAGATCGAT
>NZ_JAHKRL010000432.1 GCF_019396405.1 Nonomuraea rhizosphaerae | reverse complement strand
TCGATCTCGCGTACGCGAACCCGCTCAGCCACAAACAGAGTCTGAGGCGATCACACCGACCGAGGTGGGACCTTGATCGGCGTGTCCCTACGAAACGGGGCAAACCCAAGATGATGCGGCACTAGCTGAGGCATGGACGCTTCAGCTTGGCGTCAGCGGCGTCGACCAGGCGCACGCCACCGACGCCGCCCACGTGGACGTGCAGGCGGCCAGCGCCGACACCGGCACGCTGGTGGAGCTTGTCGACGTCGCCAAGACGGTCGGCCCCATCTCCAACGACGCCGGAGCGCTGGCTGAGGCCGCCGACGTGGCCGCCCAGGCGGCGGCGGCCGACGCGGGCACGCTGACCGAAACGTGGACGCTGCAGCTCGGCCACGAGCGCGCCGACCAGGTGTCCTTGGCCGACGAGAACGCCCACGTGGACGCCCAACCCGCCGACGTCGACGGCGGCGAGCTGGTCGAGACGGTGGACATCGCCGAGACGATCGGCCCCGTCTCCAGCGATCAGGGCGTGCTCGCCGAGGCCGTCACAGTGCAGGCGCAGGCAGCGGCGGCCGATGTGGGCGCGCTGATCGAAGCCGCTGAGGCGGCGGTCGCCAAGGCCGCGGCCGACATCGGAGCGCTCGTCGAGCACGTCTCGACCGGCGTGGCCGTGTCCGACGCCGCAGCGCTCATCGAGCACGCGGCCGTCGAGGCGATCGTCACGGTCTCCGACAGCGCGTACCTGACCGACTCGGCGCAGCTGGAGGCCCCGAAGGTCGCCACCGACACCGGAGCGCTCGTCGAGCACGCCGAGGTGGCCGACATCGGGCGGGACATCGTCGGCGTCGGCCTGATCCGGCGCGGCTGGTCCGCTCATTCGCCGCGCCGCCGCTGGGTGGCCGGGACGCCGCGCCGGGGCTGGCGAGCGGATTCACCCCACACGTAGGGAGGTGCCAGTGGAGCCGATGTCCTCCCTGTCCAGGGAGTTTCTGTACGTCTACGTCGAGGGGGCGACCGGCCACGAGGCCGTGGAGCTGGCCTTCACCGCGCCGGACGTGAAGCCCGTCGCCGACGACTGGCATTCGGCCGAGTGGGAGCCGCCGCAACCGGACGGCGCTGACGCGAAGATCCTCGTCGGCCCCGGCGAGAACGCGGTGACGCTGCCCGCTGGCACCTACCAGGCGTGGGTGCGTGTGACCGCTGTCGACGAAACGCCCGTGCTGCCTGCCGGGCTCGTCCCCATCACCTGATGACCGACCAACGAGAGGTGGTGTGATGCCGCTCCCATCCGAAGACCAGGAGTGGCCGCCACCGCACATGCGTGCTGAGATGCGCCTGTACGGGCAGCATGGGGCCTGGTACTCAGGTGATCCCGATCGGCTCGCCGAGGTGTACGGCAACGGGGCGGTCACGCCTGGCATCGGCCTGGACTTGAAGGGCTGGGATCGGCCGCTGCAGTTCGCGGGCGGCGCGGTCGGCCGCGTGGCCCGCTGGTTCTGGGGCAGCCCGGTCCCGGCCGGGCAGAGCAGGTCGACGAAGCTGCACGTGCCGCTGGCGGCCGACATCGCGGCCAAGTCCGCGGACTTGCTGTTCAGCGAGCCGCCGACGCTGCGCGCGGCCGGGAAGAAGACGCAGAAGCGCCTCGACCAGATCATGAACGAAGGCAGCGTGTACGCCGGTCTGCTGGAGGCCGGCGAGCTGGACAGCGCTTACGGCGGCGTGTACCTGCGGGTCGGCTGGGACACGGAGATGGCCGACTATCCGGTGGTCGACTCGCTGCCCGCCGACTCGGCCGTGCCGGAGTTCCACTCGGGCAGGCTGGCGGCGGTGACGTTCTGGCGGGTCGTCGGCGAGGACCAGAAGGTCGTGTGGCGGCACCTGGAGCGTCACGAGCGGGGCCGCGTCTTCCATGGCCTCTACCAGGGGGATGATGCCCGGCTGGGGCAGGCAGTGCCGCTGGAGGATCATCCGGCGACCGCCGGTTTCGCGAAGATCGTGGACGAGGACGGCGGGTTCGATTCCGGCTACGACAAGGGCCTGCTCGTCTACTACGTGCCGAACATGCGCCCGCACCGGACGCTGCGCGGCACGGCGCTGGGCCGCTCCGACTACGCCGGGGTGGAACCGCTGATGGACGCGCTCGACGAGACGTGGACGAGCTGGATGCGGGACCTGCGGCTCGGCAAGGCCCGCATCATCGTGCCCGAGGTGTACCTGCAGAACACCGGCCGCGGCAAGGGCTCGTTCTGGGACCCCGACCGGGAAATCTACTCCGGCCTCGGCATGCTGCCGCCCGCGAACGGCGGCGGCAACATGATCACCGTCTCGCAGTTCGCGATCCGCGTGGCCGAGCACCAGCAGACCGCCAAGAGCCTGGTCGCGCAGATCTTGCGCGGAGCCGGATACAGCGTGCAGTCGTTCGGTGAGGCCGGGGAAGGCGTGGAGGCGACCGCGACGGAGATCCACTCCCGCGAGCGGCAGTCGCTCACCACCCGGGGCCGGAAGGTCGGCTACTGGACGCCCGCGCTGGCGTGGCTGGGCGACTGCCTGCTGCACGTCGACCACTACATCTACAAGTCGAAGGTCACTGCCGAACGCCCGCAGATCGAATGGCCTGACGGCGTGTTCCTGGAGACCGAGTCGGTGGCCCGGACCGTGGATCTGCTGAACCGGGCGCAGGCCGCGTCCATCGACACCCGGATCAGGATGGTTCATCCGGACTGGGACGACGACCAGGTGTCGGCGGAGATGAAGCGGGTGCGGGACGAGCTGGGCATGAACGTCCGCGACCCCGACGCGTTCTCCGACCAGATCATCCCTGGCCAGGATGACGACCTTGATGGCTGACCTGCTGGAGCAGGTGGAGGAGCGTATCGCGCTCGCCGCCGCCATCTCCACGAGGTACGCCGAGGCTGAGGAGCACCTGTTCGAGGTCGTCGCGAAGGCGGTGGCCAAGAGCGGGAGCGCGCCGCAGCAGGCGAGCGCCCGGCTCGCCGAGGTGAAGGCGCTCGGCTTGCAGGCTGAGAAGGTCCTGAAGGAGCTGGAGTCGTTCGCGGCGCAGGCCCTTGAAGAGGGGGTCACGAAGGCGTGGCAGGACGGCTTCGTGCGGGCGAGCCAGGAGCTGGAACGCCTGGGCGAGGACAAGGGCATCAGCCCCGGCAAGGGGCTGGCGCAGCTGCTGAAGGAGGCGCTGGGCCTGCTGCCTGCCCTCACGACGGGGGCGTTGCGGCAGGTCAACGACATCTACCGGCAGGTGATCGCGGAGACGACGCCGCTGGCGCTGACGGGTGCGGTCACGCGGGAGCAGGCGACGACGCGGGCGCTGCAGAAATTCGCTGCGAAGGGCATCACGTTCTTCGACGGCAAGAACCGCACCTGGTCCATCTCCAGCTATGCGGAGATGGCGGCCCGTACAGCAATGGCGCGGGCGGCGAACGAAGGCCACCTGCAGACGTTGCGGGAGAACGGCCGTGACCTGGTCATGGTGTCGCGAGCGCCGTACACGTGCCCGCTGTGCGACCCGTGGGAAGGCAAGGTGCTCACCCAGGCGGGGGCGGCCGGCGACCGGCAGGAGAAGAACGTCCTGACGGGCGAGATCATCGCCGTGCACGTCGCGGGCACCGTCGCCCAGGCGCGAGCGGCCGGGTTGCAGCATCCGAACTGCAAGCACACGTTCGGCGTGTACCTGCCGGGCCTGACGAAGCCCGCGCCGAAGCCGGCAGCGAAGGGCACGTACGAGGACACGCAGCAGCAGCGCTACCTCGAACGGCAGATCCGGGCGTGGAAGCGGCGCGCGGCGGCGGCCCCGCCGGGCAGCGCGGAGAAGAAGGCCGCGGAGCAGCACACCAAGGCGTTCCAGGCGCAGATGAAGGAGCACCTGGACAAGACGGGGCTGCTGCGGCAGAGGAATCGTGAGCGGGTCCGCCCGGACGAGACGACGACGCCGGATCTGCATCCGTCGTCGAAGCCGCCACCGGCCGCGCCCAGCTCGGCGAAGCCTAAGTCGGCGAACTCCACACCATTGATGCGAGCAAAAGCGCATGCGACAACACGGCCCACCGCCAGCGGACGCAAGTCGAGCATGCGGGACGCCGTCCGGCACCGGACCAACGCCGACGGCGAGCAGTGGATCAACACCAAGATGGCGCCGATCCCCAGGAGCCGGTGGGACAACGACGAGCTGCGGGCGATCGAGGCGTACACCGGCAGCGCGTACACGTCTATGAACTCGGCGCTGCGGGGGCCTCCCCGTTCCGGGCGACCCGAGACCCGCAAGCTGATCGACGACCTCGACAAGGCGATGACCCGGCAGTCGGTGCCGGAGCCGGTCATCGTGCACCGTGGCGTCGATGACGGTTTCACCAAGGCCAACGGCGTGGATCTCGGGTCGGACGAGGAAATGGAGGGGATGGTCGGCCGCGTCCTGCGCGATAAGGCGTACATGAGCACGAGCGTCGGCAGGCAGGCCGCCTTCCACCTCAACGATATTGCTCTGGCGGTCCGCGTTCCTGCTGGTCATCCCGCATTGAATGTGGAAGGGCTCACGTCGAATCCCGGCGAACGTGAATTGCTTTTGCGTCGCGGAACAACGTACGTCGTCCATTCCGTTTATAAAGTGAATAGCCAATGGTATGTGGAAGCCGAAATCGTGCCGGATGATTGGTTCGACACCGGCCCGCCTGCCGACTGGCGGCCCGACCCTCTGGGCGACATCGACACCGGATACAGCTACTAGGAGGATCGCGGCATGGCAGAGCAGCAGGAGCATCCGCGGTTCTCGGAGAGCATCACCGTTGTCGGCCAGGCGGCCGGGACCTACAACGGCAAGCCCGCCGCCCAGGACGCCGTACGCCGTGCATGGCTGAAGGACCCGGACGGCATGGTCCTCGGCCACGTGTGGACGGACGGCCAGGACGCGGCCGGGTTCGTCAAGAACGCCGACGCGGGCAGGCCCGCCATCGCGGCGGCCGCGCAGGTATGGGGCATCCTGAAGGACGCGCACGACGCGGGCCGACCGGCCGCCGACGTCCTCGCCCCCTCCCTGTACGCCCCTGAGTTTGAGCTGGTCGTCGACTAGCTCATCCCTTACCACCATGTGAAAGGCCCGCCCGGCGCGGGCCTTCTGCATTTCCAGGCGCACCCCGCCAGGTGCGCCTTTTTTGCGCCCGCCCGCAGGCCGGGCGGCGTGCGACAGCCCGCAGGACGGGCGGCACATCACCGATTCAAGGAGTCAGCTCATGGCAGACGAGCAGATCGAGGTGGCCTCCACCGCAGACCAGGCCGGTCAGGATGCCCTCGCGCCGGAAGCGGCGAACGACACCGCTCCGGAGCAGCAGCCGCCGGCCGCCGACGACAAGGCCAAGCCGGACGCGCGGAAGGTTGGTGACCTTCCCGCGTGGGCTCAGGCCGAACTGCGGCGGGCACGCACCGACGCCGTCAAGTACCGCACGCAGCTGCAGGAGAAGGAGAAGGCCGCGGAGCAGCAGGCCGGGCCGTCTCCTGAGGAGGTCGCGGCGGCGGCGAAGGCTGAGCTGGCGCAGCAGATCGGCAAGGCCCTCGGCCTGGTCGAGGAGGAGAAGCCGGTCGATCCGAAAGACATGATCGACCGTCTCACGTCCGAGCGGGACAGCACGGCGAAGGAGCGGGACTCCGAGCGTGAGCTGCACCGGCGGGCGCTGGTCGAGCTGGGGGTGCACCGTACCGCGCTCAAGCAGGGCGCTGACGGTGACGCGCTGCTCGACTCGCGTTCGTTCCTGCGTTCCATCAAGGACCTCGACCCTGCAGCCGAAGACTTCTCGACCGTCCTGGGCGAGCGGATTCGGCAGGCGGTCGAGGACAACCCGAAGTTCAAGGCGGCATCCCTGCCGGGGCCGCCCGCCCGATCAGGAGGCGAGTTCACCGGTGGGCCCGGTGGCCGATCCAACGATCCGGACCAGATGACCACCGATGACTTCCGCGCGCAACGGCGCCGGAAGGCCAACACCACCAAGGAGTAGGCCCACATGGCTAACACCTTTCTGACCCCGACCGTCATCGCCCGCGCGGCGCTGGCCACCCTGTACGAGACCACGGTGATGGCGATGCTCGTTCACCGGGACTACGAGGAGGAGTTCGCCGCGAGAATCGGCGACACCGTCAACGTGCGCAAGCCGGCGGTGTTCCAGGCCAACGAGTACGTGCGCGCGAACGGCATCCAGATCCAGAACGCGCAGGAGACCAGCATCCCGGTCACCCTGAACCACTTCGCCGACGTGTCCTTCGCGGTGACCACGGAAGAGCTCACGTTGAAGATCGAGGACTTCGGCGTGCAGCTGCTCAACCCGGCGATGGAGGCCATCGCGCAGAAGATCGACAGGGACATCCTGGCGCTGCGTGACGACGTCCTCCAGGAGGTCGGCGTCACCGCTGCGGGCGGCGTGCAGTTCCCGGCCAACCCGGTCGGCAAGAACATGTACGCCTACAGCAACCCGCGCGTGGCCATCGACGCGCGCAGGGTGTTGAACCAGCGCAACGTGCCCAGCGCGGACCGCTACATCGTGGTCGGCCCCGAGATCGAGGCGCTGTGGCTCGGCGACGACCTGTTCAACAGGGCCGACGCCAGGGGAGACACTGACGGCCTGCGTGAGGCGTCGCTGGGCAGGCGCGTCTTCGGTCACGATCCTTACCAGACGCAGAACATCAAGGTCCCGGCGCAGACCACCGGCAACAGCAAGTCCGAGGTCGGTATGGCTTTTCACCGGACCGCGTTCGCCCTCGTCACCAGGCCCCTCGTGCTTCCGCAGGGTGCCGCGAACGCTGCTGTCGCAAGCTATAAGGGTTTCGGGTTGAGAGTCGTTATGGACTACGACATCGACAAGAAGCAGGACGTTGTGTCGATCGACTGCCTGTACGGCACTAAGACGCTCGACGCCAACCGGGCCGTTCTCATCAAGGACGCGGACGTCGCGTAACTCCTCTTGCAAGCTCTTCAGCTTGTGTGAGGCGTACTTTTAGGCCCGCCCGCACCTCCGGGTGGGCCTTCCATCTCCCAGCCTCAGGAGGGGGCACACGATGGGCCACAAGGTCAACAGCGTGGACGGCAAGGCAGGCGACGTCGACCTGTCCGCCGTCCGCACCTTCACCAAGGAGTACCGCGTCCCCAAGGGCGCGGCCGGAACCTACATGGTGACCAGGCTCCCGGTCGCCTGCACGGCCGTCGCCGTGCGCGCCTACCGCGCGGGCGAGACCGGCGGCACCGTGAACGCCAAGCGCAACAGCGGTGACCTGCTCGCGGACAACCTGGCCACCGAAACCGACGCGTGGACGGGCTGGACGCACCTGCTGAACGCCGTATTCGCCGCCGGCGACACCCTGTCGGTCGTCACCGCCGACCCGGCTGGTAGCCCGACCGAAGTGGTGGTGCAGGTCGATCTCCGAGTGAATCCGTAGGGCGGCGCGCATGTACGTGTACCGCAACAGCAGCACCAGCGACGTGTACCAGACGCCGTACCGGTCGGCCCGGCTGGACGCGCTGCCGAACTGGCTGCTGATCGACGCCCCCGACGAGCAGGCCGAGACGCCCGATGAGCCCCCGGCCGGGCCGTCACGCCCGCTCGAAACCGACCATCGGGCCGCGTGGATCGCTTACGCGATCTCCAAGGGCATGGCCGAGAAGGACGCCAACGCCCTCAGCAAGGCCAGCCTCGTGAAGGAGTTCGGCCGGGAGGAGGATGATGCCTAGAACTGACCTGCCCGTCACGAAGATCGTGCGCGCCGGGCACGACCTGGCGGCCGACCTGCCTACGCCCGCCGCTGCGGACGGGCACGCGTTCGTCAACAACGGCCGCCGCATGATTCGCGTGCGCAACGTCAACGCCGCGGCCCGGACGGTCACGGTGCAGATCCCCGGCGAGATCGAGGGCCAGCCGATCCCCGACGTGCCGTACATGGTCCCGGCCGATGACGGGGACGTGCTGATCCCGCCGCTGCCCGCGATCTACAACCAGGCCAACGGCAAGGTGTACCTGGACTACTCGGACCCGGCCGGGCTGACGGTCGACGTCCTCGAACTGCCTGCGGGGTAGCCGACATGCCGACGTACGCCACGGCGCAGGACTACATCGACTACACCGGCACGGCAGGCCCGGACGACATCACGCGGCGGCTCACGCGGGCGTCGGAGCGGGTCGACGAGATGCTGTCCAACGCCATCTACGAGACGACCGCCGAGGGCATCGCCGTGGACGCGGTGCTCAAGGACGCCATCATGCGGGCGACCTGCGCGCAGGCCGCATGGACGCTCGCGGTGGGGGACGAGTTCGGCACCGCGTCGGCTTTCAAGGACGTCGCCATGGGATCCGTGCGGCTCGCGCGCGCGGACAGCAAGACAGGCGAAGCCCCCCGGTACGCGCAGGACGCCGTGTCGATCCTGCTGGCGGCTGGCTTCCTGATTGCGGTGATGACCTGGTGACCGCCATCCCGGACTGGATGTTCCGCCACACGGCGACCGTGAAGCCGCTGGTCGGCGAGGGCGCGTACGGGCCGGTGTACGGCCAGCCGGAGGAGCATCCGTGCCTGGCCGACGACAAGCGGCAGCTCGTCCGCGATGCCACCGGCCTGGAGGTCGTCTCCGACACGACCCTGTACTTCAAGCCGGGCGTGGTGTGCCCTCCGGGCAGCCAGGTCACGGTCAACGGCCGGACGACCACGGCCATCACGTCCCTCGTCCGCGACGGCGGCGGCCTGCCGACGCCCGATCATGTGGAGGTGGCGCTGAAGTGAAGGACGGCATCGACGTCAAGCTGGACATGCACCTCAACGTCGCAGCCTTCGACGAGGAGACCAAGACGGTGGCCGCTCGCGCGCTCAAGGACGCGGCGCTGCACGTGCTGCAGGTGTCGAACATGCGGGTGCCGCTGCAGGAGGGCCATCTGCAGAACTCGGGCGACACGTCGGTGGATCGCTCGGCGCTGCGGGCCGCTGTCAGCTACAGCCAGCCGTACGCGGTCAGGCAGCACGAGGAATTGACCTGGAAGCACGCGCCCGGCCGTGAAGCGAAGTACCTGGAGACGGCGCTCGAAGAGGAAGCCCACGCGGTGCAGGCGCTGCTCGCGCAGCAGCTGAAGGAGCTGTTCCGGTGACGCCGCCGCCGGGGTGGACGCGGATGCTGCTGGCGGGCATCGGCCAGCTCCTGGAGGACGCGGGCGCAGGCGACTGGAACCCCGAAGGGGTCTACACCGCCGACCAGACCGCCATCACGCTCGGCGGTCTGCCGTCCGCCCCGGACCTGGCCATCTCGCTCGCGACGTACGGCCTCGGCCAGGGCGGCGATGACATCGAGCAGACCGACAGCTCCGTGTTGGTGCAGTTCCGGGTGAGGGGCGGCCAGGACCCGCGCGTGGCCGACGACCTGGCCGACGCCGTGTTCAACGCGGTGCACGGCCTGAGCGAGCGCCGCCTGTCGACCGGTGTGTTCGTGCTGCTGGCTCAGCGGCGCATCGTTTCCCCGCACACGCGGGACGGCTCGGGCCGGGTGGAGCGGGCCGACAGCTACGAGCTGCTGTGCGTCCGCCCGTCCACGTACCGGGGCTGACTCCCTTCCCCCTCTTTTTTCATTGCTGCCAGCTCTATCGCTGGCGGTTTCGGCATGCGCTCACAAGGAGATGAGATGACGCTGCGCAGCCTGCTCGCCAAGGACTGGACCGTCGAGGTCAACACCGGCACCACTGCCGCGCCGACCTGGACGCCCGTCAAGGGCCTCACGGAGTTCTCGGAGGAGATCGACACCAACGCCGAGGACGACAGCGACTTCGACGGTGACGGCTGGTCGTCTCAGGTGATCACTCAGCGCGGATGGACGCTGACGGTCAATGGCAACCGCAAGCGCGACGCCGACGCTCTCACGTTTGTGCCGGACCCCGGGCAGGAGTTCCTGCGCCAGGCCGGCCACGTCGTCGGCCCCGGCGCGGACGTGCACGTGCGCTGGTACCGGCGCGACGGCTCACCCGACGCGTACGAGGGCCGCGCCGGAGTCGACTACAAGGGCGCCGGCGGCGAGACCACCGACCTGGAGCCGTTCGAGATCGAGCTGCTCGGCCAGGGCAAGCCCGTCGAGATCGACAACCCGGTGGCGGCGTAACCCATGGCGAAGCTCAAGGCCCTCGACGAGTTCTTCGACGACACGCTCACGCTGCCGCTCGGCGGCACGGAGTACACCATCCCTGCGCCGGACGCGGAGACCGGCCTGCTGTGCCAGAGGCTCATGCAGGCCGGGGTGGCCCGCGCGGACGGCCAGGAGGCG
>NZ_JAHKRL010000431.1 GCF_019396405.1 Nonomuraea rhizosphaerae | reverse complement strand
TCCTGACATGCTCTGGTCCCGTCATCGTTTCCGATCAAGGTGAGTCATTAGGCCCAGGAACCTCCTTCCGAGTCCCTTCCGGCTGCGCCGGAGATACGTCAGAGCGCCTCATGGCGCACTGAAAGCCGTAGGTTTTCTTGAACGTGACGGCCGCGCCGTTCTTGTCGGAGGCGGCGGTGATGACGGTGGCGTCGATGTCGATGACGATCCAGCCGCGTAGTCGTTTGCCGGCCACCGTCAGCCAGGGGAAGCCGCCCGGGCGCAGATGCAGCAGTTGCCAGACGTGGCGGCGTATCTTCGCCCGGGCCGTGGCGATGCGGGCGAGCATCGGCTCGTCCAGGCCGGCCAGGGTGCGGTGAGTGGTGGAGTCTGAGGGGGCCGTCCCGAACAGTGCCGCCTGGTGGGCCTGCAGCCGCTCGGCCTCCAGCATGCTGCGTGCGCCGCACACGATCGCGGCGGCCAGGCTGATGAGGACATGCGCGCGGTCGCGCCAGGTCGCGCCCTGCCCTTCCGGCCACAGCCCGGCGAGCGCCGGGGTCAGCCCCACTCGATCGGCGAGCTTGTGCAGCAGGACCACGCCCGCGTGACCGACCAGCCCTTTTCCGTTGGTGGTGACAGACAACCGGCGGTCCCACCCGATACGCTCACTCACCAGAAAGGTGCACCTGCTTCTGCAGCGGATATGGCTTCGACACCCGAATCCTTGCAGTTCAGGGGCACCTTTTCTCATGTTCTAGAGCACAGCTACCGCCCAGGTTGAATAGCTGAGGTTAGCGGCCGAGCCGCGCCGCGATGCCGCCCACGAGGCCGTGCGGCACAAACTTGCCGACCGCCACCACGGCCTTGTAGCGGAGGTCGGGGACCGACACCCGCTTGCCCAGCGCGAGATCACGCATGGCGGCGTTGACGACGTTGTCCGCCTTGAGCCACAGGAAGGAGGGGATGGAGGACTTGTCCATCCCCGAACGGTCGTGGAACTCGGTGTGCGTGAAGCCGGGGCACAGGGCCATGACCCTGATCCGGGGGTTGCGCACCTCCAGCGCCGCCGCCTCGCTGAAGTTGACCACCCACGCCTTGGAGGCGCCGTAGGTGCCGCGGGTGAAGAACGCGGCCACCGACGCCACGTTGACCACCGCGCCCCGGTCGCGCTCCTTCATGGCGGGCAGCGCGGCCAGTGTCAGCCGCAGGACCGCCTCGCAGTGCACCTTCAGCATGCGCACCTCCTCGTCGGCCGGAACCTCCAGGAACGTGCCGGGGTGGCCGAAGCCGGCGTTGTTCACCAGGAGGTCCACGCCGTCGCGCACCCGGGCCTCGACGCGGGACAGGCCGTCGTCCGCGGCCAGGTCGGCGGGCAGGATCTCGGTCGTCACGCCGTACCTGAGCTTGAGCTGACCGGCGCTCTCGGTCAGGCGGGCCTCGTCGCGGGCGACCAGGACGAGGCGGAAGCCGTCGGCGGCGAGTCGTCGCGCGAAGGCGGCGCCGAGGCCGGCGGTCGCGCCCGTGATCAGTGCGGTTGGCATGCGGCCAACCCTAGTACGGCACAGCTGGTACAGCCCGTTGTGGACCTCGGCCCCGGGTCGCCGCTTCGAGGGGGCGCTGCTTGCCGGGGGAGGTGGCCTGGGGTCGGTGGAGCGGGTGTCTTGAAAGTGCGGAGGGTGCGAGTATGGCGGGGTGCGTCTTGCTGTGGCCGCGTTCGCCGCCAGGTTCGCCTCACTCGCCGCCCTCGCCTGCCTGGCCGCGTGCACGGCCGGTCAGACCGGGGCGACGCCGTCCGTTCCGGAGCCGCCGCCCTCGTCCGCCGGCGGCACGGCGACAGACGCCGCCACGGCCACGGACGAGCCGGGCGCGGAGCCGGAGGAGACCGGGGAGAGCGAGGCGGCCGAGAGCAGCCCGGTCCAGAAGGCCGGCAAGCTGCGGTTCACGAAGGTGGCGGAGCTGGACAAGCCGGTCGCGTTCGCCGTCAGGAAGGGCGACCCGCGCCTGTACGTGGCCGAGCAGAGCGGCAAGCTGAAGGTGCTCGGCGGCGGCACGGTGCTCGACCTGTCCGGCGAGGTGAGCACCGGCAACGAGCAGGGGCTGCTCGGCGTGGCGTTCCACCCGACGGGCCGGTGGCTCTACCTCGACTGGACCGACGCCGGCGGCGACACCCACGTCACGGAGTGGGCCTACGACGGCAAGCAGGCCACGCGCCGCCGCGACGTCCTGAGGCAGGACCAGCCGTACGCCAACCACAACGGCGGTCAGCTCGCCTTCGGCCCCGACGGCTACCTCTACATCGCCTTCGGCGACGGGGGCAGCGCCGGCGACCCCCAGCGCAACGGCCAGAACCTCGGCACGCTGCTCGGCAAGATCCTGCGGATCGATCCGCGGGGCGGCAGGCCGTACAAGGTGCCGGAGGACAACCCGTTCGTCGGGAAAGAGGGAGCGAAGACGGAAATATGGGCGTACGGGCTGCGGAACCCGTGGCGGTTCGGGTTCGACCGGGACAACGGCGACCTGTGGATCGGTGACGTCGGCCAGAACAGCCAGGAGGAGGTCGACTACCAGCCCGCCGGGTCCGAGGGCGGCGAGAACTACGGCTGGAACCTCCGCGAGGGCGACAGGCCGTTCCGGGGCGGCAAGGGCCGCGAGCTGACCGCGCCGGTGATCACCTACCCGCTGAGTGACGGCAACTGCTCGGTGATCGCCGGGTTCGTCTACCGCGGCGCCAAGATCCCCTGGCTGCAGGGCCAGTTCCTGTACGGCGACTACTGCGTCGGCTGGGTCAGGGCCGCGCCGGTGGACGAGCTGGACAAGACGCTCAAGGTCGGGCAGGTCGCCCAGCTCTCGTCGTTCGGCGAAGATCTCGACGGGGAGCTGTACGCGCTCAGCCTCGATGGTCCCGTCTACCGGATCGATCCTGCCTGACCCGTTCGATCAGGTCCTCGACCTGGGTGTTCAGGCGCGAGCCGCGCGTCCAGCCCGCGTAGTGGGTGAGGAACACCACGACCTCGCGCAGCTCGCACTCGCTCAGCTCGCCCGCCCGCAGCGCGGTGTCGAGCTGGACCTCCAACTGGTCGTCGATGCCCTGTCCGACGAGCAGGCTGATCAGGATCAGGCGGCGTTCCCTGACCGAGAGGATGTCACGCGACCAGGTGTCGGCGAACGCCCGCTCCGCGGACATGCCGAAGCTGTCCACTGTCTCCATGGCCGGTTCTGTCATCGCTCGCTCCAGGTCGCAGGGGGGTACTTCCATTTTCCCTACTTTCGGGGCTGAACCAATGGGGGGAGCCCAACGTAGTAAGAACAGAGGGTCTCCGGCCCGAATGGATCTGTAACAACTGGAGCCAAGGTACGGCCAAGATTTGGTCAAGATTTCTCACCTTGGCGGCGGCTCATTCCGCATGAAAGCGGGCACAACAACTCCGTTGGTCCGTAAAGCGGAGGTAAGCCCTGGTGAAAAAGACACGGGCTTGGATCGCACTCACCGTCGCGATCTTCATGCTGTCGGCGTGCGGGCAGCCGGAATTCACGTACGTACGCGACCGGGAAGGCTCCACGTACTTCAAGGTGCCATCCTCCTTCACCCAGCTCAACGCCTATCCCATCGAGCTGTACCTGAGCGGTGACCACCCGAACTCGCAGGCTGCCCAGCTGCGCGCGCAACGGGTGTGGTCGACCGCCTTCGACCAGTCCGCCCAGCCGTCAGTGGCCCATCTGCTCGGTTCGGCCGACCCGTTCGTGTACAGCACCGTCCACAAGCTCACCGACGAGCAGCGCGACGCGATCTCGCTGGATCGCCTGCGCGACTTCATCCTGCCCGTGACCGAACAGGTGCGTGAGGTCTACGTGGCCAGGGCCATGCAGTCGGGCCAGTCCCCGCTGTTCCACCACTTCGAGCTGATCAGCGACGAGCCCGTGGTGCTGGAGCAGGGCGCCAGGGGAGTGCGGGTCCGCTTCAACTACCAGATCGGCAACGACGTCCAGACCTTCGACCAGACGGCCCTGCTCGACGAGCGGGGGGCCATGGTGTCGGTCCTGGTCATCACCTGCCAGTCGGTCTGCTACCGGCAGCGCGCGGCCGAGTTCGACAAGATCACGGAAACGTTCAAGCTGCTCCGGCTGCCTGGATGGATGAAGGAGCTCCAGTGACCACGACCACTCATCACGGGGGGCTGCGCGCGCCGGGCAGCGGGCCGTCCGATCCGGACGCGGTGACCAGGAAGAAGATGCCCTTCTGGGACCGGAGCAAGTTCCTCATCGGGCTGGTGCTCGCCTTCCTCATCCTCACGTGGAAGGTGATGGCCGACTACCAGGGCATCGTCACCTTCGTCGAGGCGATGCAGGCCATCGCCTACTCCTACCAGTGGATCTTCTGGCTGCTCGGCCTGGAGGCCCTGCGACAGCTGCACTTCTTCGTCAGTGAGCGCTGGTCGGGTTACCACCGCTTCTGGAGTCAGCGAGTCTTCGGCGGGGCCGAGCGGTGGTCGCACCGCCGCTTCGACGACTGGACCAGGTACCGCATCTCCCGCGCCACGAAAATCATCTTCTGGATCGCGCTGATCGCGCTGGTGCTCGGCGCGGTGCTCGACACCAACCCGTTCCTGGCCCTGTTCGCCGCGCCGGCGCTGATCTGGAAGGCGATGCCCTTCCTCATCCAGATCGTGTTCCTGTTCTTCGTGGTGATCATCCAGTTCGTCGGGCTGTTCTGGTTCCTGTCCAGGGGCGGCGTGGAGACGTACTTCCCGGACGACATCAAGACCCGCTTCGCCGACGTCTGGGGACAGGACCACGTCGTGGAGCGCGTGCAGGAGAACATCGTCTTCCTCGAACGCCCCGGCGAGATCGAGGAACGCGGCGGCTACGTGCCCAGCGGCCTGCTGCTGTGGGGGCCGCCAGGCACCGGCAAGACGCTGATGGCCGAGGCGGTCGCGGGCGAGACCGGCAAGCCGTACGTGTTCGTGGACCCGGGCGCGTTCACGAACATGTTCATGGGCATCGGCATCCTCAAGGTCAAGACGCTGTTCAGGAAGCTGCGCAAGCTGGCGCTCCGGTACGGCGGAGTGATCGTCTTCTTCGACGAGGCCGACTCGCTCGGCAAGCGCGGCCGGCTCGCCCAGCAGGGCCCTCCCGGCCAGGGCGGCGGCTTCTCCGGCTCCGTCGGCTGCCACGGCCTCAACTACATGTCCGAGGAGACCCGCTCCGTGCTCGCCTTCCGGGCCCGGCGCGAGGCCGAGGAGCCCGGCACCCGCAACCGCTTCTTCATGGGCGGCGGCATGAACGGCAGCGGCGACCCCGGCACCCTCCAGGCGCTGCTCACCGAGCTGTCCGGGCTCAAGAAGCCGCGCGGCTTCTTCAACCGCCTGGTCAGGCGGCTGCTCGGGATGCGGCCCAAGCCGCCGCCCAAGTACCGCATCCTCGTCATGATGGCCACCAACCGGCCCGACGCCCTCGACGAGGCGCTGCTGCGGCCCGGCCGCATCGACCGCATCTACAAGGTCGGCTACCCGTCCAAGGCCGGACGCGTACGCACGTACCAGGGCTACTTCGACAAGGTCGAGCACCAGCTCACCGAGGAGCAGGTCGACAAGCTCGCCACCATCACCCCCTACGCCACCGGCGCCACGATCAAGGACCTGGTCAACGAGTCGCTCATCACCGCGATCCGCGACGGGCGCGAGATCATCACCTGGTCCGACGTCCTGCGCGCCAAACGGCTCAAGCAGCTCGGCCCGCCCGAGGACGTCGAGTACATCGAACGCGAACGCCACGCCGTCGCCGTCCACGAGGCCTGCCACGCCGTGGTCGCGTACGTGACGCGCTTCCACCTGGAGATCGACATCGCCACCATCGAGAAGGGAGCCGACTACCTCGGCATGGTCGCCTCGATCAAGCCCGAGGACCAGTTCACCCGCTGGAAGTCCGAGTACGAGGCCGACATCATGGTCTCGCTCGCCTCCCTGGCGGGGGAGCGGATGTTCTTCGGCGAGGACAACTCCTCCGGCGTCTCCGGCGACCTGCACTCGGCCACGTTCCTGACCGCGCTGATGGAGTCGTACTGGGGCATGGGGTCCGGCGTCACCTCGCTGCCCGCGCTCCAGGAGCTGGAGATCCACGGCGGCAAGGCCATGCCCCGGCGTCCCGGTGGCGGCGGCGGGCCGATCGGCATCACCGACCGCGAGCCGCGCCGGGGACAGGCCGACCTCACGCCCGACGTGCTCGGGGAGCGGATCGAGTTCAACCTGGTACGGCTGCTGGAGAAGACCGAACGGCTGCTGGAGGAGCACCGCAGGGACGTCCTGTGCCTGGCGCACGCGCTGGAGACGCACAAGACGCTGAACGGCGACGACGTGGTGGCGATCCTGCGGCGCACCACCGGGCCGCTCATCGACGGGACGATCTACGCTTCCGACGAGCTGTTCGAGGAGCTGGAGGAGTACCACCTGGAGGCGGCCAAGGCGCACAAGGAGCACAGCCGGATCGAACGGGAGCTGCCGGGACAGGTGGAGCCCCCTGTGCTCGCGGAGCCTGTGGGGGTGGGGCAGGTCGCGGCGGCCGGGCCGCTCGGCAACGGAGGGCCGTTGATCGGTCCGCCTGGCGGGATTTCTGGCGGGGTTTCTGGTGGTGTGCTCGGCGGGCAGCCCGGGAGCGCGCTGGGGCCTGAGACCGGGCAGTGGCCCGTCGCGCCGCTTGCTCAGCCGGGTGCTCAGTCGGTTGCTCAACCGGTTGCTCAGCCGGGGGTGGTCGAGTCGGCCGGGCCCGCCGTCGTGGTGCCGGCCACCTCTGCCACCTCCGCCGTTCCCGCCGCTTCGGTCGTCGAGCCGGAGGTGGTGACGGCCGAGATCGTGCAGGAGGGGGAGGCCCGGCGTCCCGAGTTCGTCCCGTGGGCGCCCTCTCCCGCGGCGACGTACCAGACGCCGCCGGCACCCGCCCAGGAGCAGCCGCCCGCCCGCAGGACGGCGAAGCGGGTCTGGGTGGTCGTCGCCAGCCTGCTCGGGCTGGTCGCGCTCGCCCTGATCGCCGGGCTCGCCCTGACGGGCGCCACTCCCATCGCCGGGATGGCCTCGCCCGCGTTGCTGCTCGTGCTGTTCGTCGCCGTGGTGGCGGTGATCGTGGGCGCCGGGCTGGCGCTGATCGCCATCAAGGGCGTACGGGCCGCGCAGGCCAAGGCGGAACAGGAACGGGACCAGGCACACGCCAGAGCCCAGTTGCTGGCCGCCGCGATGGACCCGGACACGGCCATGCGGCTGCTCGGGTACGACGGCACCACGGGGCCGGACGGGAGGACGTAAGGGCTGACCCCGGCCGGAGGCCCGGCCGGGGTCAGATGCGCAGGTCGAGCCGGGCGATCGGCTCGACCAGCTCCTCCTCCTCGTACGCGAAGTGCGAGGAGAGGACGGCGACCAGCCGCTCGACCTCGGCCCGCACCCGCCCGATCGCCGGGAACATGTGCTCGTCCTCGATCGTGTGATGCACCGTCACCAACCGGCAGAACGTCGCGCAGAACGCCCCCAGCGTCCAGTAGTTCTGCCGCATGCTCAGCTGGTTGACCAGCGACCGCAGCGCGGTCGGGTCCAGCGTCCCGGCGGCCACCTGTCCGACGGCGGCGCTTATCTGCCGCATCTCCTGCCGGTAACCGTCGTGAACGTCGATCAGATGCCGGCCGAGCTGCCGCTGCGCGGGCGTGAGCGCCTCCGGATCATGCTTGGGCGCCCGCGGTCTGCGATCCTCATCCAGGTCGGCGGCCAGGTCGTTCATGCGCCCCATGATCGCACGGGGACAGCCACGCCCACCCGGGTCGATTAACACGACGTTCACATGTGGGCAAAAACCGGGAAATGGTCATCCGTAAGACTCGGCGTGGCTGCGAAAAACCTTGAAAGGACCGACGTTGAGCTACAAGGCTGAGTACATCTGGATCGACGGCACCGAGCCCACGGCACTGCTGCGCTCCAAGACCAAGATCCTCGCCGACGGAGCCGAGCCGCCGGTCTGGGGCTTCGACGGCTCCAGCACGAACCAGGCCGAGGGCCACTCGTCGGACCGTGTGCTCCGCCCGGTGTTCACCTGCCCCGACCCGATCCGCGGCGGCTCCAGCGTGCTGGTGCTGTGCGAGGTCGAGGAGATCGACGGCGCCCCGCACAAGAGCAACACCCGCGCTCTGCTGCGTCCGGTCGCCGAGCAGTTCGCCGACCAGGAGTCGTGGTTCGGGATCGAGCAGGAGTACACCTTCTTCAAGGGCAGCCGCCCGCTGGGCTTCCCCGAGGGCGGCTTCCCCGCCCCGCAGGGCCCGTACTACTGCGGCGTCGGAGCCGACGCGATCTTCGGCCGTGAGATCGTCGAACTCCACCTCGACCGCTGCCTCGCCGCCGGCCTCGCGATCTCCGGCATCAACGCCGAGGTCATGCCCGGCCAGTGGGAGTTCCAGGTAGGCCCGGCGAGCCCCCTCGACGTCTCCGACCACATGTGGATCGCCCGCTGGCTGCTCTACCGTACGGCCGAGGAGTTCGGCGTGGAGGCCACCCTCGACGCCAAGCCCGCCCGTGGCGACTGGAACGGCGCCGGCGCCCACACCAACTTCTCCACCAAGGCCATGCGCGAGGGCTACGACGCCATCGTCACCGCCTGCGAGGCGCTCGGCGAGGGCGACAAGCCGACGGAGCACATCACCCAGTACGGCGCCGGCATCGAGAGCCGCCTGACCGGCGCCCACGAGACCGCCCCCTGGAACAAGTACAGCTACGGCGTCTCCGACCGCGGCGCCTCGGTCCGTATCCCGTGGCAGGTCGAGGTGGACAAGAAGGGCTACATCGAGGACCGCCGCCCGAACGCCAACGTCGACCCGTACGTGGTGACCCGCCTTCTGGTCAACACCTGCTGCGCCGCCCTGGAAAAGGCCGGCCAGGTCTGACCCCGCACAAGGCTGCAACCGGAACGCGGGCTCCCAGGGCCGGGGGCCCGCGTTCCCGTTACCTCCCCACAAGCATCGTCCTCGCCACGCTCAGGCAGCCCTCATTGGGGCGCCGCCCCAAACCCCAGCGAGGGGCCTCCGGCCCCTCCCGCTCCCCGAGCGTCAACCATTGGACACCTTCGGCATCGGCTGAGCCAGAGGCGTTCGGCTCATTCAGCGGCGGGTGAGGAGAGGCCCACGCCGAATTGCCCGTTCTGGACGAAAGCTCCACGATTCTGGACGAAAGCTCCACGATCGAAACCTTCAAGGATCAGGAACCCCAGAATCGCGCGGCTGGGACCGAACCGGCCCAGAGGAAACGCACCCTTCAAAGCAGCTTGATCAGCCCGTAAGCCGACAGCCGTAGAAATGATGGCCGAGTTATGCGGCGTGGGTGTCGGTGCCGCGCAGGATGTACAGGTCGTCGCCGAACACAGCCGAGATCTGGAGCTGCCCGCCCAGGGCCTGCACGTACCGGGCGATGGCCTCCACAGTGGACACCTCACCCCGTTCGATCTGAGAGACCCGGCTCTTGGTCACCCCCATCAGGTCGGCGACATCGGTCTGTGACAGCCCCAGGCTCTTACGCCGTTCGGCCAGCCGATGGCCGTCGATGTAGGCCTGGTTGCGCCGCCGGGCCTCAGCCACGGACTCCTCGCCGCCGGAGGCGGCCACGATGTCGTCGCGGACGTCGCTCCACTTGGGAAAATTCGTCATCGGTCCTTCTCCTCCGCCTCGCGTTCGGTCAGGTACTCCTCGTACAGCTCTTCGGCGCGGGGAATGACCCGTCGGTACCAGCCCGACCAGTCACCGGACTTGTCCCCGCCTACCAGCAAGATGGCCGATCGCCACGGATCGAACACGAACAAGATCCGGATCTCGGAGCGCCCCGCCGAACCGGGCCGCAGTTCCTTCAGATTATGAACCCGGGAGCCCTCCAGCTTGTCGACCAGCGGTCGTCCCAAATTCGGACCGGCCTCAGCCAGCCGGTCGATGGCGTCGACGATCTGCGCTCAGGATCGATCGCCCAGGGCTTTGATCCAGGTCAAGATCTCGTTGGTAACGCGGATTTCCCACTCCTCCACACCCGGAAGTGTAGCAAATCCTTTACTCCGAGGAGGAGTGCTATAGCGCCGGACCGCTGGCGACTGCATGCCTTCTGGGCGGCTACGCGGACGGCGACAGCTTGGACGATCACGGAAGCCGGTAACTGATCTTGCCAGACCGGGGGCGTTCGTCATGGTGCCCACGGTGCCTCCGGCGTCATGGAGGACCCTCAGGTGCTCGGCAATGGCGACGAGCGTGCCGGCGGACCTGGGCAGGGACTCGCGTGTCGGGGCGCATCTGTTTCGCCGGGCCGCACACTCACGAGCTTGAAGGCAACAGGATGCTCGCCACCACGCTTGATTACATCAAGTGCTCGAAAAATTACATTGAGTGGTGAAGGAGATCGGGTGTGCCGCAGAAGTCCGGCGGCAGTTCGCATCCCCTGGAGCAGCACCCCCTGAAGCAGCGTCACCCGAACAAGCGGAGGCAGCGATGAAGCAGATCCCCACGGCGCCGCGAGCACTTCCGGTCGCCGGCCACCTGCTCTCACTGCTCCGCGATCCGTACGGGTTCATCGCCGCGCTGCCCCGCCACGGCGAGCTGGTCCAGGTGAGGCTGGGCCCTTTCACGGTGATCGTGGTCTGTGACGCCGGGTTGACGTACGAGGTCCTGCGGGACGACCGCACGTTCGACAAGGGCGGTCCGCTCTTCGACCGGCTGCGTGAGGTGACGGGCAACGGCCTGGCCTCGTGCCCGCGCAGTGATCACCGGCGGCAGCGCCGGCTGGCCCAGCCGGCGTTCCAGGCGAGCCGGCTGCCCGGTTACGCCGAGGCCATGACCGCCTGCATCCTCCAGGTCACCAGCTCGTGGCGAGACGGTCAGGTCCTGGACGTGCCGGCCGAGATGGGGACGATCACCTCGCGGGCCGTGACGGCCACCATGTTCTCCGACGCGCTCACGTTCCAGGCCCTCGACTCCTTGCTGGACGACGTGCGGACCGTCACGGAGGGCATCGTCCAGCGCATGGTCATGTTCCCGCCGCTGGATCGGCTGCCCACCTCGGCCAACCGCGCCTACTGGCGCGCCCGCTCCCGCCTGCGCCACACTCTCGGCCAGGTCATCGCCACCCGCCGTGCCAACGGCGGCGGGTACGAGGATCTGCTGGCGGCGCTGCTGGCCGCCCGGGACGAGGAGACCGGCGGCCACGGGCTGACCGACACCGAGATCACCGACGCGTTCGTCACCTTCTTCCTCGCCGGGACCGACACCACCGGCACCGCGCTGGCGTGGGCGTTGCACCTGATCGCCGGTCACCCGGCCATCGAGCAGCGGCTGCACGCCGAGGTCGACGCCGTCCTGGCCGGCCGGCCCGCCACCCACGCCGACCTGCCCCGCCTGGAGCTGACCGGCCGCGTCATCACCGAGACGCTCCGGCTGTACCCGCCCGGCTGGCTGATCACCCGTACGGTCACCGCCGGCACCCGCCTGGGGCGGCACGACCTCCCGGCCGGCGCCACCGTCGCCTACAGCCCCTATCTCATCCACCGCCGCGACGACCTCTACGACGCCCCGGAGTCCTTCGACCCCGACCGGTGGGGTCCCGGCCGCCCGCAGCCGCCCCGGCAGGCCTGCCTTCCCTTCGGCGGGGGCGCGCGCAAATGCATCGGCGACACCTTCGCCATGGCCGAGGCCACCCTGGCGCTGGCGACCATCGTGGGGTGCTGGCGCCTGCAGTCTCTTGACCAGCGCCCCGTCCGTCCTGCCCTGAGCCTCGTGGCGCATCCCCACCGGCTGCGGATGCGCACTGTCTCCCGCGACCGCACGGCTCCCGCCGCTTCCTGAGGGACCACCGCGACCGCGCGGCTCCCACTGCTTTTCACGGACCGCCGCACAGCCCCGACTGCCACTTCTGGCAGGCGTTTCGTCCGGTCTCGCGGGCGCGGCGACAAACCCTCGTGTTGGGGTCGATCTCGTCCTGCCGGCTGACGATCGGCGGCTCCGGCAAGCCGTACGATGACCGCTGCGAAACTCGCGGCGGAGAACGGCGAGACAGGCGGCGCTCATGTCAACAGGCAGGGTGTCGCAGACACGAGGTCAGAGGGGGCGGCGCAGCCCGTCCAGCACGAGGGTGATGACGTCGTCGGCTTCGGTTCGCCAGTTGGGGCGGTCGTGGGCTGCGCCGATGCCGTGCAGTGCCATCATGATGGCGCCGGCGTTCACGTCGTCGCGGACGG
>NZ_JAHKRL010000430.1 GCF_019396405.1 Nonomuraea rhizosphaerae | reverse complement strand
ACCGTCCTGGTCAGCAGGGCGGGCTCGGCCAGCGGGCCGAGGTCGGCGAGCCACACGCCGTGCGGGAACGACGCCCCACCGGCCGCTCCCGCCGCCGAGGGGACCGGCAAGGCCGCCGATGCCGCCGGTGATGCCGCCGGTGATGCCGCGGCTGCCGCGGCTGCGCGCAGGGCCAGCCGGGTCTTGCCCACCCCGCCCACCCCCGTGAGCGTGACCAGCCGGGCCGTGCCCAGCAGCCGCCGCAGCTCGGCGAGCTGGCGCTCGCGCCCCACGAACGTCGTCACCTCCGCGGGCAGGTTCCCGGTGGGAAGGGGGCCGCGGTCGTAGCCTCCGGCGGAGGCGAGCGCGGGATCGGCGGTCAGCAGCCGGTGGTGCAGCGTGCGCAGCTCCTGGCCGGGATCGACGCCGAGCTCGGCCGCCAGCAGCCCGGTGACGGTCCGGTAGCACTCCAGGCTCTCGCCGCGCCGGTCCGCGCGGTGGAGCGCGAGCATCCGCTGCGCCCAGAACCGCTCCCGCAGCGGGTGGGCGGCCGTCAGCGCGGCCAGCTCGCCGAGCACGTCGGCGTGCCCGCCCAGCGCCAGGTCGTGCTCGATCCGCAGGCGCAGCGCCTCCAGGCGGCGCTCCTCCAGGGCGGGCACGACGTCGCGGCGCAGCACGTCGGAAGGGACGTCCGACAGGGCCCGGCCGCGCCACAGCCGCAGCGCCTCGGCCAGCAGGTCGCGGGCGCGCACCAGGGCGTCGGCGGTGGCGGCCGTCCCGGCACGGCGTACGAGCAGGTCGAAGCGGTGCAGGTCGAGCGCGCCGTCGGCCAGCTCGATCAGGTAGCCGTGCGGCCGGGTGAGGACGAGGCCCGCGCCGAGCAGGCGGCGCACGCGCAGCACGTAGTTCTGCAACGTGTTGCGGGCCCCGTCGGGCGGGCGCTCACCCCACAGCCGCTCCGTCAGCGTCTCGAACGGCACGACCTGGTTGGCGTCGACGAGCAGGGACGCGAGCAGAACCCGGAGCTTGGCCGCCGGAACGGCCCGGGGGACACCGTCGAACAGCACCTCGAACGTGCCAAGGATCTTGAACTCCACGTCCGGCATTGCTCAAGGTAATCACAGGGCAACGTTAAGTGCAGTCGTGACGGCGTGGCAGCCGCTTGAGAAGCTGCCCCCATGCGCGTGATTCCGACCATCGACGACATGACCGCGTTGTTAGGGGAGCTGTGCGAGCGGTTCCCGACGATCTGCAGGAAGCGCCTGATCGGCGTATCACGGCGGGGCGAGCCGCTGGAGCTCGTCTCCATCGGGGACGGGCAGGAGCACGCCCTGGTGTTCGGCGGCCCCCACGCCAACGAGCCGGCCGGCTTCCTGACCGTGCTGCGCCTGGCCGAGAGGCTGTGCGCGGACGCCGCGGAGAGGCAGGGGTTCACCTGGCACTTCATCGCGTGCGTCGATCCCGACGGCGCCCGGCTGAACGAGGGCTGGTACGCCGGCCCGTACACGGTCAGCCACTACCACCGCCACTTCTACCGCCCGTCCATGAGGCACCAGCCGGAGTGGACGTTCCCCGCCAGGGGGTTCGACCGGCCGCTGCCGGAGACGCTGGCGCTGATGGGGGTGATCGACGAGTTGCGGCCGGCGTTCATGTTCTCGCTGCACCACGCCGACTTCGGCGGGGCGTACTTCCAGCTCACCCGCGACGTGCCGGGGCTGGCGGCCGAGCTGGGCGCGATCGCCGCCGCCCGGGGCGTGCCGCTGGACCTGGGGCCCATCGACACGGTCGGCTACGAGGTGGCCGGGCCGGGCGTCACGCTGCTGCCGCACGCCGAGCACGTCTACTTCGTCGAGACCGGCGGGGACGCGCGCACGCGGCGCACGCACGGCGCTTCGAGCTGGCACTACGCCGACCGGTACGGGACGTTCACGCTGATCGCCGAGGTGCCCCTGTGGACCACCCCGGGCTGTGACGACCCGTCGGGGTCCGGGTTCTCCTTCGGGCACCTGGCCAAGACGGCCGCGGTACGGCTGCGCGAGGAGATCGAGCCGCTGGCCCGGCTGCGCGCCGGCATCCGCGCCCGGTGCGCGGCCGACACCCCCTTCCACGCGGCCGTGGACGACACGCTCACCGTCGCCCAGCTCCTGATCGACACCCTGGAGCAGGCCGTCGGGTGGGAGGACGCCGCCAGGACCGTCTCGGTGTCGGAGGCGGGAGGCGTCAACGACACCGTGCGGCGGCTGCCGCTGCGGGCCACCGCCATGTTCGTCCGCCTGCTGGCGGCCGAGGCCGCGGCGGGCAACCGGCTGCCCGCCCTGGAGAGCGTGCGGGAGCGGCTGCGGCGGCTCTGCGCGGAGGCGGAGGCGGAGGTGGTGCGGCCGGCCGACCCGCTGGGCACGATAGCCGCCATCCAGACGCGCGCCGCCCTGGCCACCGCCCGCCACCTGCGCGAACAAGCCTGACGAGCAGGTCTGGCGGGCAGGTCTGACGAGCCCGTCTGGCGGGCAGGTCCGACGGGCGGGGCGCCGGCGAGGGGCGGAGGTGCCGATGCCTCCGCCCCTCCGGCCCCTGGGAGTCAGGACCGGTTGTGTCGCGCTAGGTCAGGGTGGGGGACCAAGGAACGACCCGGCGCGACACAACCGACGCTAATCGCCGCCCGCCGCCCGGTCTGCGCAGGAATACTCACAACAGCCCACCGGCCCACCAGGGTCCACCGGCCTCCGTCCCGCCGTCTCAGCGGTCGCGGGCCGCCCAGGCGGCCAGCACCGCGGCCTCCTTCTCGGGCGCGATGCCGTGCGTCGCCTTCGCCCCGTACGAGCGCTCCTGCTCGGGTATGTCGCGCAGCCAGCGCCACGTGTCCCGCACGGTCTCCGCGACCGGCCGTGACCGCAGCCCCGCCGCCTCGGCCTTGGCCGTGGGCACGGCCCAGAAGTTCGCGGTGACCTCCGCGTCCGTCCCGCCCCACAGCGGGAGCTCCACCCACGTGCCCACCTCGTGGTCCACCAGGAACTGGCTGTCCACCCAGACGAGCTCCGCGTCCGAGCCGGTCGCCTCCTTGCACAGTTCCAGCCACTCGCCGTACGTGGTGTTCCCGGCCGGGCCGGTGACCGCGAACCGGTCGGCCACCCCGCGCTCGGCCTGGTCCAGGGTGAACGTGGCGATGTCGCGGGCGTCCACGAGCTGCATCGGCGTGGCCGGGTCGCCGGGGGCCAGGACCTGGCCGCCCCGCGAGATCCGGCTGAGCCACCAGGGCAGCCTGCCGACGTTCTCGTGGGGGCCGAGGATCAGGCCGGGCTGGATGATCAGCGCGCTGCCGCCGAACTCCTGCTCCACGGCCCGCTCACAGCCCGCCTTGAGCACGCCGTAGTCACCGTCGCCGGGCCCGGCGTCCGGCGGGCACTCCCACAGGCCGGACTCGTCCGTCACGGGCTTGGCGGGGAAGCCGTCGATGGCGGAGACGGAGGAGATGAAGGCGTACGTCCCGGCGTGCCCGGTCAGCGCCCGCGCCGCCGCGCCGACGACGCGCGGCACGTAGCCGGACGGGTCGACGACCACGTCCCACGTCTGGCCGTCCACCAGTCGCGCGAGGTCCGCGGCGTCCTCGCGGTCGCCCCTGATGGCCTCCACGCCGTGGAGGTCCGGCCCGCTCTGCCCTCTGTTGAACGTTGTGACCTGGTGCCCACGGGCCAGCGCCGCCTCCACGGCGGCCCGGCCCAGGAACCTCGTCCCGCCGATGACCAGTACTCTCATGGGGACAGGCTAGGTCGTCACCGGCACGCCCGACGGCAGGGCCGGCAGCATGTGCACCCTCGCCGAGCCGATGTCGAAGTAGAGCCCGACCAGCTCCAGCCGCCCGGCGCGCACCTGCTCGTCCACCTTGCGGTGGGTGCGCAGGTTCTCCAGCTGCTGCTGCACGTTGACCCGGCACAGCCGGTCCAGCGCCCTGCCGTCCAGCGGCCCGTCCGCCGTCTCGATGAACGTCGCCAGGCTGTGGTAGCCGTGCCGCAGCCAGCGCCGCAGGCCGGGCATGCTGCCCGCCTTGACGCCGCCGCTGAGCAGGCCGCCCATCGCGCCGCAGCCCGAGTGCCCGCACACCGTGATCGTGTGCACGCCCAGGACCTGCGTCGCGTACTCGATGGCGGCCAGGACCGAGTCGTCGTGCGGCTCGGTCCCCCTGCGGGGCACCAGGTTGCCGATGTTGCGCACCGTGAACAGGTCGCCGGGGCCGCTCGCGGTGATCAGGCTCGGGATCACCCGCGAGTCGGCGCAGGTGATGAACAGGTGCGTGGGCTGCTGCTTGCGGGCCAGCTCGGTGAAGATCGGCCGGACGAGGGGGGCCGTGCGCCGGTGGTACTCGCGCGCGCCGACCGCCAGCTGGCACTCCGCCCCGGCCGGCCGAGGCGGGACCTGCTGGGCGGAAGCCTGGGGAGGAGAGGGCTGGGGGACAGGGCTCTGAGGGGCAGGGCTCTGAGGGGCCGGGCTCTCCGAGAGGAGGGACTCAGGGGCCAGGTCGTCGCGGACCGGGCGGCGACGGCGGTAGGCCCACGGCAGCCACCACCGGTCCTCGCCGCGCGGCGGCGTCTTGGCCCGGGAGAAGCGGGACCCGCCCGCCGCCATCGTGTACCACTCGTCGTGCAGCTCGTCGATGTCCACGCTGCCGCCGAGCCGCTCGTGGTCCTGCCGCCAGGAGTGGATCGCCTCGAAGGCGGCGTTGTCCATGAAGTCGATGTTCAGGTCGAGGTCCACGGCCGCGCCGGTCGGGATGGAGCGCAGCTCGTGGGTGAGCCGGGGCACGCCCAGGAACGTCAGCGAGCCGGAGATCGTCGCGTGGAAGCGCCCGTCCTGCTCCACCCGCGTCCCGACGGTGACCCAGGTCAGCCGCCGCAGCGCCAGCAGCGCGGCCAGCGCCAGCCCGGCCACCACGCCCTCGGCCAGCCCCAGCACGAGCACGCCCGCCATCGTCACCAGGTAGACCGGCACCTCGCCGTGGCCGTGCACCTTCCTGACATGGCCGAGGTTGATCATCTGCACGCCGATGAACACCAGCAGCGCGGCCAGCGCCTCCATCGGGATCAGCTTGATCGTCCAGCCGAACCCGAGCGCGAACACCACCACCCACACCCCGTGCAGGACCGCCGACATCCGGGTGCGCGCGCCCGCCTGCGCGTTCGCCGTGCTGCGCACGATCACGCCCGCCACCGGCAGCCCGCCGAGCGCTCCGGTGACCATGTTCGCCACGCCCTGCCCGGTCAGCTCCTGGTCCAGGTCGGCGCGCCGGCCGTCGTGCATGCCGTCGACGGCCACCGAGCACAGCAGCGACTCCGTCCCGGCCAGCAGCGCCACCAGCAGCACCGACAGCACGATCCGGTGCCAGTCGCCGTGCGGCAGGACGGGGAAGGCCCACTCGGTGACGATGTCCGACAGGTCGACGCGGGTGACCTCCCAGTCGAACGCCCACGCGGTCACCCCGGCCACCAGCAGCGCGGCCAGCGGCGCCGGCACGGCCCTGACCCGCCTGGGCAGGCGCATCCACAGCGCCAGCACCGCGATCGTGAGCAGGCCCACCGCCACCGTGTGGCCCTGCATCGCGGCGAGCTGCGCGGGCAGCTCGACGATGTTGGCCAGGGCCGAGCGCTGCGGCTCGCCGCCCAGCACCACGTGCAGCTGGGAGAGCGCGATGACCACGCCGACGCCCGCGAGCATGCCGTGGATGACCGCCGGCGACACCGCGAGCGCCGCCCTGGCCGCCCTGAACACCCCGAGCAGGAGCTGCACCAGCCCGGCCAGCAGCGTGATCATGCAGGTGGCGCGCCAGCCGTACGTCTGCACGATGTCCACGACGACCAGGGACAGGCCGGCGGCCGGGCCGCTCACCTGTACGGCGGAGCCGCCGAGCGCGCCCGCCACGATGCCGCCCACCATGGCGGCTATCAGTCCGGCGGCGAAGGGGGCGCCCGAGGCCATCGCGATGCCCAGCGAGAGGGGCACCGCGATGAGGAAGACCACGAGCGAGGCAGGCACGTCGTACCTGAGCGTGCTCAGCACGCGACTCTGGGTGTCGCCGATCATGCGGCAAACCCTATTGCCCCGCGGGGCGGGGCCTTAGGGGTCGGCAACGGGTTTTACGCAACCATGAGTGGCCGCCAGGGGCGGCCCTCACGGGTGGCTCAGCGGTAGTAGTCGGGGAAGTCCTGCTCGGGCGTGGAACGCCGGTGCCCGCCCGTCCTGGAGCCCGTGTCGGGCGTGCCGCCGCCGTATCCGGGCCAGGCGTTGCCGCCCCCCGGAGGCGCCGGCCAGGCGGCCCCGATCTGGTCCGGGGGCAGGGTGGTGATGTCGCCGGTCTCGTACGCGCCGAAGCTCGCCGCGACACCCGGCGGCAGGGTCGTGATGTCGCCCGTCTCGTACGCGCCGAAGCCCCCGGGCTGCGGTGCCGGGGCCGACAGCACGTCGTCGTAGGCCGACACCTTGCGGGCCGGCACCGTGGGCGTGCCCGCGGCCGGCGAGGGGCCGGTCAGCGGGTCGGAGTCGTCGGCCACGGCCCAGCCGGCGCGCACCTCGTACGAGGCCGGGTAGCCGTTGCGCGGAGGAGCGGGAGCCGGGGCGGGCTGCGGGTCGAACGCGGGCCACGAACCGCTCGTGGGAGCGGCCGGAGCCGGGTCGTCGAGGATGTCGTGCTGCTGCATGGCGGGCCACGAGCCCGACGCCGTCGGCACGATCTGCGGGTTGGTCCAGGTGGCCTCGAGCGGGTCGGTGTTGGCGCCGAAGGCCGGGAACGCGCCGGACGCCGGGCTGCCCGGACGCT